>DATIYO010000156.1:0-3368 GCA_035517575.1 Methanomicrobiales archaeon
CTCGGGACAGACCTTCAAGGCCCTCCACGCGAACGGCGTGAAGGAGGGCCGGGTCGTCAAGGCCGAGGGCGCCATCCCCTTCATCGAGAACCTCAAGGACGACGCCATCAAGCGCTTCCAGGAGCAGGTCAAGATCGTCGATATCATGGAGACCGAGGACAACGGAGCCATCAAGGCCAAGATCGCCGAACTCAAGTCCCAGGACCCCGGTGCCTTCCCCGCGGACGCCTTGGTCGTCCAGGTCAAGGAGGCCGGCGGGGCCGGAGAGGTGGCTGCCGCCGGTGTGAACCCGCAGTTCCTCGAGATCGAGAAGCGGCTCGACGCGATCGAGAAGAAGATCGAGTTCACCGACGCGGAGGTCGCGCAGCGGGTTGGCAGGAAGATCGGACGGGACATCGGGATACTCTATGGACTGGTAGCAGGACTGGTGATATTCTATCTCCTGAACATCCTGCGGTTCATCTGAGCGTTTGGAGGTGAAGAAAAAATGTTCAAATTCGAGAAGGAACAGCAGGTCTGGGACTTCAACGGGACCAAGCTCGGTGGACAGCCTGGCCAGTACCCCACGGTGCTCGCGGCGTCCATCTTCTACAACAAGCACGAGATCGTGCTCGACGACAAGACGGGAAAGATCGACAAGCCGAAGGCGGAGGCCCTCTGGGCCCGCTGCCAGGAGCTGTCTGACACGGTGAACATCCCCCACTTCATCCAGATCCTGGCCGAATCCGGGCCGGCGATGGAGAAGTACATCGAGTGGTTCGATGGCATCGACAAGAAGACGGCCTTCCTGATGGACTCCTCGGTGCCGTCCGTCCTTGCAGGAGCATGCAAGTACGTCACCGAGGTCGGGCTCGCCCACCGGGCGATCTACAACTCCATCAACGGGTCCATCGCGCAGGCAAACATCGACGCCCTGAAGAACAGCGACGTGGACTCGGCCATCGTGCTCGCCTTCAACCCCGCCGACCCCTCGGTCGCCGGGCGGCAGAAGGTGCTCGCCGAGGGCGGTGTCGCGGGGCAGGCGAAGGGCATGCTCCAGATCGCCGAGGAATGCGGGATCAAGCGCCCGATCCTCGACACGGCGGCAACCCCCCTGGGCCTCGGGTCCGGGAGCGCCTACCGTGAGATCCTGGCCTGCAAGGCCATATTCGGCTACCCGACGGGCGGCGCGTACCACAACATGACCGTCGCCTGGACATGGCTGCGCCGCTGGAAGGGCACCTCAAAGACCCCCTCGCTCCTCGCGAAGGGGTACGAGGGCAAGCCGGCTCTCCTCGAGCAGATGGCCCACCACTACCTGGGCGGCATGGAGGGGATCAAGCAGGCGGCATGGTCAGCCCCCGATATCGGGTGCAACCTCGTGGCCTCCACCCTCGGTGCCAACCTGATCATGTACGGGCCCATCGAGAACGTGGAGCCGATGATCACCTCGCAGGCGTACATGGACATCGTGACGCTCGAGGCGGTCCGGTCACTCGGGATCGATGTCGCCGAGGGGCAGGCGCACCCCATCCAGAAACTCATCTAAACCTTTTTTTCGAGGAGGGAGGGTTCGAGAGAACCCGACCTGGAGCACCGCCATCAGGCGAGGTGCGACCCGGGAAGTTTTCACGAAGAACCCGACCAGTGAGGGTTCGAGAGAACCCGAAGTCGCGCCCGGTTCCGCAGAGGACCATCATCCATGAGCCCCGGCTTTGGAGAGGTCCCGCCCGGGTATTCTTTCAAAACATATAAATACGGATAATCATATAAGTGTGAAAAGTATGAAAAAGGTGAAGGAAGACCTGGTGGACACGCTCGTCGCCCCGAGGCGGGAGAAGACGAAGCACATCTTCGGGAGCGTGAAGGTCGGGGAGCGGGGGCAGATCGTCATCCCCAAGGAGGCGAGGGAGATCTTCGGGATCGAGCCCGGGGACCTCCTCCTCGTCCTCGGGGACCTGGAGCGCGGGCTCGCCCTCGTGAAGGCCGAGGCCCTCCAGGAGTTTGCCCGGATGATCCTCGAGTCCTCGGCAAAGCCCGGGGACGAGTGAGGGGGGGCTCATGAAGGTCGTCGTCCTGAACGGGAGCCCGAAGGGCGGGGTGAGCGTCACGATGCAGTACGTCGCCTACCTCACGAAGAAATTCCCGGACCTCGCCTTCCAGGTCCTCGACGTGGCCCATGAGATCGGCCGGCTGGAGCGGGACCCCGCGGCCTGGGACGCGGCCGTCGGGAGCGTGCGGTCCGCGGACCTCGTCCTCTGGGCCTTCCCGCTCTACGTCCTCCTCGTGCCCTCCCAGTACAAGCGGTTCATCGAGCTCGTCTTCGAGCGGGACGCGGGGGACGCCTTCGCAGGGAAGTACGCGGCCTCCCTCTCCACCTCGATCCACTACTTCGACCAGACGGCCCACGCGTACCTGCACGCCATCTGCGACGACCTCGGCACGAGGTTCGCCGGCTTCTACTCGGCCGGGATGAGGGACCTCCTGGAGGAGGAGGAGCGGGCGCGACTGGAGAACTTCATGCGGCAGGTCCTCGCCCTGGCCCGCGACGGGACCCCCGTCCAGCGCGAGCATCCCCCGCTCGCCTGGCCTTCCCTCGCCTACGAGCCCGGCGCCCCGCCGGAGCCGGTCGGGACCGGCGGGAAGAAAGTCGTCATCCTCACCGATGCCCGGGACCCCCCGGGCAACCTCGGGAAGATGGTCGCCCGGCTGAAGGCGGCCTTCGCGGGCGACGTCGAGCTGCTCAGCCTCGCCGACGTGGACATCCGCGGGGGGTGCCTCGGGTGCATCCGGTGCGGGTACGACAACACCTGCGTGTACCACGACGGGTTCATCGACTTCTACCGGGGGAGGCTCCAGCCGGCGGACATCATCCTCATGGCGGGCGCCGTCCGTGACCGGTACCTCTCCTCGGCATGGAAGCGGTTCTTTGACCGGAGCTTCTTCAAGGGGCATGTCCCCGGCCTCGCGGGAAAGCAGGTCGGGTTCGTGGTCTCGGGGCCCCTCGGGCAGGTCCCCCACCTGCGCGAGGCGCTCTCGGCCTGGGCAGACAACGGCGGGTGCCACGCCCTCTTCGTCACCGACGAGGCGGGGAGCTCGGGGGAGCTCGACGGCCTCCTCGACGCCCTGGCCCGCCGGCTCGCGTCATGCTCGGCATCGGGGTACCTCCCCCCGCGCACCTTCTATGCCGTCGGCGGCCACAAGATCTTCCGGGACAACATCTACGGCGGGATGCGGGTCCCCTTCCAGGCCGACTACCGGTACTACCGCGCCCACGGGCTCTTCGACTTCCCCCAGCGGGACCTGAAGACCCGGGTCGCGAACGCCATCCTCTCGCCCCTCATGCGGAGCGAGGGCTTCCGGCGGAAGGTCGTGGGCGACCTGAGGAA
>DATIYO010000157.1:0-6898 GCA_035517575.1 Methanomicrobiales archaeon
GGGAGGTTCCGTCAGGAACCGACCTGGAGCGACGACGACCATTCCCGAAGGGACGACTGTTCCCAGGGAACAGGAGTCCAGGGACGTCAGTCGCTGGGAATGGGAGTGCCGCGACGAGTAGTCGCGGCGAAGTCGCGATGGAGGGAGGGTTCATCAGAACCCGACTTGGAGCGACCCGCCCGCAGGCGGGGTGCGACCCGGAGGGTTCATCAGAACCCGACCTCGAGCGACGACGACCGTTCCCGAAGGGACGACGGTTCCCAGGGAACAGGAGTCCAGGGACGTCAGTCGTTGGGAATGGGAGTGCCGCGACGAGTAGCCGCGACGAAGTCGCGACCCGCATCAGGCGGGGTGCGACCAACGGGAGAGGGTCACTCGAGTCTCGGACCTGTTGGTCCTCCACCAAGGCGGAACTCCTCACGTCGTCCCTCCAGTCGAAGACCATTATTGGTCTTCGACCGTCGCAAAATCCTTCGGGTTTCGCTCCAGTCTCGGACCTACTGGTCCTCTCCCCTCGCAAAATCCTTCGGGTTTCGCTCCAGTCTCGGACCTACTGGTCCTCGACCTTTTCGACGACTCTCACATGGTCGCCGCGGACGGTGATGGGGATGGGGACCACCGACTCGTAGAGCTCGACGGTGATCTCCTCCTTCCCCAGGTCCACCCGCTTCACCACGGCCTTCTCGCCCTTGAAGGGGCCCGCGATGAGCTCGACGATGGTCCCCTCCTCGATCCCCGAGACGACCGGCTTCGGCACCAGGAAGTGGGCCACCTCCTCGATCTTCGTCTCCCCCTTCACCACGGCGCGCGCGTGGGGGATCATCTCCACGAGCTGCTCGATCCTGGCATGGCTCTCGGGGGTCTCCACGAGGACGTAGCCGCGGAGCTCGTCGGGGACGATGATCGCGACCACCTTGATGTCGGTCTGGGTCTCCACCGCCTTCTTGATGCTGTCCGCGACGGCCCGCTCCTGCTTCGCCGTCGTCTTGATGGCAAAGATCCTGTTCCCCGCCGTCGCGGGGTTCCCCGCGGTCTCGGAGGGCGCCGCCGGGGGAACCGGTGCCTGGGGGGGCTGTGCTGCCTCGTCGGTCATGTAAACCCCTTCTTCAGTGCGGGAGGACGTCCATGAAGGTGAGGATCAGGAAGCCGATGAGCCCGATGAGGATGATGCCCGCCGCCGCGACGATGGCGATCTTCTGGAATTCCTCCCGGGTCGGGGTCCGCGCGAGCTTGATGACACGCCAGTACTTGTGGAAGAGCTCTTCCTCGATCTTGAACGCCATGGATTCCTCAGTTGTATTCCCTATATTACTTCATGAAGTCTATTTCAAAGTGTCGGGCGACCTTGCGGGGCGCCTCCTTCTCGGACCTGCCATAGATCTGGGGGGAGTGGACGCCCGTCACGACGAGCATCGTCCGCATCCGGTGCTGCATGGTCGGGTCGACCATCGCGCCCCAGATGATCCGGGCGTTCGGGTCCACGCGGTCGAAGACCTCCTGGACGACCCCCTCGGCCTCGGCGATGGTCATGTCCGGCCCGCCGACGACGTTCACGAGGGCCGCGGTCGCCCCCGAGATGTCCACGTCGAGGAGCGGGGACCGGAGCGCCTTCTTCACCGAGTCGGCCGCCTTGTCCTCGGCATCGGACTCGCCCATCCCGATCATCGCGACGCCGCCCCGCTCCATCACGGTCCGCACGTCGGCGAAGTCCAGGTTCACGAGGCCCGGGAGGGTGATGAGCTCGGTGATCCCCTTCACCGCCCGCATGAGCACCTCGTCGGCCACCTTGAAGGCCGCGTAGAGGGGGAGCCTCGGGACGACCTCGAGGAGCCGGTCGTTCGGGACGACGATCACGGTGTCGGCGATGTCCCGGAGCCGTTCGAGGCCTGCCTCGGCGTTCTCCCGCCGGATGGAGCCCTCGGCCGTGAAGGGCAGGGTGACGACGGCGATGGTGAGGGCGCCCTGCTCCCGGGCGGCCTTCGCCACCACCGGCGCCGCGCCGGTGCCCGTCCCGCCGCCGAGGCCGGTGGTGAGGAAGACCATGTCGCAGCCCGCGACATGCTTCTTGATCTCCTCCACCGACTCGACGGCCGCCTCCTCCCCCACCTGGGGGATGGAGCCCGCCCCGAGCCCCCTCGTCCGCTGCCGGCCGAGGAGGATCCGGTACTGGGCCTGGGTGCGGATCAGGTGCTGGGCGTCGGTGTTCATCGCGATGAGCCGGGCGCCGTGGATCCCCTCCTCCATCATGCGGGAGATGGTGTTGGACCCGCTCCCTCCGCAGCCGATGACCGCGATCTCGGTCTTCAGCTGGGAGAGGACCTCCTCGAGCTCCTTATCGGCCTGGGGCGGGGGCAGGGGTATCGCCGGCGGCGGTGCGGCGGACGCGATTGCCTTCTGCTCCTCCTCTCCCCTTGAAAGTGCCTCGTCGATGATGGACTTCATAGGTACGACTCCAACCCCGGGATGTGAATCGCTGTGATACTGGCTGTCCGGACCATGGAGGGGGTGATGACCCTCCCGCCGAGGTCGATCGCCTCGCCTGCCGACAACCTGCCGAAGAGAGGCCCCCTCGGGACCCCGAGCTCATGTGCCTTCCCGGGGTCGAAGCGGAACCTCCTGATAATCAGGCGATCACCTTCAACAGCCGCATCCTGACGTTCAATAATGATTTTCACACACAGGTTTATTAACCCATGGATGGCGCGATCCCGCCCCGTCTCATCCGTGATGAAGCGCGGGAGCACCGCCCGTCCCCTGCCCGAGAGGTGGACGACGGGGAGGCCGTCCAGGCCGGCGACGAGGACCGCCTCGTCGGATTTCAGGGCCTCGGAGAGGAGCTCCGGGTCCAGGTCGACGAAGACCGGTTTCCCAATGGCGGTGACGGCGTGGGGGTGGCAGCGGGATCCGGGGACCGCGGCCAGGGCGAGGGTGCGGACGGCGAGGAACGATTCCCATTCCATCTGCCCGAGGGAGAGGATCTCGCCCTCGGAGAGGACGGGGAGGCCGATGCCCGCGAGCAGGCTCTCCACCTTCGCGAGGTCGGGTGCGGTGAGAGCCTTCCGGTCGACGTACGCGGCGGCGGCCCTGCTCCGGTCCCGCATCATCGCGGCCATCTCCCCGTCGAGGGCCCCGACCTCGCGGCTGTGGGCGATGTGCCCGAAGGCGCCCCGGGAGCTGCACGCGATCTCTGTCTGGCGTGCGGCATAGTGGTTCCCCCCGAAGCCGATCAGGTTGACCGGGTTTTCGACAGGCCTGGCCGCGAGGATGCTCTCGGCGACGGCCTTTCCGGCGCGGGGGTCCGCCCACTCCGTGGCCGTGGACCCGATCTCGACGAAGAAGGACGGGGTCGAGAGTTCCGTCGGGCCATGGTGCGTCACCTCGTACGAGACCTCGTACCCGGGGGGCGCCCGGGTCCGGAGTTCGGCGAGGACCGCCTGCATGACCGGCGGACATGCAGGCGCGAGCGAGCGGGGCTTCCCGCCAAGCTCCGCGGCCGCGAGGTTTCCCGTGACATGGACGGTCAGGACGGGAGACGGCTCGCGGCTCGTGTGCCGGGAGATGAAGAGGACCAGGTCAGACGCGTACTCCGCGTCCACCCCGTCCGCGTGGATCAGCCGGCCGTCCACCTCGTGGAACCCGAAGGAGACGGGCCGCCCTCCCCAGGTCACTCCCCCATAGTCCGGCTGAGCGAGGACCTCCTCCATGTGCCGGCGGATGTTCCTCCCCGCCTCGTCCTGCGCCGAGTTAAGGACCGCGACCCTGGCCTCCCGCATGGTCCACCGATGGGAAATACTATGTGAGGGGAAGGGAATGATTGTTACCATGGACGATGCCGTCATAGAGAAAGCGTTCGCCGAGTCCGGCGTCGGGAAGGAGCTCCCCTGCCCGAAGGCCTTCGAGATCTCCGAGAAGTACGGGATCCCCAAGATGGAGATCGCCCGGTACTGCAACGAGAACCGGATCAAGATCCGGAAGTGCCAGCTGGGCTGCTTCCGATGAGCCTCTTCCTCCAGGTCGTCTCGCTCGAGGAAGCCCTGCGGGTCGTCCGGGAGGTCGCTCCCCCGCCCGGGGAAGAGGAGGTCCCCCTCGCGGGGGCGCTCGGCCGCGTCCTGGCCCGCGACCTGCATGCCCGTCAGGACATCCCCGGCTTCGCCCGCACGACGGTTGACGGGTACGCGGTCCGGGCCGCGGATACCACGGGTGCGGGAGAGGCGATACCGGCCATCCTGCAGATGGCCGGCGAGCTCACCATGGGCTCGCCCCCGGGAAAGCCAATCCGACCCGGGGAGGCGATGTACATCCCCACCGGCGCGATGCTCCCCGCCGGCGCCGACGCCGCGGTGATGATCGAGTACACCGAGCAGATCGGCGACGAGATCCTGGTGAAGCGGCCCGTCGCGCCCGGCGAGAACGTCATCCTCGGGGACGAGGACTTCCCGAAGGGGTCCCTGGTCCTCCCGCGGGGGAGGATCATCTCTCCCCGGGAGGTCGGGATCCTCGCCGCAACGGGATTCGAAGGGGTGCCGGTGTACCGGAAGCCGGTCATCGGGATCCTCTCCACGGGGAACGAGCTCGTCCCGGTCCGCGACACGCCGGGCCCCGGCCAGGTGAGGGACGCGAACGGCCCCATGTGCGCGGCCTTCGTGGAGGCCGTGGGATGCGTGGCGAGGCCGTACGGGATCATCCGCGACGACCGCGACGCCCTGGGGGATGCCCTCGACCGGGCTATCCGGGAGTGCGACGCGGTCCTCATCTCGGGGGGGTCGTCCAAGGACACCCGCGACCTCGCGGCGTCGATAGTCGCCGAAAAGGGCGAGGTGCTCGTCCACGGGATCGCGATAGCGCCCGGGAAGCCTACCATCATCGGGAGGGCAGGCGGAAGGCCGGTCATCGGGCTCCCCGGCCACCCTGCCTCGGCATACGTCATCCTCCACGCCCTCGGCCGGCCGCTCCTCGCGGCGATGTCCGGGTCGCCGGCCGGGGAGAGGCGGCTCCGGGCGGTCCTCGCCGAGAACATCCCCTCCCAGAAGGGGCGCACCGAGTTCGTCCGGGTCAGGGTCAGGGACGGCAGGGTCTTCCCGTGCTTCGGGAAGAGCGGCCTCCTGAACACCTTCGCGGGGAGCGACGGCCTGGTCCAGGTCCCGGCCGGGCGGGAGGGGTTCGAGGCCGGCGAGACCGTCGAGGTGACCCTGTGGTGAAGCGGTACCTCTCCCTGGTCTCCCTCGCCGAGGCGCGCGGGATCCTGGGCAGTTCCTTCGCCTTTCTTCCCTCCACCGAGCGGGTCCCCGTCGGGGACGCCGCGGGGAGGGTGACCGCCTCCCCCATCTTCGCCCGGTTCTCCGTGCCCGGGGCCCACCTCGCGGCGATGGACGGGATCGCGGTCCTCGCCGAGGAGACCTACGGGGCGGGCGAGCAGCGCCCGGTCACCCTCCGGGGTGCCGGGCGGGTGAACACGGGGAACCTCCTCCCCGGGGGCTGCGACGCGGTCATCATGATCGAGGAGGTAAGGGTCGACGGCGACCGGTTCACCATCCGGAAGCCCGCCTCCCCCTGGCAGCACGTGCGCCCCGTCGGGGAGGACATCGGCGAGACCGAGATGATCCTCCCCTCGCGGCACCGGATCCGGCCGAACGAGGTCGGGGCCCTCGCTGCCTACGGGATCACCGAAGTTGACGTGATCACGGTGAGGGTCGGGCTCATCCCCACGGGGAGCGAGCTCGTCCCCGCGGGCGAGCGGCCGCGCCCCGGCCAGGTCGTCGAGTCCAACACGGTCATGGCGGCGGCCTGGCTCGGGAAGATGGGGGCACGGTGCACGCGTTCCCCCCTCACCCCCGACGACCCCGCCCTCATCCGCTCGCGGCTCGCCGATGCCACGGCGGAGAACGACCTCGTGATCATCTCCGCCGGTTCCTCGGCCGGCACCCGGGATTACACGGCGGATGTCATCGCCGGCCTCGGGGAGGTGCTCGTCCACGGGGTCGCGATGAAGCCGGGGAAGCCGGTCATCCTCGGCAGGGTCGCGGGGAAGCCGGTCATCGGCCTCCCGGGTTACCCCCTCTCTGCGGTCACCGTGCTCAGGGAGATCGTCGCCCCCCTCCTCGCCCGGTACGGGCTCCCCGTCGAAGAGGGGGAGAAGGTGCCCGCCGTCCTCGCCTCGACCCTCGCCTCCGAGCCGGGGGTGGAGGAGTTCGTCTTCCTCTCGGTGGGGGAGATCGGGGGCCGGTGGGTGGCGGTCCCGCAGGGGCGGGGCGCGGGGGTCCAGATGAGCGGGGTGCGGGCCAACGCGTACCTCGCCGTGAGCGCGGAGAGCGAAGGGGTGGAGGCAGGGGAGGAGATCGAGGCACGGCTCACGGTACCGGTTCGGGAGGCCGGCCAGGCCCTCCTCCTCACGGGGAGCCATGACCCCGCCCTCGACTACCTCGCCGACGAACTGGCGCGGGCGGGGGTCACCCTCCACTCCGCCCACCTGGGGTCCATGGGCGGCCTCCTCGCCCTGAAGAAGAAGGTCTGCCACGGGGCGCCGATGCACCTCCTCGCTGAAGACGGGTCGTACAACCTCCCGTACCTCTGCCGGCACCTCCCGGGCGAGGGGCTCGTCATCTTCTGCCTCGCGGGCCGGGAGCAGGGGGTCATCTCCCGCGACGGGCTCGGCCTCGAGGACCTCCCGAAGGTGCGTTTCGTCAACCGACAGAAGGGGTCGGGCACCCGGATCCTGCTCGACCACCTTCTCTCCGACGAGGGGATCCCGCAGGACTCGATCCAGGGGTACGACCGCGAGCTGACCACCCACCTCGCGGTCGCCCTCGCGGTGAAGACGGGCGAGGCGGACGCCGGCCTCGGCGTGTACTCGGCCGCGAAGTCCTTCGGCCTTTCCTTCGTCCCCGTCGCAAAGGAGCCC
>DATIYO010000158.1:0-3357 GCA_035517575.1 Methanomicrobiales archaeon
GATGACCTTCTCGAGGCCGAGGTTCTCGGTCTTGCAGGAGCCGCAGATCGCGGCGCCGGCGTCACAGATCCCCTTCTCATCGAGGTGGGAGCCCATGGTGACGACCGCGACGCAGCTGCTGGCATCGCCGCTGATGAAGTCCCCCTTGGATATGGGCCATCCGCTTGCTGCTGATTTCTTCTCTGCCATAGTCTCCTCACCTCACGAACTGCAGGGCAACTACCCCCGCGATGAAGAGTCCGACAGCGAGTCCGTACCAGAAGGCACTGATGCCACCGGCAACCGGCAGTACCTTCTCTCTCCCGGGGAACGACGAGAGGAAGTTCCCTTCGCCTGAGAGCATGTTCACCAGGTCGTCGGCGACGGTCTCGAGCACGGCCACCTTGTCGATGACCGGCTGGAGCGACTCGCCGGCCGAGGAGAGGACCCCGACGAGGGGATCGACCACAAGCCCGTACTCGGGCAGTGCGAGAATGAATCCCATATCAGTGTCCCTCCGGCTCCCTGATGGGTTTTGCATCGAGCCATGCGGCCGCGTCCCTCTTCGAGAGGCACACGTACTGGTTGAACGTGTAGAACCAGCCGGCCACCGAGACGACGATCGAGACGATGACGGCAGGCAGGCTGAGGTACGCGATCGACATGAACGCGACCGGGATCATGGAGAGGAACCCGCACTCGAGTGCCAGCATGAGCATACGGTCCTGCTGCCAGCTCGGCCCCAGGGTCGCATTGAACGGGTGCTGGACCGCGATCGCGCCCAGGATGAATGCCACGGCGATGATGGATGCCCCGATGAACGAACCGGCATAGCCGGCCACGGGGAGCCCGAGCAGGCTCGTCTGGGTCGATACCAGCTTCACGAGCGAGTAGCCCGAGGTCGCCATCTGGGCGAATCCCATGAGCATCAGGCCGCCGATGATCGCGACCTCGGTCATGGACCGCCGCATCACCGGGATCTTCATCATGATCACGTCGTTCGCGATGTACCCGATGATAGCGCCGATGATGAGGGCGACGATCACGAGGACGATGGGTGCGAGGTACCAGGAGAACCTGGTCGCGATGAGCATGGCGATGACCCCGGACCCGAGGGAGATCATCCCTACCGAGGGTACCCCCGTCCCGATACCATAGGAACAGAGGGTCTTGATCGTGTTACTCCCCCACCAGATGGCGGCGACCGCCGCGAGGCCCCCGAAGAACGAGAAGGTGAAGGCATTGAACGCGAGGTTCAGGCCTGCCCCCAGGTAGATACAGACGAGGGCCGCGATGAGGCCGGTCCACATGATGGTGTTGTGGGGAGTCGCGCCTTCCTTAACTTCAACTTTGACAGTCATGACTCACCTCACAGTGCGGCGACCAGGATCGCCACGATACCGCAGACGGCGGAAGCCGCGAGGGTCGCGAAGATCGCCCGCGGGAACCGTGCAAACTTCGGGTCATGGAACCCCTCGGTGGTGCCCGTGATGTTGTACGCGGCGAGCACCGCGTTCACGAGGAACATCGCGACCGCGAAGATCCCCGCGAGGGAGACCGCGACCGGGGCGACCGCTGTCGCAGACGATGCCGACAGGAGCGCCGGGAGCTTGTCCTCGTACACCTTCAGGAGCGCGTAGTAGATGAGCGTCCCCCCGAAGCCTCCCAGGAACCCCCCGATGACCCCGCCGGCGAAGGAGGAGAACGGGAGCCCGTGGCCTTCTGTCCCCTGGGACTTGAACTCGGGCATGGAATCGCCCGTGATCGGGTCGACCTTGACCTTACCCGAGGCAGAGGGGATCCCCATCCCGTACGTGTAGATGAGGGTGACGAAGAGGCAGGTGATGGCCATCAGGAGCGCCCCGCCGATACCCCCCGCGACGATCGCCGTCACGAGCCCGAGAGGGACCGCGAAGGCTCCGCCGAAGAGACCGGCAAGGCCTGCACCGGCAGCGAGCATCGCGACGCCTGTCGCGATCCCCGGGGCCTGTCCCATGGCAGCGGGTGCGCCGCCGACGGGGACGAAGTGCACGCCGAACCCGACCAGCACCCCGCCGATGATCACGGCGACGAGCGCCTTGAAGACGAGAGTGTTCCATCCGAAGAGGATGAATGCCGCCCCGAGTATCGCGATGAGGAGAATGATCGAGAGGGCGTTTGCGACCGGGTTCATCCCGACGCCACCGGTGGGCTTGGGTGTGACGGTCATTTCGCCGCCCCCTCAGGCTTTGCATAGGGTCCGAAGGTCTCCCGCGCCCAGACCTCAGCATACCGGTCGATGAACGTGAAGATGAGGATCAGGATGAGACCGACGAAGATTGCCCCCCAGCCGGCCCAGAAGGGCTCGAAGAGGACCGTCCTCCAGAGCTCGAGGAAGACGATGAGGCCGAAGCAGATCCCCGACCACGGGCCGCCGAGCTTTGCCGTGAACCAGCCGTTGTCGAGGGAGTTCCTCTCGCCGGCTTCCGCGTACCGGATGATGTTCCCCGAAGCGGCCACCGGCACGCCGGCGCCGAACTTCTGGTTCTGGTACTGCCGTTCCTTCCCGTAGTACGGGTTTCCTGTCGCAGACCCGGCGGCTCCGAGGGCGATCCCCCAGACGAGGCCGAGGAGGGCGAGCGGGAACGGGTGGCCGAGTGCCGCGTTCATCAGGTAGCACATCGTCACCGAGGCGAAGATGGCGATGAAGGCATGGGCCATGGTCACGGTGGTCATCGACTTGAGGATGTCGACGTACACCGGCTGTCCGAACTTGGCGAGGCTTGCGATCCTCCCCAGGTACGCCGTGGTCGCGTAGATGCCCTGAACCAGGGTGGCAATGGCGCAACCAAGCGCGAGTGCAAGTATCGGATTCACGTTTATCTGCAGGAACGCCGCGGCAAGCCCTGCACCGAGGGCAACCCACAGGCCATAGGCAGGGGGCTCACCGGATACAGCCTTATTGAAGATACGGTGGATATACCCCATCTGTGGTGCGAGCTGGACCTGCGAGTTCGGGTCACCCTGTGACCCGATATCGGACTCCACGTCCTCCGCAGCTCCGGCAACGCTTGCCAGGGCACCGGCAAATGCAGTGATTCCGATGCCAATGACAATGTTTTCAACCATTCAGCATCCTCCCTGCGTGCATCTGCACGAGAGCAAATTAAACCGTTTGCGGTTCATCCTAGGATTGGTGAGAGTTTAGTTAAAGGTTTCGAAAAAGTTCCGTCTGGCGCGTTTTTTCAGGAAATCTCGCGAATCCGTGGGTTTTTACCCAGCCCCACTTTCGTTAAGACAAAATTACTTGTGTTCCGATCAACCACCTTTGCCCGCACATCCGGGAGGAAAAATCCTTCGGCGAGGGGACCCGATATCGGGGAGCGGGGCCTTCGGCCG
>DATIYO010000159.1:0-6945 GCA_035517575.1 Methanomicrobiales archaeon
GAACTGCCCGTTGCCCGAGCCTCGCTCACCCCACGCGGTGACGAACGTATAGGTCTGGGCGGCAGAGACCCCCTGCACGAGGATCAGGGCCGCAAAAACCGCGAAGGTACAAACTAAAAGATATTTTCTCATTCACTGCTCCCCTCCTGATGGGTGATGTAAACGTCTTTACCGGCCTCCGATCCCTTAAATGTTTCCGTATAGGACTTATTTATAAAATCCAGTGAAAAAGAGATTTCCGTTTATGGAAATCCTTATATGTTATTGTTCGGTTCTAAACAAAAAACCGGTTTTCTATTTAGAGCTTGTGAATTGACCCGGGACGACTTCGGCCCCCGTCGTGAATCGGCGACGAGGCTTCGCCCCGGAGCAGATCGGAGTGCCGGCGCGACGGGGTCCCCCGTCCTTCACGAGGTGGCCGGCCCCTCTCCCGGCCGCATCGCCCTCAGGACGACCAGCTCCTCTCCCTCGATAACGGTCCTCCGAAAGATCGCGGCCGGGAACCCGGCATCCCTGAAGAGGTCGATCACCTCCCCGATCCCGGTCAGGCCGGACACGAGAACAAGAATCCTCCCATTCGGGGCAAGAACCCGGCCGAGGCCGGGGATACATCGCGCGATGACCTCCCTTCCGGTCAACCCGCCGTCGAGCGCCTCCTCGAGCCAGTCCTCCATCCGCTCCGAGGGCCGCGTGGGCAGGTACGGCGGGTTGAAGAGGACCAGGTCGAACTGCCCCCGGATGCCGGCCGTGAGGTCCGCCCGGACGATGCCCACCCCGGGGGACGACGCCAGCCGGCAGGCGTGGGGGTTCACGTCGGTGGCGACGACGAGGGCGACCCTCCCGGCGAGGTGCCGGGCGACGTGGCCGCTCCCGGTCCCCAGCTCCAGGACCCGGTCGAAAGGCCCTGCCTCGGCGAGGGCTGCGTCGAGGAGGAGTTGCGTGTCCTCCCGGACCGGGTAGACCTGGTCGGGGTCGGCGTCCATCTAGACCACGTTCGCGATCCCGGCGAAGTCCCGGAGGGAGAGGGCCTCGGGGCGCAGGCCGAGGAGACCGGGGGGGAGGGAGGCCGTCATCCGTTCGACCCGGTCCGCACCGAAGATCCCCCTCCCCGACCGGAGGCCGTTCCTCACGGTCTTCCTCCTCTGGGAGAAGAGGACCCGGACCACGTCGGCGTAGTGCCGCCGGTCGCCGATGGGGAACGGCGGGTCGCGGGGAATGACCCGGACCACCGTCGAGTGGACCTGGGGCCGGGGCGAGAAGGCGTTCGGGGGGACGGGGAAGCACCTCTTCACGTCGGCGTAGGTCTGGACCATGACCGTGAGCCGGCCGCAGGCCGGGGTCCCCACCCGGGCGAGCATCCGGTCGGCGAACTCGGCCTGGTACATCAATACGGCCTCGGAGAAGCCGATCTCGAGGAGCCGGAAGGTGAGGGGCGAGGAGATCGAGTACGGGAGGTTGGAGACGACCAGCTCGAAGGAGGGGAGGTCCACCCTCACCGCGTCGCCCTCGATGAGGTGGAGGGTTCCCGCCGCGATCTCGGGGGCGAAGGCCGCCCTGAGTTCCTCGACGAGGACCGGGTCGATCTCGACCGCCACGACCTCGGCGCCGCGGTCGAGGAGGCCCCGCGTGAGCACCCCCTTCCCGGGCCCGACCTCGAGGACGACCCTCCCCGCGACGTCCGCGAGGGAGAGGATGCGCTCGACGGCCCGCCCGTCCACGAGGAAGTGCTGGTCCCGCCGTGCGGTCATCGCGCGGTGAAGACCCGGTACTTGGTCTCGGGGTCCTCGATCTCCTCGATGACCCGGTTGATGATCATCCGGTCGGGGTGGGGCATCGCCTTGATCCGGTGGGAGATGTCTGTAAAGGACTCGAAGGGCTTCCGCTGCCGCTCGTCGAGGATCTCCCAGAGGAGCTTCTTCCCGATCCCGGGGAGGAGGTGGAGCATGTGGAGCTTCGGGGTGATGGGGACCGAGGTGTTGAAGAACCGGACGAAGTGCACCTCGTTCTCCTTCACGATCTGCTCGACGACGAAGGGGACCTCGACCCGGGCGGTGGGGGTGAGCTCCTCGTACCCGATCCGGCGCTTCACCCGCTCCACCTTCTCCCGCTCGTCGTCGCCGATGTAGAGCTTCTCGTGGATCTGGATGACCGCGGAGGGCTTCGGGACGAGCTCCAGGAGCTTGAACTGCTCGACCCCGATGGCCTGGACGAGAGGTTCCCGCTTGTAGACCGGCCTGGGGTCGTCGGCATGCCCCTTCTGAAGGATATCCAGCACTATGCAGTAGTTCTCCTTCTTCTCGGTCCTCACGGGCTCTCCTCCCTACAGGTGATCGGCGACGAGGGAGAGGATCTGGTCGAGCTCCTCGCCCGTCAGGGTGAACCGCTCCTTCGCATAGATGGAGCGGAGCTCGTCCCTCGTCCGGGGCATGATGTTTGCGATCCGGTAGGCGATGTCCGGCTTCATCTTCTCGAGCTTCTGGAGGTCGGCGACGAGGGCCGCCGCCTTCTCCGGTTCGCCCTTCGCGAGGTGCGTCGCATGGTCGATGGAACGCCGGAGCTCATAGGCCATCTCGGTCGCGTCCTCCTGCCTCGCCTCCGCCACCTGGGTGAGGACCTCCTTCAGCTCCGCGAGGGTGATCCTCTCCTCTCCCAGTACTCCCTTGACCCGCATCGCCCGGTCACTTCCCGCTACTTCACCTTCACCTTTGGGCTTTTAGATGTTGCGGTCGCGCGATGACGGTCTTCACCGTCTCCCCGTCCAGGATCTGGAGGAGCCAGGCCCTGCCCCGCTGCCCGATGATGGTCCCCGTCTTCCCGTGGAACCTGCGGTGGGGCATGCCCTCGTGGACGCTCGGCTCGCAGACGATGTGGACCCTCTGCCCGACCTCGAACTTCTGGATCACCGACGTGACCGGGGGGATGCCCCGGCGCCGGATCCCCTTCTTGAACTTGTAGCGCGTCTTCTTCCTCGGACCGTGATGGTGTGGCATGGTTACTCCCTCTCTCCTCTTCCCTCGACCTCAAGGACGTCGAGCTGGATCACCCGCGCCGGCCGCCCCAGGATACCGGCGAGGCTCGGCCGGGTCCTGCCGCCGTCGCCTGACACGAGCTCCTTCACGTAGAGGCCTGCCTCACCGACGACATCAAGGAAAAAAATGCCGTCCTCCAGGCCTGCCACCCTCGCATCGACGACGCGGCGTTCCCGTATCCTGTCTGCCCTCCGGTGGACCACCCGGGCCGGTGTCCGCTGCGCGATCACCGCCCCCCTCAGGCGATCCAGGGCCGTTTCGAGTTCATTCCGGGCGATTCCGCCCTCAACCTCAACGGAGATCCTGTACTTTTTATGCGCCTTTTCCGATTTAAGGGTTTCCACCTCGTCCCTCGTGGCCCAGCCCCCGATGGAGACCCCGACCCTTCCCGCGGCGGCCCGGTTTACCTCTGCTTCGAGGGAGGGGAGGTCGAGGGTGCGGACCCGGGGTGCCACGACCTCCATCACGAAGGGCCGGCCCGTCCCGAGCATCCGCGCGTCGATGTCCTCCCTCCCCGCGCCATGGAGGACGGCGTCCGCCGACCGGAACGCCTCCGCCACCGTCCTCCCGATCAGCTCCTCGACGGAGTCGGGGTACATCTTCCCCGTGAAGTTGCACCGCTCGCAGCCGGCCCCGTGGCAGGCACGGCAGGGCCACCGGGTCTGGGGTATCCCCCGCTCGAGCTTCCGGTACCTGCCACGGAAGAAGAGGGGGGTGATCTCGACCCCGACCGCCCCCGCCGCGAGGTCGAGGATGGCGACCACGTCGGGGTGGCCCAGGTCCGCGGCCTTCCCGGTCATCCCCGCCACGAGCTTCCCCACCTCGCGGTTCATCTCGGACTTGAGGGGCTCGGGGCCGGTGAGCCCGAGATCGGACCAGACCAGCTCCTCGCTCTCTGCCATGAGGGGGGGCACGCGGGTCCCGACGAGGAAGGTCGCGTGCTCGATCCCCGAGAGCGCCTCCGCCACCCGGCCCGCCCAGGTCCCGAGATCGTCGAAGAGGCCGTGGCAGATCCAGCACGACCCCTCGTGGGCGTGGTAGGGGGTGTTCTCCCCGAGGGCAAGGGCGACCCGGAGGGCGTGCCCGCGGTCCTCGTTCGAGAGGCCGAAGGACCGCTTGCCGAAGAACCTCCCCAGGCAGTGGTCGCAGATCTCCCCGTAGGCGAGGATCCTGCCCACCTGCTCCCCTAGCTCCATCCCGCCTCCCTCCGGTCCAGCTCGTTCTGGAGCACCGCGATCGCGTGGTCGGCGTGGAGGACCCTCGGCCCCACCGAGATCCGGGGAAGACCGGCGAGCAGCCGCTCCTCTTCTGCGGTGAAGTCCAGGTGGTCGGAGAGGAGGAATCCCGCGGGGAGATCCCTCACCGTGCGGGCATCCCCGCCCGTCTCCGAGAGGACCCCGAACCTGCCTTCGCGGATGAGCCCCGCGAGCCCGCACCGGCGGACGAAAATGCCCGGGCTCGCCTCCCGGAATACCTCCCCGACGGGAAGGGCGAGCGCCTTCCGGAGCAGGGCGGCGGTGCTCCGCTCGTCTGGCGAGAGGGACCTGACCTCAGAGCCCTTTACGAGCAGGTCCTTCGGCGGCGACGGCGGCCCTTGGAGGAGCAGGTGGACCTCGGCCCCCCGCCGGATCCCGTGGGAGAGGGAGAGGGCCGCGTTCACGCACCGGCAGAGGACGTCGAACCTGCCCGCCGAGCCCGGCAGGTCCTCGAGGGTGAACCCGTCTCCCGTGGGCGCGAGGTGCCCCACCACCGCAAAGGTCCGCATCTCACATCCCGGAGAAGCGCTTCATCATCCGCTGGAGGTTGAACTTGCCCCCCCGCATCCCCTTCAGGGCCCGCTGCATGAGCCGGTAGTACTTCAGGAGCTCCCGCACCTCGTCGGGCGAGGAGCCGGCCCCCTTCGCGATCCGGTGGATGCGGGAGCCGCTGATGACGTTCGGGTCGTCGAGCTCCCCCGCGGTCATCGAGTCCATGATCACCCGGTACCTGGCCATCTTCGCCGAGGTGACGTCGATGGCCTCGGACGGGACGTCGGCCCCGCCCAGGGGGAGCATGGACATGATCTGCTTGAGGGGGCCCATGCGGCTCACCGCCTCGAGCTGCTTGTACATGTCCCGCAGGGTGAACTTCCCGCGGAGCATGCCCGTCACGTCCACCTCCTCTCCCGAGACGGCCTCCTCGGCCCGCTCCACGAGGGACTTGAGGTCCCCCATCCCGAGGAGCCGCGAGATGAAGCTGTCGGGGTCGAACCGCTCCAGGTCGTCGATGGTCTCGCCGCTCCCGATGAAGACGATCCCGCTCTGGGTCTCCGAGACCGCCGAGAGGGCCCCGCCGCCCTTCGCGGTCCCGTCCATCTTCGTGACGATGACCCCGTCGATCCCGATCGCCTCGTGGAACCGGCGGGCCTGGTCCCTGGCCTGCTGGCCGAGTGCCGCGTCGATGACGAGCCAGCGGTGGTCGGCCTTCGTGATCTCGTTCAGCCTGATGATCTCGTCGATCAGGTCCTTCTCGAGGGCGTGCCGGCCCTGGGTGTCGATCAGGACGACCTCGGAGGAGGTGAGGGAGGCAAGGCCCCGCTCCACGATCCGCTCGGCGACCTTCTCGGCAGGCTCGCCGTAGCAGGGGACGTTCACCTTCGCGCAGAGGGTCGAGAGCTGGTCGAAGGCGCCCGGCCGGAAGGTGTCGGCGCAGATGACCCCCACCTTCAGGCCCTTCTTCTGGAAGAAGCGGGCGAGCTTCGCCGTCGTGGTCGTCTTCCCGCTCCCCTGGAGGCCGGCGAGGAGGACCCGCTGGGGCCCGAGGGCGACCTCGGCCCGCGAGCCCATGAGCCTGAGGAGCTCCTGGTACACGATCCTGAGGACGTGCTCCCGGACCGACATCCCCTTCGGGGGCTGCTCGTCGAGCGACCGGGTCTTCACCGCCTGGGAAAGCCCCTGGACGAGCCGGACGTTCACGTCGGCCTGGATGAGGGCCCGCTGGAGGTCGCGGACGAGCTCCTCGACCGCGGTCCGGTCCACGACCGCCTTCCCCGCGAGCTTCTTCAGGGCGTCCTTCAGGGAGGTGGAGAGCCTGTCGAGCATCAGGAGGCGCCTCCCAGGAGCTCGTCCACCACGGTTTCAGGCGAGAAAGGTACGAGGTCGTCGTACCCCTGGCCGGTGCCGAGGAACATGATCGGCTTTCCCACGGTGTGGGCGATGGAGATGGCCGCCCCGCCCCGCATGTCCATGTCGGCCTTCGTGAGGATCACCGCATCGGTCCCGACGAGCTTCTCGAACTCGGCTGCCCGGACCACCGCGTCGTTCCCCGCGACCGCCTCGTCGACGTACACGACGAGGTCGGGCTTCATCACCCGCTTCATCTTCTCGAGCTGGTTCATCAGGTTCACCCGGTTGTGGAACCTCCCCGCCGAGTCGGCGAGGACGACGTCGAGCTTGTGGGCCCCCGCGTACTCCACGGCGTCGAAGAGGACCGCCGAGGGGTCGCCGCCCGCCTTGTGCTGGATGACCTTGATCCCGAGCCGCCCGGCATGGGTGGCGATCTGCTCGATGGCCCCTGCGCGGAAGGTGTCGCCCGAGGCGATGACCACCGAGAAGCCGAGCTTCTTCAGGTAGTCCCCGACCTTGGCCACGGTCGTGGTCTTCCCCGTGCCGTTCACGCCGGTGAAGAGGATCTTCACCGGCTTCTCCCGGCCGCGGAGGTAGCCGGCGAGGTCGAAGCCCTCACCAAGGACCTGGACGATGGCGCCCCGGAGGGCCGAGAGGATCACCGACTCGGGCGACTCCCCGATGCCCCGGTGCTTCCCCACAAGATCCTCCTTCACCCGCCGGAGGATCTCGTCGACGACGGGCAGGGCCACGTCGTTCTCGAGGAGGACCATCTCGAGCTCCTGGAGCGGCTCCTCCAGCTGCCGCTCGGT
>DATIYO010000160.1:0-3104 GCA_035517575.1 Methanomicrobiales archaeon
AGGCGATCGGCACCATCATCCTCGTCGGGATGGTGATGGTCGGGGTCGTCCTCGTCGGGATGCTCCTCCTCTCGGGGCCGACCGCCACGAAGGTCCCTGTCTTCGACGCCATCATCTCGAACCAGTCGAAGACCGTCTACATTTACCACAAGGGCGGGGACGCGCTCTATGCAGGGACCTACAAGGTCTTCGTGAACGGGAACGACTCGACCGCCTACTTCTCCATCATGAGCCCGTACGGCGATCCCTTCTCGGTGGGGAAGACCCTCGTCGGGACCCTGCCGTACCTGCCCGTGCACGTGGCCATCGTGTACAACCAGACCGGCGGGGGTTCCACGGTCGTCGCCGGGCAGGACCTGTACGGGACCGTGACGCTCACGCAGAACCCGAACGCCTGGTACTTCAACCCGACCGCGAACAACTGCAGCTGGCGGTACCGGAAAAAGATCACCCTCAGCCACGCCCTCGTCTCGGGCGACCAGGTGAACTTCCCGGTCCTCGTGACCCTCACCTCGGACCCCGACATCTCGGCCCATGCCCGGACTGACGGCTTCGACCTCCTCTTCACCCAGTCGGACGGGACGACGAAGATCCCCTTCCAGAACGAGAGTTACGCGGCGGGGAGCCTCGTCGCCTGGGTGAACGTCCCCGCCCTCTCATCCTCGGCCGACACGGTCATCTACCTGTACTACGGGAATACGAGCTCGACCGCGACCCAGCAGAACCCGACGGCGGTCTGGGACTCGAACTTCCTCGCGGTCTGGCACTTCACCGAGAAGGTGGGCGGGGCCGGTGCCCTCAAGGACTCCACCTCGTCGGGGAACCATGGCACGAACCAGGGGAACGTCTTCCTGGGGACGGCGGGCCAGATCGGGAATGCCGTGACCCTCGACGGGTCGAACGAGTTCATCTCCACGAACAACCAGTTCAACCCCCAGGCCCCCCAGGTCTTCACCGAGTCCCTCTGGTTCAGGACGGCGAACGCTACCCCGAGGAAGCTCTTCGGCTCCGAGACCCGCCAGACGGGGGTCACCCTGGACACCGAGGGATGGGACCGGCAGATGTACATCGGGACGGGCGGGATCCTCGTCGGGGGTGTCTTCAACGAGTCCGGGAACGGCGGGAACGGGGACTGCGTCGTGGTGAAGACGGCAGGCGCGGTGTCCGACGGTGCCTGGCACCTCGCGGCGATGACCTTCGACTCGAACGTCGAGAAGCTCTACCTGGACGGGGGCTACATCGGCATGAACACCTCGGGCCTCGCGGAGATCAAGCCCGAGTACTTCCGGATGGGTTCCTACAAGCTCACGGGGTGGCCTGTCTCGAACGGGGACGGGTTCTTCAACGGCACCCTCGACGAGGTGGAGCTCTCGGGCAGCGTCCGCTCGGCCGGCTGGCTCGCGACCGAGTATGCGAACCAGAAATACCCCACCCTGTTCTCCTCTGTTGGGAGCGAGGAGACGTGGTGGAAGTGCTGATCCCCGCGGGACAGGGGAGCATCCCGCGGTGCGGTCCCGCGTCACGGCCGGATCCCGTGTCCCTGGCGGGTGAGAGGTGAAGGCGCACGCGGTCTCGGAGGCGGTCGGCACCATCATCCTCGTCGGGATGGTGATGGTCGCGGTCGTCCTCGTCGGGAGCATCCTCCTCTCGGGCCAGGGACCGGTCACGGTCCCCGTCTTTGACTCCATCATCTCGAACCAGTCGAAGACCGTCTACCTCTACCACAAGGGCGGGGACCCCCTCTACGCGGGGACGTACCGCATCCTCGTGAACGGGAACGATTCGACCTCCAGCTTCACCTTCACCGGAACCGGGACCGAACCCTGGTCGGTGGGAGATACTCTGGTCGCGACCCTCCCCTACATGCCGGTGACCGTGGCCATCGTCCTCAACCAGACCGGCGGAGGGGCGACCGTCCTCGCGGCGGAGTCCCTCGTGGGGACCTCGATGCTGGCCCAGAACCCGAACGCGTGGTACTTCAACCCCCTGGCCAACAACTGCAGCTGGAAGTACCGGAAGAAGATCACCGTCTCGCACGGGCAGGTCGCCTCCGACCAGGCGCACTTCCCCCTCCTCGTGAGCGTCATCGACACCGACATCTCGTCAAAGGCACAGGCCACGGGGAACGACATCCTCTTCACGAGCTCCGACGGGACAACCCTCCTTCCTTACGAGATCGAGAACTACACGGCGTCGATCAGCTCCCTGGTCGCGTGGGTGGAGGTCCCCGCCCTCTCCTCGTCCACCGATACCGTGCTCTACGTGTACTACGGCAACTCCTCGGCGACCTCTGGCCAGAACGCCGCGGCGCTCTGGGGCGACGCGGGGTACCAGGCGGTCTGGCACCTGGACGAGAACGGCACGGGGCTCGCCGGCGAGTACAGGGACAGCACCGGGAACCCGAACGGCGGGCAGGGGGGGGCAGGGTCATCCGCCCAGGTCCCCGTGATGGCCACGGGGCAGATCGCGAACGGGAATAACTTCGACGGGTCGAACGACCACATCGACGTGGGATCCGACGCGACCATCACGAACCTCTTCGCGAGCGGCGGCACCTACTCGGCCTGGATCTACCCCCGCGGGCTCGGCGGGAACAACGAGGGCCGCATCGGCGACAAGGCCTCGGCGAACAACTGCGGGACCGGCTGCACCGGCTGGGCCCTGTTCCTCCAGGCGAACAACGTGCTCAGGTTCCGGCAGGGGTTCACCCTGTCGGGGGGCAACTGGTCGACGGGCACCAACTCCATCTCCCTGAACGCGTGGCAGTACGTGGCGGTCACCTACAACACGGCCGACCTGGTCGATCCGCCCGTGCTCTACATCAACGGGTATCCCAGAGCGGTCACGGTGAACTCCACGCCGGTGGCGGGGAGCGTGGCCGGCTCCGATGCGGGGAAGAAGATGCGGATCGGGGCCTACCAGGGAGGGACCGGCCGGGGCTTCAACGGCCTCATCGACGAGGTCCGGGTCTCGAAGAGCCCCCGCAGCTCCGACTGGATAGCGGCCGAGTACGCGAACCAGAACAGCCCCTCGACGGTCTACTCCGTCGGGAGCGAGGAGAAGTGGTGGAAGTGCTGACCCGGGGTGCAGGCCGCGACCGCGGG
>DATIYO010000161.1:0-2416 GCA_035517575.1 Methanomicrobiales archaeon
TCCCGCCGACGCCCTCCTCGTCGGCGCCGCCGGCCTCCTCCACGACATCGGCCACGGCCCCTTCTCGCACACGAGCGAGGCCTTCCTCTCCGAGTTCGCGGGGCATGACCACACCCATGTCGACCACCTCCTCGCCGAGCCGGCCCTCGCCCGTGCCCTCTCGGCGGCCGATCTCGACCCCGCCGCCATCGCGGCCCTCATCCGCGGGGAACACCCCCTCGCGGACCTGATCCACGGGGACCTGGACGCGGACCGCATGGACTACCTGCTCAGGGACGCCCACTACACGGGAGTCCCTTACGGGACGGTGGACGCCGAGCGGCTCATCCAGTCGAGCATCCTCCTCGAGGGCGGGCTCGGGATCCGGGAGAGCGGGATCCAGGCCGCCGAGTCCCTCCTCATCGCCCGGACGCTCATGCGCCCCGCCGTCTACTTCCACCACACGAGCCGGATCGCGACCTCGATGCTCACCCTCGCCCTCTGCGAGCACGCGGCGGCGGGTTCCGTCGACGTCCGGGCCATCCCGCTCATGGACGACGCGGCCCTCTGCCATGCCCTCGCCACCTCGGGGAGCCCCGTCGCCAGGGCGCTCCTGGACGGGCTCATGACCCGCAGGCTCTACAAGCGGGCCCTCTACGTGGCAAGGGACCAGGTGGGCGGGTCGTTCCTCACGAGCCGGCCGTCGGTGAAGAGGATGCGGGCCCTCGCGGCGGAGATCGCGGCAGAGGCGGGGCGGGAGCCCTGGGAGGTCATCGTTGACATCGCGCCCTTCCCCGCCGACATGTCCATGGGGGTGCAGGTGAGGAACGCGACCGCGACCCTCGACCTCTCCCTCGTCTCGCCGCTCGTGAACACCCTGAACGAGACGCGGCGGAGCCAGTGGCGGCTCGGGGTGTACGCGCCGCAGGAGCACCGCGAGCCGGTCGAGCGGGCGGCCGTCGGGGTGCTCCACGTGAAGAAGGCGACGCGCCAGGACACCCTGGCCCGCCGCGTGGGTTCGGAGGGATAGCATGGGAAAGGTCATCGTCGTCGGTATCACGGGCGCGAGCGGGATCGTGTACGGGAAGCGGATCGCGGAGGAGATCGCGAAGTCCGCCGAGGTGAGGCTCATCGTCTCGGGGACCGCCCGGGAGATCGGCCGGCACGAGGGCGTGGACCTGGACGGGCTCCGGGCGACCTACGAGCGGAACGGGGACCTCGCGGCCCTGGTCGCGAGCGGGTCCTTCCGGCACGACGGGATGGTCGTCGCGCCCTGCTCCATGAAGACCCTCGCGGCCGTCGCCCATGGCTACGCGGAGACCCTCGTCGCCCGGGCGGCCGACGTGACCCTGAAGGAGCGCCGGCGGTGCATCCTCCTCGCGAGGGAGATGCCCCTCTCCCGGATCCACCTCGCGAACCTGCTCGCCGCCCACGATGCGGGCGCCACGGTCATGGTGGCCTCCCCCGCCTTCTACCACCGGCCGAAGACCATCGACCAGCTGGTGGACATGGTGGTGGCGCGGGTGCTCGACCACCTGGACATCCCCCACGACCTCCCCGTGCGGTGGAGGGGTTACGATGCGTGAATTCCTGAAGCAGATGGACGAGAAGGGCCTCGTGGAGGAGATCCCGGGCCCGGTATCGGCGGAGTACGAGGCGGCGAAGATCGCCGCGGGGGACGACCGGATCCTCCGGTTCCGGGACCTCGACGGGAAGCAGGCGGTGATGAACCTCACCGCGACCCGGAGGACCCTCGCCCATGCCCTGGGCATGCCCGAAGAGGAGCTCGTCCCGCGCCTTGCCCAGGCCTGCTACGCGGGGGACGTGAAGATCGGGGGGAAGGTCCGGACCGAGGAGCCGGACCTCTCGGCATTCCCGGTGATGAAGTTCTACCCGAAGGACGCGGGGAAGTACATCACCGCGGGCATCGTCTTCGCCCGGTTCGACGGGGTGGAGAACGCCTCGATCCACCGGATGCTCGTCCTCGACGAAAACAGGGTCGCGGCCCGGCTCGTCGAGGGCAGGCACACCTACAACATGCACCGGGCGGCCCTCGAACGCGGCGAGAAGCTCCCCGTGGCGGTCGCCATCGGGGTGCACCCCGCGGTCACCTTCGCCTCCACCACCCGGGTCCCGCCCGGGATGGAGCTCTCCTACGCCGCAGAGCTGTCAGGGGGATCGATCAAGGTGTCGAGGTGCGGGAACGGCGTCCTCGTCCCCGACGCGGAGATCGTACTCGAAGGGTTCATCGGGGCGGATCGGGCCCGCGAGGGGCCCTTTGCCGATATCACCGGCACCTACGACGACGTGCGCCAGGAGCCGGTCATCGAGTTCACGGGCATGCAGGTGAGGGAGGACCCCATCTACGCGAGCATCCTCCCCGGCGGGGACGAGCACAAGATGCTCATGGGGGTCCCGTACGAGCCCATCATCTACC
>DATIYO010000162.1:0-6527 GCA_035517575.1 Methanomicrobiales archaeon
GAGGTCCTGCCGGATGGCGCGGACCAGTTCCTCCTTCGTCATCTTCCGATCCGGAACGACGCCGGTGAAGGGATTCAGGAATTCAGGCATACGTACCTCCAGAAATGTTGCTTTTCCTTCGTGCACGTCAGTACGAGAAGATATATACCTATCGGTTCCGGGCATGGATTGAAACCGGAAAAAGGCATGGCGGCAGGGACGCCCTTTTCGGGTGCAGTCACTGCGGGCTTCGGTGGGGGAGCCGGCCTTTTTGGGAGAAAAAGTCCCTGCAAATTATCGCCGCAGGCCGCCTTTTGCCGGCAACAGCCGTTCCCAGAAATTGCTGCTCCGCTCCTCAAGGCTCCTCGCGAGGGAGTCGGTCTTCATCTCGTCGAGGTCCCGCCTGAGGAGCCGGATCTGCTGCTGGTGGCCGATCAGGCGCTGCTCGTGCTCGGCGAGTTTCTCCCGCAGGGCAGCCAGCTGCTCCCTGAGTTCCGCGTTCGCCTCCTGGAGGGCCTTCATGTCCGAGAGGACGCCGAGGGTGAGGTTCTCCGCGGGCCGGGCGGCGGGTTCCCCGCCTTCGCCGGCGGCCGGTTCCATGGCGCCTGGCTCTGCCTTGGCGCCCCGAAGGACCCCGCGGATCGTCGGGACCGAGGTCCCCATCGCCTCGAGCTCGGCGATCTGCTTCAGCTGGTCCACCGTATCGGGTGAGTAGAGCCGGGTCCTCCCCTGACGGCTCGAGGTGAAGAACTCGCCGAAGCCGCGGAGCCATCTCCGCACATCCGCCTCGGGGAGGCCGGAACGCTCCACGAGATCCCGGAACTTCAGGAAGGCCGTTTCCTCGTCCATGCAACCACCGGAACCCGTTTTTCCGGTACTGTGCGACCCGGGACTATAACAGGTTTCTGTGGGGAAGTGAGCGAATACCCGCGGGCCCGTCCTGTCCTTTTCCCGGCTGGACGTACGGGAACTTCCCTGGAGAAGGAAGAAAGGGCGGGAAGGGTTTTCCCCGTTATACCACGATGACCTTCCCTTCCATCGCGGGGTGGATGTTGCAATGGTATTTGAAATCGCCGGTGGTGTTAAAGGTAAAGGAGTAGCTCTGCCCCGTGGTGAGGGGTCCGCTCCTGAACAGCATCCCTCCGGCGATAAATCCAGCCGGGTCGTTGATGACCTGGTGCGGGGTGGGATCCTGGTTCGTCCAGATGACCGTCGTCCCCTTCGAGACCGTGACAAATTGCGGGCTGAACGTGAATGCCTTGATGGTGACGTCGACGGTGGACTGGTTGAGGATGGTGGCCGTCACCTGGGGGGCGGGAGCGGTCGCGCTCACGGTCGTGGCGAGGACGGTCGCCTCGGGTGACGGAGCCGTCGTGGCCGGGGTCGTTGCCGGCTGGGGTCCGGGCGACTGCGTGCATCCAGCGATCAGCACGGCCAGCAGGATTACCGCACCGAGGATTGGAAACCATCGTTGTGTTATGGTAGTCTGCATTGAGATCCCTCATGAGATGGTTACCTCGGCAGGATAAAATCTGATCTCCCCGCTTCGTTCACGTTCCCGAAAAGAACCCAGGGCATCTTTATCCCGAGAGGACGGAAGCGAAGATGACCTGAAAACGGAGTGCGCCGACCGGGGTTCGAACCCGGGTTTAGGCGTTGGCAACGCCTAGTGATAACCACTACACTATCGGCGCGTGTTCTACCGGTGCGCCCTGAAAATTCATAAGGGTATCGAAGGACGACAGAGGAGGGGAAGACCGGCGAGGGCCCTGAAAGGACGTTTTATCGCGAGGCCGATTCCCAGAGCTTTATCCCCTCCGGGGAGAACCACCCGGTATGGACCCGGTGCTCGGCGAGATCCTCTACAGCACCCTCTCCCTCGTCATCATCCTCGACCCCATCCTCTCGGTGCCCATCTTCGTGTCCATGACGAAGGGGAAGACCGGCCGGGAGGTGAGCCACGAGGCGGGGATCGCAACAGGGGTTGCCGGGGGCCTCATGTTCGTCTTCCTCTTCGGGAACATCCTGATCTTCGAGATCCTCGGGATCAGCATCTCCTCATTCCAGGTTGCGGGGGGGATCCTCCTCTTCCTCCTCGGGCTGCAGGAGGCCATGGGCATCACCCTCGGGACGGCGAGGCCGCGGATGAGCCCGGCCTCGGTCGTCATCGGGACCCCCCTCCTCTGCGGGCCGGGGACCATCACCCAGGTGATCCTCCTCACGAACGAGTACGGGTACCTGGTCGCGGCCGCCTCCGCGGCCCTCGCCATCGCGGTCACCTGGCTGGTTCTCAAGTACGCGGCCCTCATCCAGAGGCTCCTCGGGGAGACGGTGACGGACATCATCGGGAAGGTCCTCGGGATGATCCTCGCCGCCATCGCGGTGCAGCTCATCATCGCCGGGATAAAAGTCCTGATCTGAGGGGCCCTCGTCCGGCGGAACACCCCTTCCGGTGATCCCTCCCCCCGTCTCCCCCGTCACTTTCACCCCGCGCTCATCGAGCCTTTATATACTCCTCCCGGCAACCCGATCGATCAGAGGAGATCGGAGGACAGATGGAGAACGTCGGTTATATCCTGATGGACCGGGCGAGGGTCCTGGACGGGGAGGGCGGCGAGGAGGAGGTCCTCTCCCTGAACGTCCGGGGCATCCGGTTCGGGATCCGGACCTCGGATATGGATGGTCTCCTCGCGGGCGGTGCCACGGCAAGGGTCGAGCGGCTCCGGAGGAACTGGAGGTACTACCTCGACGGGGTCGAGGGGGTGGCCGAGCTCTCCCGGTCCGGGAAGGCGGTGAACATCGAACTGTCTGGTTCGAGGGGGCTCGAGCCATCAGGCGTGAGAAACCCCGGGTTTTTCACCTCGGAGAGGTACACCGTCTCCCTCCGGGCCCTCCGTGCCGTCTTCTCGGGCGAGAGCCGCTATACGATGGTGGCCGAGGTCCCGGGGAAGAGGGGCCGGCCTGCCCCCCGCAGGACCCAGGCCACGTACCAGCTCCGGATCCCGGTCACGGCGACGTCCTGATGGGCAGGCCGGCCGGGAATCAGATCCCTCTTTTATAACAAATAACCCGAGGGAACTTTCACTTCCACTCCCACCACCTGTCCTTCACCGTCATGTCGGGGGCGATCTCGATCTCGAAGACGATGGCGACCTCGTTGAGCCTCTTCAGGCCGGGCACGGCCGTCTGGGCATAGCGGGAGCCCCGCATGCTCCACCCCGGCCCCTTCGGGGGCACGCTCACGCCCGCACCCCGGAGGATGGCCTTCCCGCCGTCCCTGGTCATCAGGACCCCCTGCCCCATCGAGAACATCCCGCCCTGGGGCCGATCCATCCTCCAGAAGGTGGCGATGAAGGTCACCTCCTGCCCGAGGATCTTCCCCTTCGACTCCATCGTGCTCTCGATCTTCAGGGGGCCTCCCATGTGGTATCCCGAGACGACCCGCTTCCCGATGATATTCCCGTTCAGCTCTCCGAGCATCTCGCCGAGCATTTTCAGTTCACCGGCCGGCAGAGGTGGCCCTGACGTGATAAGGGTATGGGGGAGTTATAAAAAATGGAAACAGGCTACGAGGTGCGGAAACAGGAAACGGGACCGCGATGCCGCCGGAAAACCTCTGGCCTGAAAAAGATGGTGGGGATGGATCACGCGGACGCGACCCAGATCGGCCTGCCCGTTGCCGTCTGCCCATAAACCGCGCCCGCCGCGGGCCGGACCGGAGAAAAAGAGTTGAAGGATTCTTCGTCGAAGACGAACCCGATCAGGACGGGGAGGTTCCCGTTCGAGTAAAGGAAGACCGGGTTGAACCAGTGCTTCGCGCAGTAGGCCATGGCCGTCGGGCTCATGAGCCTCCCGGCGCATGCGCTCCGCAGGTCCACCTCTACCACGGTCCTTCCGTCGATGGCGATCTCCCGGCCCGCACGGAACACGACGGTCCCGGGGTCCTCCGGGATCTCGAACAGGTACTTCTTGCTCATTTTTGCCTGTATCATTTTATCGCACGAAATATATAAATCTGATCCCATCCCCATCGCGGTGCGTACCGCCGGCCGCGTCGCGGATCGGGCCCTTATCCGCGGGGATCTCCTCGCCGGCGGCAGGTATTTCGTATCGGGGGAGAGAGGCTCAGCTGCATGAAGGCGGGTATGAGGGGCGCATGGCTCCTCCTCACCGCGATGACCTGCCTCGCCCTCCTCCTCACATCAGGGTGCAGCAGTACCCGGGGAGGGGCAGCGGGCCCGTCGTCTCCGGGAGTAAGCACCCCGGTGGCCACCCCGGGGCAGGTCCCGGTGACACCACCGCAGCCCGCGGCCCCCGCGGCAGAGCCCATCGTCGGGACCTGGTACGTCCCGGCTCCCGACGATCTCACCTTCGAGTTCCGGGGGGACGGGACCTTCACCGAGCGGTCCCCGAACTTCCCCGCCTACCAGGGGACCTGGACGAAGTCGGAGGAGGACTTCTACGACGCCTTCATCCTTGACCGGTGGGGCTACCGGAAGCCGGCGCACTTCCTCTACGCGTCGGGGACCCTCATGACGAAGGGCATCGGGGACCTCCACCGGGTGTAGTGATCGGAAACGGTGTCCCGGCCCTCATTCGCCGCCCAACCCGGTGACGAGTCACGCCCGGACGGTCCAGCGGGTGCTGATGGCGTGCGTGGGGCAGAAATCGCTGCATTTCATGCAGGTGCAGCAGAGGTGCATCTTCGCCGGGCAGACGCCGTCCTCGAAGAGATCGAAGACCCCCATGGAGCACCGGTCGATGCAGGTGCCGCAGTTACAGCAGAGGCGTTTGTCGATGGAAACCTCGATCCCGATGGTTGCAGGGGCAGAAACCTCCAAATCCCGTCACACCTCTCCGCTTGCCGCCAGGCACCGCCCGGGGCCGGGCAGATATCCGAACCGGTACTTATTTTCACTTATTTTCACTATAAAAAGGATTCGCTTCTTTCCCGGGCAGGCCCGCCGTTTCCCACCTCGTTATCGGTAAAACCGGCAAAATAATGTTCATTGCAGGAATCGTCGAAAATTACTGTTCATTGTCACTATTTGCGGTCAAATTAACCGGCATGAGATTAATCTTATTATTTTTATATAATAAATATTCCGAAAAGTCTTTATGTCAAGGCTATAAAATCTCTGACTCGTCACTGGTGGAATCGAACAGGCTGGTGTGTGCATGGTGCCGAAGAGCTACAGCTGGATAGCGGCGGGGATCATCCTCCTCGCCGTGGTGGCCCCGGTCTCGGCAGGAACGAAGACCGTGATCTACCCGGGGGCGACCGTCTTCGCCGGGGAAGAGGGACTGGACATCTCGGCGGTGATGGGGGGGTGGATGTACATCGCGTGGTGGTCGCCGACCTGCACGACCTTCCCCATCTACCCGACCACCACGTATCTCGTGGACAGCCCGTCGAACTTCGTGGTCGGCGACATCCAGGCGAGCCGCCCGGGGAAGTGGTACGCCTACGACACCATCGACAGCGTCGGGGATGCCTCCTCGAACTTCACGGTCGCGGACCCCTCCGTGGCCATCACGGTCCGGAGATCCACGAACCAGGCTGACGTGAGCGGCGGGTCCGTGCAGCGGGGGACCAGCCTCGGGTTCCGCCTCGTCTCGAACATGTACCTCATCGACAACGGGCTCCGGGCGAACGCCGCAGGCGACAGCAACGGGTACATGGATATCGTCGTCACGGACCCGTCGGGGACCACGCAGTACACGACCCTGTCCTCGAACCCGCTGACCGGGTTCAACGTGAACCTGGCGAGCTGGCCCTGGGACTACATCTGGAACACCGGCGATACCGGGAACTCGACATCCGTCTATCCCACCGGAACCTACACCGTCTATGCCTACAGCGACCTGAACGGGATGAAGATCCCGGTCCAGTCTCCCTCGACGACGATCACCCTGCTCCCGGAGCCCTCCTCCATCGCCATCACGGCGGCAGGGGACCAGTCCTACTACTTCGGCGAGGACATCAGGTTCCTGGTGAACGTCTCCGGGCCGGGCAAGGTTGCCTACCTGTTCATGACGGGCCCGGGGCTCCCCGCCCAGGGTGCGAGGCTGAGCCTGGACCCCGCGTCGAGCCCTGTGGAGAACGGCTCGCCATCGAGCTTCACGAACCCCCAGGTCGTCCTCGATACCACCGATTTCACCCTCTCGCAGTACATCTGGCAGACCGTCGAGGACCTGCCCCTCGGCGCGGGGACGTACACGATCTACGCGGCGGCCGCGCCCTTCGACCTGAACAACCTCTCGGGCACGGACTATAACACGGTCTCCATCATCCTGAAGAAGCCCTTCATCTCGGCGGCGGCGAACCGGTATTCCGGGCCCGTCGGGACGGTCTTCCACTTCTCGGGGACCAGGGAGGGCGGGATGAGCCCGGGCTCCTCGGTCTTCATCCTGATGACGAACAACACGCCCCCCCTGGTCGGCGGCCTCCCGGCCGACGGGGTCAGGCCCGACGACCTGGCAAACCTCTCGATATCCCGGCGGAACGAGTCCTTCGCCATGCCCTGGGTCTATGCGGACCGGTCCTG
>DATIYO010000163.1:0-16051 GCA_035517575.1 Methanomicrobiales archaeon
GGTCCGGCCCTGGAGACACGCATCCATCTTCAGGACGGGATGACCTTCCATGAACCCTCTCGGCCGCCTGATCGGTTTCATCGTCCTCCTGGTGCTCGTGCCCGCAGCGGCTCTCGCGGGCCCGGCCCTAGGTGGCTGCCCGGTGCTCCCCGCTGACAATGTCTGGAACACCCCCGTCGACACCCTCCCCGTCGATCCCCTCTCCGCGTCGTACATTACGACGATCGGGGCGGGGACGGGCCTCCACCCGGACTTCGGCTCCGGCCTCTGGGACGGGGAACCCATCGGGATCCCGTACAACCTCGTGCCGGCCACCCAGGCGAAGGTCCCGGTTTCCTTCGACTATGCCGACGAGAGCGACCCGGGGCCGTACCCGATCCCCGCGAACCCGCTCATCGAGGGCGGACCGAACTCATCCGGCGACAGGCACGTCCTGGTCCTCGACAGGGACTCGTGCGTCCTGTACGAGCTCTACTCGGCCTATCCGGGGACCGGCGGCTGGGCCGCGGGATCCGGGGCGATATTCGATCTCCGGTCCGACGCCCTCCGCCCCGCGGGCTGGACCTCGGCGGATGCCGCCGGCCTCCCGATCCTCCCGGGCCTCGCCAGGTACGGCGAGGTTGCGTCGGGAGAGATCACCCATGCGCTCAGGTTCACGGTCCCGAAGACGAGAAAGGCATATGTCTGGCCGGCGCGGCACTATGCCTCGAGCCTGACCGGCCTCCAGTACCCGCCGATGGGGGAGCGGTTCCGGCTGAAAGCGGGCTTCAATGTCTCGGGGTTCTCACCAGGGACGCAGGTGATCCTGGAGGCCCTCAAGAAGTACGGGATGATCCTCGCCGACAACGGCGGAGCCTGGTACGTCTCGGGCGTCCCCGACGAGAGGTGGAACAACGACCTCCTCGTCGGTGAACTCGGGAAGGTGAAGGGCTCGGACTTCGAGGCGGTGAACGAGTCGCAGCTCATGCTCGATCAGGGCTCGGGCAGGGCGAGGCAGGCGGCCCCGCCTGCAAGGCTCCCTTCCTGGTTGCGGATCATCCCCTTCCTGAGCTGACTTTGCCCCACGCAGTTTCACACCCCGACCCACATCCAGATAACCTCGAAGCGCGATTTTCCTGCAGGGATCCTTCGGGATCGGGGTGCGTATGAGATGGAGCGGCTGGCCGAGGGTGAAGCTGCGGGTCCCCGTCGACCAGGGAGGGTCGGGAAACCCTATCCACGCAACTGACGGAGGCCAGGCCGGTTTCCGGGAGGTGGATGCCATCGCCCCCCTGATCATCTCCGCCTCGCGATCGACCGACATCCCGGCTTTCTACGGTGACTGGTTCATGGAGCGGCTCAGGCAGGGGTACGCGAAGTGGATCAACCCCTGGAGCGGGGCCCCGCTCTACGTCTCCTTCGGGAACGCGAGGCTCTTCGTCTTCTGGTCCAAGAATCCCGCGCCGTTCCTCCCCCGCCTCGCCGAGGTCGGCAGGAGGGGATACGGTTCGTACGTGCTCTTCACCCTGAACGACTACGAGGCCGAGGGCCTGGAACCCCATGTTCCCCCGCTCGCGGAGCGGATCGCGACCTTTCGCTCCCTGTCGCGGATGCTCGGAAAGGGACGGGTCGTCTGGCGCTGGGACCCCCTCCTCCTCTCGGGGGACCTCGACGTCGACGGCCTCCTGGATCGCATCCGGGACGTGGGCGATGCCATCGCCCCGTTCGCGAGGAGGATGGTCATTTCCTTCATCGATATCGCGAAATACCCGCGGGTCGCGCGGAACCTGGAGCGGCAGGGGTTCGGGACGGTGCGGGAGTTCCTGCCAGGGGAGGAGGAGGCCTTCGCGGCGGGCCTCGGGGAGCTGAACCGGTCCTGGAACCTCGGGATCTCCGCCTGCGGTGAGAAGAGGGACCTGGCCGGCTTCGGGATCTCAAGGGGCCAGTGCATCTCCTATGACCTCATGACCCGGGAGTTCGGGGGCGATCCGGTGCTCGGCCGGTTCCTGGACCGGCAGGATTCCAACGGACTCATGGTATCCGGGCAGCCCCTCCGGACGCCGGACCACCTGCGGGACCCCGGTCAGCGGCGCTCGTGCGGCTGCGTCGTCTCGAAGGACATCGGGCAGTACGGCACCTGCCCCCACCTGTGCGCCTACTGTTATGCGAACTCATCACTGGGGACGGTGATGCGCAGGTACCGGGCCTACGAGGAAAAGGCGGCGGCGGGCATCTTCGGAGACTCGATATCCTGACAGGGCGGATGAGCCGGGGTCAGGAAAAAGAAGCTATGGAAGGTGAGGGGATGGGAGGGTAGGGGCGGAATCCCCGTGAGCTTCAGGAGTACGCCTGCCCCTCATGGATGATGCGAAGACACTTCCCGAGGGCGACCTCCGCGATGTCCTCCATCTCGGGCACAAAGGTGCGGAGGGTGAGGTTCATCTGGTAGGCCCCCGACAACAGGACGCCCTGGCCCCCTTCCTCCCCGCCGTTCGAGGCAAAGAAGTAGAGGATGAAGAGGTCGGTGAGGTTGTCCTCGTCGAGGGACGAGGAGGCCGAGATGTACCCGCAGGCCTTCGCCGAGATCTTCTCGCCGATGGCGGCCCGGATCTCGTGGGAGAGGGGCCGGGCGATCTCGTCCCGGGTGCCGGCGTCGTGCCCGTCGCCCGGGCTGTAGTGGTGCTGGATGACGACCTGGCAGGAGTCTCGCTCGGGGACGTACCTCATCCGGACGATGAAGGACATCAGGTACGAGGTATCCGGGGAGGACGAGAGGAGGTCGGAAGCGGTCTCGAGGACATGCTGCTCGGCCTCGTTGACCCTGGGGGTGGGAATACCCCGGTAATCGCCCGACTTCACGGATGCACACTGGATCTCCGAATTCGCTGCCATGAGAGACACCCTGCAGCTGATTATTTATTCACATCACTATATATATGTTTCTATTAAATATCGGCCACGAATGGTTGAATACGCTTATATATCTGATATACGAGAATTAGAAAGTCGCTGTGATTCTCACGCCACATTCTGATAGTAATACCACGCCATAACATGAAACTGGGCATATTAACGCGTTAGAATTTTATCCATGAACCCGGAGGAACCATGGGAGTGACTATCCTTTCCGGGATGGCGGCAGCCCGCCTTTCCCCTTCCCGACCGCATCGACGCGACGGCCCCTCCGGACCGCCCCGTACAACGAATATCCCCCCGATCCACGGCCCGGAGGTTACGGAACCCTTTTAACCACCCTTCCTGATATTCTTAATCAATTTATTGTCACCGGGAGATGTGGAATGGCACAGAGGGACGAGAAGTTCTCCATACCGGTCGAGCTGATCATCGAGGACCTCACCGGGCAGGACAGGAAGATCAGGCAGAACGCCCTGGACCTCCTGAACGTGATGACCTGGTACGACTGGGACCCTGCCCCCTTCATCGCCGCGGGGGGCGCCCAGTCCCTCGTCACCTGCCTCGAGGACCCGGACGAGGAGGCGAGGAGGCTCGCCGCCTTCCTCATCGGGTACCTCGCCGAGGCCTGCGGGGTCGAGAACACGGGAGTCGCCGGTGCCGTTCCCCTCCTCATGAAGCTCTTCGACGGGTCCTCGGTCTCCATCCCGAAGAAGATCCTCGCCCGGGGGACGAGGAACCTCCGGGTCGCGGCGGGGAACACCCTCGTGAAGATCGGCGCCCCCGCGGTCGAGGCGCTCACGGTCGCCCTCCACAACCCGAACAAGGACGTGCGGTTCAACGCCGCCCGGGCCCTCGGCGAGATAAGGGACCCGAGGGCGGTGGAGTCCATCCTCGACCTGCTCCGGGACCAGAACCGGACCGTCCGGCTCGCCGCCGCCCGGGCCCTCGGGTACATCAGGGACGGGAGGGCGGTCGAGCCCCTCTCCCATGCCCTCAATGACCGGGCCCGGATGGTGAGGAACTACATCGCCTGGGCCCTCGGCGAGATCGGGGACGAGCGGGCGGTGCCCGCACTCCAGAAGGCGTACAAGCACGCCCTCATGGAAGGGGATCTCTCCGGGCAGTTCGCCATCAACGCGGCCCTCGAGGAGATCGAGAGCGCGAAGTACCGGAAGTACCGGGAATAACGGGCGATGGCCCCGCTGCCTCCTGCACCCGGAAAAAAACCCAGCCGTGCCCATCCCTTTTTCCGCCTTCGCATGACCCGAGCCCGGCCAGCCGTGGCGAGGGCGCCGTCCCGCCTCCCCGGGCGGCCGGCGGGGTGAGGCAGCCGTGACACCGCTCCAGGTCCGGCCCTTCGGGAAGGACGGCCCCGAGGTGACCCTCGTCGGGCTGGGGGGCGAGGGCATCCTCAGGACCCGGGGGAGGAACGCCCAGGCCCAGCCGGTGATCGAGGAGGCCTTCGCCCAGGGGATCGCCTACTTCGACTCGGCGAGGGCGTACGACGAGAGCGAGCGGTACCTCGGGAGGTTCTGGGAGGCCCACCCGGACGGCCGGTCCCGGGTCTTCCAGACCTCGAAGTCGCCCCGCAGGGACTATGCGGGGGCCTGGGCCGACCTCGAGACCTCCCTCGCAAACCTCCACGCGACCCGCCTCGACCTCTGGCAGATCCATGACCTGAGGAGCTGGGAGGACGTGAAGGCCCTCGAGGGCTCCTCGGGGGCGCTCGACGCCTTCCGCGAGGCGAGGCGGCAGGGGAAGGCGGGGCACATCGGCGTCACGGGCCATGCCGACCCCGAGGTCCTCACCCATGCCGTCGAGAACTGGCCGGTGGACTCGGTGCTCCTTCCCGTGAACCCCGTCGAGGGCGTCCTCGGGGGGTTCCTGGACCGGACCATCCCCGCGGCGGTGAAGCGGGGCCTTGCGGTGATCGGGATGAAGGTCCTCGGGGCGGGGAACTTCCTCGCGCCGTCGGGCGGCGTCTCGGCCGAGATCCTGATCCGCTACGCCCTCTCCCAGCCGGTCACCCTCGTGATCGTCGGCTGCTCCCGGCCCCTCGAGGTGCTCACCCTCGCCTCCCTGGGGAGGGACTTCGTCCCCCTGCCGCGGGAGGACCAGAAGGCCCTCGAGAACCGGTTCGCCCCCTACGCGGCCGACCTCGCCTTTTACCGCGGCGTGGACTGAGCCCCGGCCGGCCCCTGCCCCTCCTTCACCTCGAGGACGCGCAGGAGGGCGTTCGCCGCGACCTCCCTGACGGCGGGGCTCTCGTCGTTCTCCGCATGGTTGCGGAGGGCCTCCTCGGCGGGGAGGGCGCCCATCTCGCCCAGCGAGACCGCGGCCTGCGCCCGGACGTTCTCGCTCGCGTCTTCGAGGGCCGAGATGAGGGGCCCGACCGCCTTCCCGTTCCGCATCTCGCCAAGGACGAGGGCCGAGAGGCCGCGGACCTCCTCGTCCGGGTCCCCGAGGGCACCGACGATCTCCCCGAGGGCGGGGTCCCCGATGTTCGCGAGGATGTCCGCGATCTTCACCCTCGTGAAGCCGTCCTTCTCCCGAAACGCTCTCACGAGGGGGAGGACCGCGCCCCTGCCGATCTTCCCGAGGGCGATGGAGGCGACGGTGTGGACCTTCTCGTCGCCGTCCCTGAGGGCGGGGATGAGGGCGGGGACCGCGGCCTCGCCCGCCCCGATGAGGGCATCGAGGATATCGCTCATCGTGTCGGGATCGCTCCCCCTCACCGCCTGGATGAGGCCCCCGATGTCGCCCCGCCTCGCCATCTCCCCGATGTCGGGCCTCACCTGCTCCGTCCCTGCCATGGATCTCCGGGACGAAGGGTGACGGGGGAGGAGAAAAAACCCGCGGTCCCCCCATCGCGGGGCACCTGATACGGCCGCCTGGATCCAAAAAACAATCTTTATCCGCGATCCCGGCTGACGTGTTAAGCTATAACATAGCAGGGAACTCCATGAAGGCAGAGCTTGCAGGCATCGCGATTCTCCTCGTCATCCTCGCGCTCTTCGCAGGGTGCACCGGGGAACAGGCGGCACAGGGTTCGAGCGTGAAGATCGGGGTCGTGGCATCGCTCACGGGCCCGGCGAGCACGACGGGAAAGGACGTCTGGCAGTCCGCGGAACTCGCCGCCGACCAGATCAACGCGGCGGGCGGGGTCTACGTGAGCGACCTCCAGAAGAAGGTCCCGATCGAGCTCGTCCAGGGCGACGACGCCTCGACCCGCGAGGGAGGCCAGACCGCGGTCTCCCGGATGATCACGCAGGACCACGTGGACCTCCTCGTCGGCGGGTTCTCGAGCGCCGTGGTCTCGGCCCACGAGTCCATCGTCGCCGATCATGGCGTCCCCTATATCATCACCGGCGCCTCGAGCACCATCGTCACCCACCGGACGGACATCAACACCTCGTACATGTTCCACCACGCCCCGACGACAGACGCCTCGGGGAGCGCGACCACCCTCTTCATCGGGGACGCGATCCGGTCCGCCATCGACCAGAAGTTCAACTTCTCCGCCGACCGGCCGCTCCGGCTCTCGGTCATCTACCAGGACAGCCCGTACGGGAAGGGGCAGCTCGACGCGATCCGGAACACCATCAACGCGAGCGGCCTCAGGATGACCGTGGTCTCCGCGGACGCCTTCACCATGGGCGAGAGCGACTTCCGGACGGTGCTCACCGGCGTGAAGAAGGCCGACCCCGACGTGGTCTATGTCGCGGCCTTCTTAAACGAGCAGACCCCGCTCATGAACCAGGCGCGGCGCGACGTCGGCCTCGACAAGATCTTCATCGCGGTCGAGCCGAACGACGACCCCGCCTACTACGCGGGGATCGGCGAGTACGGCGAGTACTCCATCATCCAGAGCCGGTTCTCCCCCTATGCCATCCCCGGCGGGTCGACCGCATCGGCGGTGCGTTCCTTCATCTCCGACTATGACGCGAAGTTCCACGGCTACCCCGGGATGATGGGCGCCGCGACCTACGAGGGGGTCTACATCGCGGCAAAGGCCGTCGGGAACGCGGGGACGCTCGACAAGGCGAAGGTGCGGGACGCCCTCGCCTCGCTCCAGATGCCCCAGATGGTCGAGGGGATGCAGAACCAGACCATCTCCTTCTCCCCCGACTTCCGCGAGAGCTCCTTCTCCCTCGACATGGAGCAGCTCATCTGGGACCCCTCGGTGAACCAGACCCGGCCGAAGATCGTCTGGCCCGCGAGCCTCGCCGAGCGGGGATTCGTCCTCCCCGACTGGTTCGTGCCAGGGAAAGCCTAATCCTCTTTTCCGCCCCTCTTTTTAAGGCAGGTGACGATGGCAGGAGACATCCAGTTCCTTCTCCAGGTGCTCCTCTGGGGGCTCTACGCGGGCTGCATCTACATCCTCCTCGCCACGGGCCTGAACCTCATCTTCGGCGTGATGAAGATCGTGAACTTCGCCCACGGCCAGCTCCTCATGATCGGGGCGTACGTCACCTTCAGCTTCTACGCCATCTCGGGCTGGAACCCCTATGTCCTCATCGCGGCCTCCTTCCCGATCCTCGTCGTCGCGGGGGTGACCATCGAGCGGACCTGCTTCCGCCCCATCCTCGGCACGGGGAAGCTCAACGAGATCTTCATCTCCATCGGGCTCATCTACATCCTCGAGAACGCCGCGGCGCTCGTCTGGACCGACGAGTGGCGGGAGATCCACAGCCCGTACGAGAACCTCGCGGTCACCCTCGCGGGGGTCAGGTTCCCCGTCGACTACCTGATCATCATCCTCGTGACGGTGGTCACCCTCTGCGGCCTCTTCCTCTTCCTCAAAAAGACGCGCCTCGGGAGGGCGGTGCGGGCGACCTCCCAGAACCGGAACGCCGCGATGCTCATGGGGATAAACGTCGAGCGGATGGACATGCTCAGCTTCGGGATCGGGGCCGGCCTCGCGGGCGCCGCGGGGACCCTCTGGGTCGTGAGCGGGCAGGTCTTCAACCCGTACATGGGCTCGATACCGGCCATCAAGGCCTTCGCCATCGTGATCATCGGCGGCCTCGGGTCCATCCCGGGCGCCATCGTCGGGGGCCTCGTGTACGGCATCGTCGAGAACTTCGCCATCTCCACCCTCGGCGGGGCCTGGAAGGACGCCATCTCCTTCCTCCTCCTGATCATCGTCCTCGTCATCCGGCCGACGGGGATCTTCGGCGAGTCGGGGGAGTGAGCCGTGGACCTCGAGCGCCTCCGCAGGTTCGGGATCCCCGCGGCCGTTGCCCTCGGGCTCCTCGCGCCGGTCCTTACGGGGTTCAACGAGTACCTCCTCACCGTGCTCATCCTCGCCTCCTCCTGGAACTTCCTCACCTGCTCGGGGCAGGGCTCCCTCGGGCACGCGGCCTTCTTCGGGATCGGCGGCTATGCCTCGACCCTCGCGGCGGCGGCGACCGGCCTCTCCCCGTACCTCTGCGCCCTCGGGGGCGGTGCCGCGGCCGCCCTCGCGGGCCTCGTCATCGGGGTCGTCTGCGTCCGGCTGAAGGAGTGGTTCCTCGCCATGGTCACCTTCGGCTTCGCCATCATCGTCCAGACCCTGGTCGTCCTCCAGTTCGCCCCGCTCACGGGTGGGTGGGACGGCATCCCCTCCACGCACCTGGTCGCGAGCTCGGTGCCGATGTACCTCCTCTACGAGTACTACTCGGTCCTCGCTGTCACGGTCGCGGTCCTCCTCCTCTTCCGCTGGATCCTCTCCTCCCGCGTCGGGCTCGCCTTCGCCGCGATCCGGACGAACGAGCTCGAGGCGCGGGCCGCGGGGATCGACCCGGTCCGGTACCGGCTCCTCGCCTTCACCGTGAGCGCCTACTTCGCCGGCCTCGCCGGCGCGCTCGAGATCCACTACCTCGGGTTCATCACGCCCGAGATCTTCGGGGTCGACATCTCCTTCTGGCCGATCGTGTACTCCATCAGCGGCGGGCTCGGCACCCTCGGGGGCCCCGTCGTCGGGACGGTGGTCATCACCCTCCTCTGGGACGGGCTCCAGTCCCTCGGGCTCACCTATGCCCGGTTCATCGTCATCGGGGCCCTGCTCCTCGCGATCATCATCTTCCTGCCAAAGGGGCTCGTCTCTCTTCCCGAGCGGGCGAGGGAATGGGTCGCGGCGAGGAGAGAGGGGAAGGCGGAGGGACCGGAGGGGGCCTGACCCTGACCCCTCACATCCCGAGGTAGGACTCCCGAACCCGCTCGTCCCCGAGGAGGTCCGCGGCCCTCCCCTCGAGGACGATCCGCCCGTTCTCGAGGATGTAGCCCCGGTCCGAGATCTCGAGGGCGTGCTGCACGTTCTGCTCGACGAGGAGGATGGTGAGGCCCGCGTCGTTCAGGGCCTTCACCGTGTCGAGGACCGAGGTGACGAAGAGGGGCGAGAGCCCGAGGGAGGGCTCGTCGAGGACGAGGACCCGCGGGCCTGCCATGAGGGCCCGCCCGATGGCGAGCATCTGCTGCTCGCCCCCCGAGAGGGTTCCCGCGAGCTGGTCCCGCCGCTCGGAGAGGACGGGGAAGAGGGAGAAGACCCGGTCGGCGGGCCCGCCTTCCCTCCCCTTCAGGTGGGCGCCGAGCTCCAGGTTCTCGGCGACGGTCATCTTCGGGAAGAGCTCCCGCCGCTCGGGCACGAGGCCGAGGCCGAACCTCACCACCTCGTAGGGCGGGAGGCCGGTGATCTCCCTTCCCCCGACGGTGATACTCCCCGCGATCCGCGGGACGAACCCGAAGATGCACTGGACGAGGGTGGTCTTCCCCGCGCCGTTCGCCCCGAGGAGGGTGACGATCTCCCCCTCGTCGACGTGGAGGGAGAGGTCCCAGAGCACGCGGAGGTTCCCGTACCAGGCGGAGAGCCCGCTGACGTCGAGCAAGAGGCACCTTACCTTGCGAAGCGTTCCCCGAGGTACGACTCGATGACCCGCGGGTCCCGGATCACCTCGTCCGAGGCCCCGTCGGCGATCTTCTCGCCATGGTCGAGGACCACGATCCGGTCCGAGACCCCGAGGATGACCCGCATCACGTGCTCGATCATCACGATGGTCATCCCGTCGTCGCGGAGCCGGCGGATCAGGGCGACCGCTTCGTTCCCCTCCCTCGGGGAGAGGCCGGTCATCAGCTCGTCGAGGAGGAGGACCCTCGGCCTGGACGCTAGGGCGCGGGCGAGCTGCGCCCGCCGAAGCTCCATCACGTTCAGGCCGGCCATAGGCCGGTCGGCCTTTCCGGCGGGGAACCCGACGGTCTCCAGGCAGGCGGCCGCCTCCTCCCGCGCCTCCCCCATGGTCGCCCGGTGGTGGTTCCCGAAGATGGCCCCCATCATCACCGCCTCGCGGGCGGTGAGGTCGGGGAAGCAGGCGGCGTGCTGGAAGGTCTTCGCGATCCCCTTCCTGCACACCTGGTTCAGGCTGAGCCGGGTGATCTCCTCGCCGCGGTACCGGATGGATCCCGAATCGGGGCGGTAGATCCCCGAGATCAGGTTCAGCAGGGTGGTCTTCCCCGCGCCGTTCGGCCCGACGAGTCCGACGATCTCGCCCTCGCCCACGGCCATCCCGACGTTGTTCACGGCAAGGAGCCCGCCGAACCGCTTCGTCACGCCGTCCACGGCGAGGATCCCGCCGCCTGCCATGCTACTCATTGTCATGCTATAGATTGGCAGGGAACGTTATGAAGGTTGCGACCCGAGGGAAAGTTCATCAGAACCCGATCTTCTCCCACGGGCCCTACTTCTTCATCCCCTTCAGGAACCCGAGGACCTCCCCGATGTCAGGAACGCTGTGGATGGGGTAGACCTTCACGAACCGCACCGTCTGCTTCTCGTCGACGATGACGTTCGCCCGCTCGGCAAAGCCGTTCGCCTCCCGGAAGAGGCCGTAGAGCTGGGCCACTTTCCCGTGGGGCCAGAAATCGGCGAGGATCCGTGTCTCCGAGATCCCGAGGGAGTCGGCCCAGGCCCTCTTGGACGGGACCGAGTCCACGCTGATCCCGACCGCCAGGGTGCCCGCCGCCGCGAGGGCCTCCCGGTTCTCCTCGAGGGACGTCATCTGGGCCGCGCAGAACTCGGTCCAGGCGAGGGGGTGGAAGGAGAGGAGGACCCGCTTCCCCGACTGCTCCAGGAGGTCGAAGGTCTTGTCGTTCTGGTCCTTGATCGAGAAGTTCGGGGCCGTATCCCCCGGCCGGATCATCCGCGGCTGGTCCATCGTATCGCCTCTACGTTTACCTGGTCCGCAGATATATAGAACTTCGCAGGGCGGTCCATGGATCCGGCGGCCGGAGGCCTTTTCAGGCAGGGGGCCATGATCAGGCCCTGATCTCTGCACTCTGCGGTGTCCGACCCTGTTGCACGCGTCCGACCCCTGTCCAGCCCGACGGGCGCAGGCAGAATGCGGTTTTCCCCAAGCCGCTGCCGCTGCTGCTACCGCCGGGTCTTTCCTTCCTTCCTCGCGAGGAGCGCGTCCTTCACCGCCTCTGCGTGTCCCTTCACGCTTACCTTCCTCCAGACCTCGACGATCTTCCCCTCGGGATCGACGAGGAACGTGTCGCGCTCGGTCCCGAGGAACTCCTTCCCCATGAAGCTCTTCGGTTTCCAGGCATCGTACGCCCCGATGACCCGGTGATCCGTATCCGAGAGGAGGAGGACGGTGAGGTCGTGCCTCTCGGCGAACTTCACGTGGCTCTCGGGCGAGTCGGTTGAGACCCCGATGACCTGGGCCCCGAGGGATGCGAACTCCTCGAGGGCCTTCGAGAACTGGATGGCCTCCAGGGTGCAGCCCGGGGTGTTGTCCCGGGGGTAGAAGTAGAGGACCACCCACTTCCCGCGGAAGCTCTCCAGGCAGACCTCCTTTCCCCCCGCATCGGGGAGGCAGAAGGGAGGCGCAGGTTTCCCGACGAAAGGATCGGCGTTCTGTTCCATGAGGATCAGGTTGGGATGATCCTCCCGGCTCATTAAGGATTGCCCGCCAGGGGGAACCTGAAAAACCCGTGGGGCCGCCCTCGGCTGAAGGAAAAGGGATACCCCCGGGCGGATTCGAACCGCCGTCACCGGCTCCAAAGGCCGGTATGATTGACCGCTACACCACGGGGGTGATGAAAGAATATAGGAAAGTCCTGAATATGTAACCGACGCCTGATCGGGGATTGGGGATCGGGGCGTGGGCACATTTCCCATTCAGGCAACTTCGCCGCCAGACAGGGAATTCCCCTCCTTCTGCCTTCGGCAGAAGTCAGGTAAATCCCCATAATTACCAATATTTTCGTAGTTAAAGCAATTATCATAAGCTTTTACGCCAACAGGCCTGTATACACAGGATTTCATCAGGATAGTGAAATACCATGGAGAACCGCTGGCTGATCCTCCTCTCGGTTGCCGCCATCGCCCTGATCGGGGGAATAATCACGTATGGCTATGTATCCGACCATCCCACCCCCGCCGTTGGCGGGGGAGAGCTGAAACAGTTCTCGTCCGCCGCTGAGGTAAGAGCATGGCTCGCGGCTCATGCACCGTCGGGCGGAATCCCCCAGCATGGTGCCGTGGACAGGGCGGTCCCCATGGTGGCGAACGGAGTTGCGGAGAAGGGCGCGTCCTCGCTCGTCGCCCCTGCCCTATCGGGCGACTACTCGACGACGAACGTCCAGGTCCAGGGTGTCGATGAGGCGGATATCGTGAAGAACGACGCGAGGTACATCTACGTGATCTCGGGAGGGACGCTCGCCATCGTCGATGCCTACCCGGGCGAGAAGGCCAGGGTCCTCTCGGAGACGCCGTTGAACGGCACCCCTGCGGAGATGTACCTCTCGGGCGACCGGCTCGTCGTGTTCTCCTCCGGCGGAATTGGGTATCCCGCCATGGAGAAGGTGGCCGGTGTCGTCGCCCCGCGCTCTTACCAGGCGGCGTCCCATGCCTGCGTCTACGATATCCGCGACCGTTCCAGCCCGTCCCTCGTCCGCGACATCACCCTCCCCGGTTCGTATTACGACTCGCGGATGATCGGGGACCGGGTCTACGTCGTCACGAACGCGCCCGTGTATGCCTATTCCGACGACATACCGATGCCGGTGGTGAAGGACGATGCGGGGGTAACCATCGAGCCCCGCATCTCCTACTTCGACGTGCCGTTCTCCTCCTACACTTTCTCGACCATCTCGTCGTTCTCGGTGTCCGACGACAGGTCCCTCTCGGCGGAATCGTATCTCATGGGGTATACCACGACCCTCTACGTCTCGCCGGACGCCATCTACATGGCGTTCCCGATACCTTCCGCACCAAGTGCGGAGCCGATGGTCGCGGGCACCATGGCCGTCGCCCCCGTACCGAAGCAGCCGGCTGAAGAGAAGACCGCCATCTGCCGGTTCGCCATCGCCGACGGCGGGGCCAGGTTCACGGGTTACGGGGAGGTCACGGGCCACCTCCTGAACCAGTTCTCCATGGACGAGTCAGGCGGGGACCTGCGGGTCGCGACCACGGTCCAGGGATACGGGAGCAGCGGCTCGTACGAGTACAACAACGTCCTTGTCCTCGACAGCGGCATGAAGACCGTCGGGAGCCTGATGTACATCGCCCCAGGCGAGCAGATATATGCGGCCCGGTTCATCGGGGACCGGCTCTACCTGGTCACCTTCAGGCGGGTCGATCCCCTGTTCGTCATCGACCTCTCGGACCCGTCGAACCCGGGGATCCTCGGGAAGCTGAAGATCCCCGGTTTCTCCGACTACCTCCACCCCTATGACGCGACCCACCTCATCGGGGTCGGGAAGGAGACCGAATCGAACGACTGGGGCGGGATCTCCACCTCGGGCCTGAAGCTCGCGCTCTTCGATGTCTCGGACGTGAACCACCCGACCGAGGTCGACCATGTCGAGATCGGCGAGGCGGGGTCGGACTCCGAGGCGCTCCGCGACCACAGGGCCTTCCTCTTCTCGAAGGAGAAGGACCTCCTCGTCATCCCTGTTCGGGAGGTCCAGGCGGTTCCCACCGGCGGCAGGAATTCCCCTTCCATGCAGGAGATCTGGCAGGGCGCCTACGCCTTCTCGGTCTCGCCGACGAAAGGGTTCACCCTCCGCGGGAAGGTCACCCATTCGGGCGACGACACCTCGGGGTACTACTGGGGGTCCCAGGACGCCGTGCGGAGATCGCTCTTCATCGGGGACGTCCTCTACACCCTCTCCCCGACCGAGATCATCGCGACCGACCTCGGGACGATGTCCCCCATCCGGGAGATCCCCCTCCCGTACGGGGGATACGGGTATCCCGTGCCGATGGCGGTAGAATAAAGAAGGCCCTTTTTTCAGGGCGCATCGTCGCGGGCGTTCGCAGGGAGAGATCTTCCCCGCCTCTTCCCGTGCCCCGACGGTATCCCGGGGATCCAGCCCGACCCTCCGGCGGAAATCCGGCCTCCCGCAGCAACCCCCGCTCTGTATAGCAGCCGGCGGTTTATGCGCCTTTGTCCCCGTCGGAGTTCTTCCTGTTCTCCCTCGAGAGGGGGAAGAAGTCGCGGTAGACCTTCTTCCGCTCCTCCACGTCGGTGTGCAGGTAGATCTCGGTGGTCTTGATGGAGGAGTGGCCGAGGTTCTCCTGGACGACGCGGAGGTTCTGGGAACGGGTGTAGAGCTCGCTCGCGTAGCTGTGCCTGAGCTTGTGGGGGGTGATGCCCTTCGGGGCGTATTTTTTGAAGATGAACTGGACGGTCCTCGGCGAGACGGCCTTCCCCATCTGGCCGGGGAAGAGGGGGCCCCCGGTCCTCCCCCCCACGAACGCCCGGATCTCGTCCAGGGTGTCCCCGTCGATGAAGACGGTGCGGATCTTGCCGCCCTTGCCCCCCCTCACCCGGATGGTCTGGGCCGCGAAATCGATATCCTCCACCCGGATCCCCGTGAGTTCGGAGACCCGGACGCCGGTCGCGTAGATGGTCCTCACCACCAGGCGGTCCCGGACGTCCGGGATGGAGGCGAGGAGCTCGAGGACCTGGCTGTGCTTCAGGTACACGAGCTCCACCCCCTTCACCTTCGGGCGTTCCAGGTCTGAGACGGGGTTTGCCTCCACCACCTTCTGGAGCTTGAGGAACTTGTAGAAGGAGGAGAGCGTCGAGATGATCCGGTGGAGGGTGCGCGGGTGGTACTTCCGGAGGGAGGAGAGGAACGAGAGGAAGTCGGTGATCCAGGGCTCGGGCACCACCACGCCCGTCTCGATCCTTGCCGATGCGAGGTCCTTCCACTGGTAGGTGATGCGGTCGGGCCGGTTCCTCCTGAGCCAGGCATACCGGGCGAACCGGGTGAGGATCTCCTCGTAGCTGTCCTGGGTCCTCTCCGAGTAGTTCCTCATCCGGAGGTAGTACCGGTACCTGGGGAGCCACTCGGAGAAAAGGCCCTTTTCCATGCCCTGAATTATGAATCGCCTCTTAAATAAAGATTTGCGCAGAATGACCATTCTGCGAAACCCGGACCTCCTGGATCCGGGGCGGTCACCGGACCATGGCCCTGACGCATCGCTCTGTCCTGGTCACCGCGAGGTCCCGCCCTGCGGGTTCCAGGTACCTCTCCTGGTATTCCTCAGCCCCGACATCCTCGACCAGGTCGATGTGGAACCGGTCGAGGTATGCCCGCACCTCCCCGGGATCGAGACCGAACACCAGGGGGAGCCGAGCCTTCAGGGATCGGGCGCCTGGTATCCCTGATCGACCCTCGGTAACCTCCCTGAGAATATAGGTAAAGACCAGCTGGCTGCCCGGGGCCGACCTCCCGATGCCGGTGAAGATCCGGGACACCGCTTCAGCCGGGAGGTACTGGGTCACCCCCTCCATGACGAAGAGAGCCGGCTTGTCCCGCATAAAACCGGAGGCGGCCAGGGCCTGTTCCGGCGAATCCCGTGTGAGGTCCAGGGGGATGAAGGATACGTGGGGCGGGATCCTGGCGAGCATCCGCCCCAGGCGGCGCCTCTTCATCTCTTGTACCTCTCCAAGGTCTATCTCGAAGAATTTCACCCCTCCCGCCCCCGGGATCCGGAAGGCGCGGGTATCGAGGCCTGCCCCGAGGACGACGACCTGCTCCAGCCCCGACCTGATGGTATGGGTGACGACATCATCGATGTACCTCGTCCGGCAGACGAATCCCCCGATCAGCCCGGGGACTTCCCGTTCAAAAGGCAACACGAAGAGGCGGCGGAACAGGCCGG
>DATIYO010000164.1:0-15436 GCA_035517575.1 Methanomicrobiales archaeon
GCAGTCGGTGTGGGGGTGGGCGTTCACGTCGCTCGGGGCGCCGTGGGTGGCCCAGCGGGTGTGCCCGATCCCGAGGGTGCCCTTCATGGACCGGGTGTCGGGGAGGTTCGCGGGGATGCGCCCGCACTGCTTGAAGACCTCCACGTGGGACCCGAGGGTCGCGACGCCGAAGGAGTCGTACCCGCGGTACTCGAGCCTCCGGAGCCCGTCGATGATGAGGGGGGCCGCCCTCCGCCTGCCCGCGTATCCCACGATGCCGCACATCCTCACATCACCAGCGTGTTGTCGGGGACCATCTGGGTGATGGTCCTCCCCTCGCGGATCGTCACCCCGTTCCCGACGATGCAGGTCCGGAGGACCGTGAAGGGGGCGGTCGTCACCCGGTCGCCGAGGACCGCCCCGAAATCGGCCTTCTGGACCTTCCCCTCGATGGAGAAGAGCGAGGGGGTCCCGACGGTGCTCGCATGGTCCCCGATGCTGCAGCCCTCCCCCACGACCGCTTCCGTGATCCGGGAATGGGAGCCGATAAAGGTGTCGTCCATGACGAGGGAGCCCCCGATGACCGTGAAGGGCTCGATGGTCACCCGGGACCCGATGGAGGTACCCGGGAGGATGCAGGTGCCCGGCCCGATCTCGCAGTCGTCGCCGATGATCACGGGCCCGGAGATGGTCGTATTCGGCCCGATGGAGGTCCCCGCGCCCACGTGCACGACGCCCGAGAACGTGACGTTCCCCGCCATCCTCCCCGCCTTCCCTGCGGTGATGTGCCGCAGCAGGCTCGCGTTCATCTTCAGGAGGTCCCAGGGGTAGATGGCGTCCTGCCAGTCGTCCGCGACGATGGCCTTCATCCGCATCCCCTTCCGGATGAGCCCCGTGAGGGCGTCGGGGATCTCGTTCTTCGTGAGGCTCCCGAGGGCGTCCCTCGGGAGGGAGATGATCCCCGTGCTCACCACGAGCGTCGGTGCGTCCTCGGGCTTCTCGACGATGCCCGCGACGAGCCCGTCCCGCACGACGACGACCCCGAAGTTCGAGGGGCTCGGGTGCTCCTTCACGAGCATGGCGCAGGGCTCGCCCCGGATCTTCGCGATGGAGGCCGCGTCGATGTAGTTGTCGCCGGGGAGGACGAGGAAGTCGTCCCGGATCTCGGGGGCGGCGCACCGGAGGGCGTGGGCGGTCCCGAGCTGCTTCTCCTGGACGACCACCGTGACGGGGGTGTCCAGGCTGTTCAGGTACCGCTGGACGTACTCCCGCCGGTAGCCGGCCACGACCACGATGTCCCGGATGCCGTTCGCAAGGAGGGCATCGATGACATGCGCGATGACCGGCCGGTTCGCCACCGGGATCATCGCCTTGGGTTTGCCGTGAGTGAGGGGGCGCAGCCGCGTGCCCTCACCGGCGGCGAGAATGACTGCCTGCATCTCTACCTCATCTCCGTTCCTTCCATGATACAGCCGTGGACGTACGACTGGGGCGCGAAACTGCAGCCGCTCCCGACCACGGTCCCCGCGTTCACCGAGCAGTTGATCCCGAACCTGACCCCGTCGCCGACGACCGCCCCGAACTTCTTCCTGCCCGTGTTCCTCCCGCAGGCGTGCACCGGCCCATGGTCGTTCCTGAGGTTCGCGATCTTCGTCCCCGCCCCCAGGTTGCAGGAGGAGCCGATGACGCTGTCCCCGACGTAGTTGAAGTGCGGGATCTTCGTCCCGGGGAGGATCACCGAGTTCTTCACCTCCGAGCAGTGGCCGACGTGGCAGTCGTTCCCGATGGAGGTCGCGCCCCGGAGGTAGGCATGGGGGCCGATCCGGCAGTCCCTCCCGATGACGCACGGCCCCTCGATGACCGTGCCCGTGCGGACGACGGACCCGGGGCCCACGGCCACGTCGTCGGAGAGGACCGCGCCCGGCTCGACGGTCCCCTCGCGCTCGAAGGAACGGTCCGCGAGGAGGACCGCGTTCGCCTCGAGGAGGTCCCAGGGGTAGCCCACGTCGAGCCAGAAGCCCATGGGGTAGCCGGTGACCCTCCCCTCCCTGATGAGGACGGAGAGGGCGTCGGTGATCTCGTACTCGCCCCGCTCCGACCGGCCGAGGGACTCGAGGAGCCCGAAGATCCCCGGTTCGAGGAGGTACGCGCCCGCGTTGATCAGGTCGCTCCCCGGGTTCTGGACCTTCTCGGCGAGGTCACGGACGGCGTGCCCCTCCATCCTCACCGTCCCGAAGTCCTGCGGGTGGGAGGACCGGGCGACCGCGATCGCGGTAGCCTTCAGGCCCGCGAGGGCGCGGAGGTCGGCGGACTTCACCACCATGTCGCCATTCAGGAGGAGGAACGGCCCCGTGACCAGCCCTTCGCAGGTCCGGAGGGCGTCGCCCGTCCCGAGCTGGTGCCGCTGGGGCACGTACCGGATCCGGACGCCGAGCCGCTCCCCGTCGCCGAAGCAGGAGCGGACCTCCCGCTCGCGGTAGCCGACGACGAGGGTGAACTCCGTGACGCCCGCATCCCGGGCCGCGACGATCAGGTGCTCGAGGATGGGCCGGTTCGCGAGGGGGAGCATCACCTTCGGCCGGTTTGCCGTGAGGGGGCGCATACGCCGGCCTTCCCCCGCCGCGAGCACCACGCATTCCATATAAGGTACCTTCTCCCTCCGGGCTTAAGCCCTTTCCGCGCGCCTGAGCATCCCCCGCCCCTTCCCGGCGAGGCGCTTCGCGGCCGCCGCGGTCTTCCCCTCGGCGGTGATCCGCACCCTGGGCTCGGTCCCGCTCGCCCGGATGAGGAACCACCCGTCCTCCTCCTCGCTCCGGATCCCGTCGGTCGGGGAGGCGGCCCCGAGCCGGGCGAGCACCCCCCTCGCGTCCCCGCAGGGGTGCGACTCCCTGACGATGGGGTAGCGGGGGATCCGGTCCAGTTCCTCGGCGAGCGGCCACTCCGAGGCCATCTCGCAGAACAGGGCGGCGGCGTAGATACCGTCCGGGCAGAGGGAGTGGCCCGGGAAGATCCAGGCCCCCGAGGGCTCCCCGCCGAAGTCCCCCCACTCCCGGAGCCGGGTCGAGACATAGGTGTCCCCGACCGGCGTCCGCTGCACCTCGGCCTCCCCGTCGATGATCATCGAGGCGTCCATGGTCGTCACCACCCGCTTCGCCCCCAGGTACCGGGCGAAGAGGACCATGAGCCGGTCACCGTCGATGAACCTCCCCTTCCCGTCGAACCCCATCATCCGGTCGGCGTCCCCGTCGTGGACGACCCCGCAGTCGGCCGACCCGGCCCGCACGAGCTCCCCCACGTAGCCGAGCCCCTCCTCCGAGGGTTCCGAGGGGCGGGCGAAGTGGCCGCCCGTGTGGCAGTTCAGGGGGAGGGCCGAGACGCCCATCGCCGCGAGGGTCCGGGGGGTGATGACCGAGCCCGCGCCGTTCCCGCAGTCGACGACCGCGACGAGGTCCCTCGCGATCTTCCTGCGCGAGAGGATCGCGTCCCGGTGCCCGGCGACCAGGTCGGCGTCCCGGATATCGCCCTGGCACTCCCAGCCCTTCCGCGCAGGGGCGGCCGCCATCCTCTGCTCGACCTCCTCCTGCTGGGGCGGGGTGAGGGACGAGCCGTCGGGGTTGAAGACCTTCAGGCCGTTGTACTCCTCGGGGTTGTGGGAGGCGGTGACCATGAGCCCGAGGCCGAAGCCCCGGGCGGCGAACGCGACGGTGGGCGACGGGGCGATCCCCCCGAGGGTGACCCGGGCCCCCCCCGAGAGGAGCCCCGCGATGGCCGCGTCGGCGAGGATCGGGCTCGAGGTCCGGGTGTCCATCCCCACGACCACCTCCTCCGCGGTGGCGGCGAGGGCGGACCCGAGGCCGAGGGCGAGCTCCGCGAACGGGAGATCGTACGGCCTCCGCACCCCCGAGGAGCCGAAGAGCATACCTAGCGTTTCTCCTGAAGCGTTATGAGCATATGCGCGTCCCTGCCATCCGGGCGGGATTCAGCGGCCATAGGGGCACCAGTGGGGGAGGCCGAGGAGGGAGGCCACCCCCTCGGTCGATGGCCCGATCAGGAGGACCCCGCGTCCCGCTGCGAGTTCCCCGAGCCGGTCGCCCTCCTCCTCGCCGATCAGGGCCGCGCCGGTGAGCACCACGACGCCGGCGTCCCCGGAATCACCGGTCTTCTGGAAGGCGGGATCCCGCGAGATGACGGGGACCGGCACGGGGGTGAAGACCTTCCGCCCCCCGATCTCGGTGCGGAGTTCCTCGAGGCAGGGCCCGTGGCATGCGGGGTCGCAGGCATGGTACCGCCTCCCGAGGCAGAGGAAACCGGCGACGACGTTCACGATGCCGAGGGCGGCGGTGCGCAGCTCGGGCGAGGGGAGCTCCTGCCCGAAGAGGGAGGAGACCCTCGTCCCCGTCTGGACGGGGGAGTCGGTCACCACCTGGGCGGTCCGGCCGCCGAAGGAGGCGAGGAGAGTGGCGCCCCGCTCGAACTGGCACCGCGGGGCGTCGGGGTCCCGCCGCAGGGTGGCCGCGCCGTCCTCGCACCCGCTCCCGTGGACGGTCTCCCCGAGGGCCTTCACGGCGTCGGAGAGGAAGGTCATGCCGCGCCCGCCTCCCTCTCCATGAGGATCACTCTTACCGGCGACCCGTCCAGCCCCTCCAGCCGGAGGGGGAGTGCCACCATGAAGTACCCGCCCTCTTCGATCCCCGAGAGGTCCAGGAGCTCGAGGAGGGGGATGCCCGCCCCGAGCAGCACGCGGTGGACCGAGCCATCGCTCTCGGGCGACTCCACCGAGGGGGAGTCGATGCCGACCACGGCTGGCCCTGCCTCCGCGAGGAACCGTGCCGCGTCGGGGGTGAGGTGGGGGAATTCCCTGCCGAAGGAGCCCTCCCCTGAAGCCCGGGTCCTGAGGAGGACCCCCTCCTTTCCGCTGATTCTCCCTTTCAGGTCGCCCGCGGTGATGGCGTCCTCCCCGTCCTCCATCCCGAGGACCTGGACCGGCCCCACGAGCCGTTCCAGGGGGATCCGGTCGACCGGCGTGCCTCCTGCGAGGTAGTGCAGCGGGGCATCCAGGTGCGTCCCCGTGTGGGTGGTCAGCCGGAGCCAGGTGCAGGTGTAATCATCCCGGTCCATCCGCCTGAAGGACGGCTTCGGGTCCCCCGGGTAGAGGGGGACGTCCTCCCCGAGAGGCCGGGTGATGTCGTGGACGGCCCTAGCCGGCACCCTCGTCCCTCCAGCCGTGCTCGCCGATGAGGGGGACGAAGACCACGCCCCCGTGGCTCTCCTCGCGGACCTTTCCCCCCTCCCGCACGAGCCGGATCAGTTCCTGGACCCCCTGAGGACCCACGGGCGCGACGAGCCTCCCCCCGTCGGCGAGCTGGTCGACGAGGGGCGGGGGGATCGCCGGGGTCCCGGCGGTGACGAGGATCCCCTGGTACGGCGCCTTCCTCGGGTACCCGAGGGTGCCGTCCCCGACGACCACCTCCACGGGCCGGCTGCCGGCGGCAGAGAGGTTGCGCCTCGCCCGGGCCGCGACGGCGGGGATGCGCTCGAGGGAGATCACCTCGGAGGCGAGCTCCGCGAGGATCGCCGCCTGGTACCCGCTCCCCGAGCCGACCTCGAGGACCCGGTCGCCGATGTGGGGGTCGAGGAGCTCGGTCATGAGGGCGACGATGTAGGGCTGGGAGATGGTCTGCCCGTCGCCGATGGGGAGGGGGCGGTCGTCGTAGGCCATCCCCTTCAGGTCGTCGGGCACGAAGACGTGGCGGGGGACCTTCTCCACCGCCGCGAGCACCCGCTCGTTCCGGATGCCGCGGGACCGGATCTGCCCCTCGACCATCCGGTGGCGGGTCGCGGCGTAGGGATCCGAAGGCATCTCAGAACCCTTTCTCGGCGGTGTCGATCGCGGCGTCGATCTGCCGCTGGAGCACGTCGGGGAGCCCCGTCATCTTCACGTCCAGGAACCCGCGGATGATGGTCGCCGTGGCCTCGTCCTCGGAGAGCCCGCGGGCCATGAGGTACTCGATCTCCTCCTGGGCGATCTTCCCCACGGCGGCCTCGTGGGAGAGCTCGGTGCCCACCACCGCCCCCTCGATCTCGGGGATGGCATGGATCAGGCCGTCCCTGAGGATGAGCCCCTTGCACTCCAGGTGGCCCTTCGTCCCCGCCGTGTTCCCCCTGATCTCGCCCCGCGAGATGATGGTCCCGCCCCGGGTGATGGCCCGGGTGATGAGCTCGGCGCTCGCCCCCTGGGCGTCCAGGATGGCGCGGGAGCCGAGGTCCATGTACGAGGTCGGGGAGGCGATGACGATGCTCGAGAACCGGGCTACGGCGTTCTTCCCCGAGAGGGTGGCCGTCGGGTACATCTGCACCTTCTTCACCGGCTGCATGCAGACGTAGTTCGAGAGGAAGGTCCCGTTCTCCTCGACGACAGAGGCCGACCGCGGGTACACCTCGATCTCCTCGCCCCAGGTGTGGATCATGGTGAACGAGATCTTCGCGTTCTTCTTCACGTAGAACTCGGAGATGCCGTAGTGGGCGCCGCCCTTCCCGACGTGCCGCCCGCTCGCGCAGCCCGAGACGATGTGGAGCTCGGCGCCCTCCTCGGCGATGATGATGTTGTGGACGTACTGGACCTGCTCGCGGCCCAGGTACAGGCAGGCCTGCACGGGGAGGATGTTCTTCGTCCCCTTCCTCCCGATGATGACATAGCCCCGCGGGTTCTCCTGGGCGGCGACGGCCTTCGTGATCTCGTCCCTGTCCTTCGGGACGACCTTCCAGTAGTGGTCCTTCAGCCAGGCGTACCGCTTCAGCGCGTCGGTGATGGAGAGGACCTCGACCCCCTCGGCGGAGCAGGTGGCGTGCACGACGTCCTGGTTCATCTGCAGGTACGACCCGCACCGGTTGATCATCGAGAGCTCGATCCCGGACTGCTGGAGCCGCTCCTGGTCCTCGGGGGAGATGAACGGGGTGCCTAGACCTTCTGGCATTCCATGCACTCCCGATAGCCCCGCGCCTTGATCTCCTTGAGCATCTCCCGCGGGCTCCCGCGGCACTTGATCACCCCGTCGCACATCATGTGCCCGACGTTCGCGTCCAGGTAGTCCAGGATGAAGCCGGTGTGGGTGATGATGAGCCCGCTCTTCCTCCGGTTCACGATGTGCTTGTCCTTCTCCAGGAGCTTCCCGATGGCGGCCCCGATGAGCGAGATGTTCTCCAGGTCCACCCCGCTCTCGGGCTCGTCGAGCATCACGAAGTCAGGGTGCTGGACCATGAGCTGGAGGATCTCGCTCCTCTTGATCTCCCCGCCCGAGAACCCCTTGTTGATGTCGCGGCCGAGGAACTGGAGCATGTTCATCTCCCTCGCCTGGCCGTCCACCGCCTCCTGGGCCCCGCCCGACGTGACCGCGAGGAGCTTGCCGAGCTTGAGCCCCCCGATGGTCGGCGGCCGCTGGAACATGAGGCCGATCCCCGCCTTCGCCCGCTCGTTCACGGGGAGGCCGGTGATGTCCTTCCCGTTGTACACGATCTTCCCCTGGGTGACCCTGTAGCCGGAGAAGCCCATGATGCTCATGAGGAGGGTGCTCTTCCCCGAGCCGTTCGGCCCCATGAGGACGTGGGTCTCCCCGTCCCCGATCTTCAGGTTGATGTCATGGAGGATCTCCTTCTCCCCCACGGTGACATGCAGGTCCGTGATCTCGAGCATATGAACGCAGGTTAATTCTCCCACCAGAGGTTTAAACCCTCCCCTGCGGGTCCCCGACGGGGAGGGGGTCTGCCCCCACTTTCACCCCGCGCACCCCGAAGGGGTTTATCTCCTCCTCCTCACCGCTTTCCCATGCACGGAGCGATCATCGACACCATCTCCGACCCGACCTTCGAATCCCTTGCCGCGAGGGCGGCGAGGTACCCGGCTGTCATGAGAAAGGGGCAGCTGCTCAGGAGGACCCGGGGGGTGCCAGTCATCCCGGTAAAGGGCGATCCGGCCCTTCGGTGGCTGCTCTTAAACACGTACGAGACAACGCGGTCCCTGAAGGGGACCGGTTGAGAGCCTGCGAACGAAGAGAGCAGGGCGATGGAACCGCTAACCGGACGGTTTCAGAGCCTGCGAACGAAGAGAGCAGGGCGAGCGAACGGTGGGCGACCCTTTGTGAGAGCGAACGACATAAGTGAGTTCGCGACGAATTGTTCACTCAAGGGAACTGGTTGAGGCCCGAGAAGGTCAGGGACAAGCCGGGGAAGGAGCGCATCAGGAAGGGCACCAAGGACCGGAGGGACCGGATCCCCACGGCGGAGCCCGACGGGGTCAAAGCCTTCGAGAACCGGATCATCTGCGGCGACGCGGAGTCCGTGATCTCGGCGATGCCCGCGGAGAGCGTCGACCTGGTCGTCACCTCGCCTCCCTACAACTTCGGCCATGCCTACGCGGGAGACCCGCGGGACGACACCCGGGAGTGGAACGAGTACTTCCAGCGGCTCGCCGGCGTCTGGAGGGAGTGCCACCGGGTGCTGAAGCCCGGCGGAAGGATCGCGGTGAACGTCCAGCCCCTCTTCTCCGACTACGTCCCCACCCACCACATCATCTCCGGCCAGCTCCTCGACGCGGGGTTCCTCTGGAAGGCCGAGATCCTCTGGGAGAAGAACAACTACAACGCGAAGTACACCGCATGGGGCTCCTGGAAGTCCCCGTCGATGCCCTACCTGAAGTACACCTGGGAGTTCATCGAGGTCTTTGACAAGGAGACCCACCGGAAGGCCGGCCGGCGGGAGGACATCGACATCTCGGTCGCGGAGTTCAAGGAGTGGGTGATGGCGCGGTGGAGCTTCCCGCCCGAGCACCGGATGAAGGAGCACAACCATCCCGCCATGTTCCCCGAAGAGCTCCCCCGCCGGGTGATGAAGCTCTTCTCCTACCGGGGCGACCTGGTCCTCGACCCCTTCAACGGCGCGGGGACCACGACCAGGGTTGCCCGCGCCTTAGGCAGGCGGTTCATCGGGATCGATGTCTCGCGGGAGTACTGCGAGACGGCGTTCGAACGGACCTTTCCCCCAGGCGAAGTCAGGGAAGGGGCGCGGGGTCAGCCCGCGGGAATCCTCTTCTGGGAAGGCTGAACAGATCGGCCCCGCGCTACCCGAGGATCCCGGGAAGATCGGCCACGGAGCCGATGACGAGATCGGGGACGATCCCCGCCGCCGCGAGCCTCTCCTCCCTGAACTTTCCCGTCCTGACCAGGATCCCGCGGAGCCCGCACCGCTGTGCTCCGCCCACGTCGGTCTCGATGTCGTCGCCGACCATGGCGGCGGCTGAGGCGGGGACGCCGAGGGAACCGAGGGCGGCGGCGAAGAAGCCGGCCGACGGCTTCCCGACGCAGAGCGCCTCCCGCCCCGTGGCGTATTCCAGGGCGGCGACGAAGGGGCCGGCCGAGAGCATCGGCCCGTCGGCGCCCATCCAGGTCCGGTCCAACTCGAGGGCGACGATCTCCGCGCCTCCGAGGACCATCCGCATCGCCCGGTTCAGGAACCCGTAGGTGAACCGGTCACCCGCGTCCCCGACAACCACGGCATCCGGCCGTTCCTCGCTCAACCGTACCCCCGCATCCTCGAAATCGCGGTGGGCGTCCCCCGTGGTGAGGAGAAACGCGCTCCTCCCCTCCTTCCTGAGCATCGCCGCCGCGGCGACCGCGGGGGTGAGGATCTCGGTGTCCCGCACAGGGAACCCCATCCCCCTGAGCCGGTCCGCGACCGACGCACGGCTCCTCCTCGTGGAATTCGAAAGGAACCGGACAGGGTACCCACGGTTCCTCAGCTCCGCGAGGGCCTCGGCCGCGCCCTGGACCGGCCGGTCACCGACGTAGAGGACCCCGTCGAGGTCGAGGAGGAGCCCCTTGATCCCGTCCATCATGTCCCCCGTAGGAGGAACCGGTCCACGACCTGCCCGCAGAATGCGTGCGAGGCGGGGATGAGGCGCGAAGACTGCCCGACCATCATCTCCAGCCCGCCGTCGGGGAGGTCCTTCATCCACTCGCGGACGAGCGGGAGAGTGATCTCCGGGTGGAACTGGATCCCGGTCGCGCTCCCGAGGAGGAACATCTGGTTCCGCACCTCGTCCCCCCTCCAGAGGAGGACTCCCCCTTCGGGGAGGTCGAAGGTGTCGCCGTGGAACTGGAAGACCTCCATCCTGTCGGGGAAACCGGGGAAATCGTCCGGGTTTTCCTTCATGACCCTGCACCACCCGAGCTCCTTCCGGAACGGGTACACCCTCGACCCCGCCGCGTCCGCGATGAGCTGGGCCCCGAGGCAGATCCCGAGGACCGGCCTCCCCTCGCGGAGGTACCGCCGGATGGTCTCCTTCTCCCCCGACAGGAACGGGAACTCCTTCACGTCATGGACCGACATCGCCCCTCCCATGATGACGAGGGGCGAGCGGATCCCCGCGGGGACCTCGTTCGTCTCGTCCAGCCGGTATATCTCGAAGGGGACCTTCCTCGACTCCAGGATCCCCGGGAAGGCGCCCGGCCCCTCGGTCTCCATGTGCTGGAAGATGGCCACCTTCGCCGACGCCGGTGCCACGGTCTCAACCCATCAGCGTTGGGAAGGGAGGCAGAAGTACCTTTCCCCGGGGAAGGGGCCCGGCCACGGCCCGCAGCCTGACCCTCTCCCGTCGGAGATCGCCCGCCGCGGAGCGTCCCCGCATCAGTCGCACCCCGCCTGACGGCGGGTCGCTCCAGCTCGGTTTCTGATGAAACCTCGCTCATTTGGGTCGCACCCCGCCTGACGGCGGGTCGCTCCAGCTCGGTTTCTGATGAAACCTCGCTCATCATAAACCATAAATCCCATCCACCCGTATTCTATACGATCGGATAATGCCCTGCACAATCATCGTTGGTGGATTCTTCGGCGACGAGGGAAAAGGGAAGATCGTGGCACACATCGCCGAGCGGGACCGGCCGGCCATCATCTCGCGGGGCGGGGTCGGCCCGAACGCCGGCCACACGGTGCAGACCGGCGACAAGACCTACGGGGTCAGGATGGTCCCGTCGGGGTTCGTGTACCCCGACGCCCTCCTCTGCGTCGGGACCGGGGTCCTCGTCGACCCGCGGGTCTTCCTCCACGAGGTCGAGCTCCTCGGGGTGAAGGGCAGGGCCTTCGTCGACGAGCGGTGCGGGATCATCGACCAGGTCCACATCGACCGGGACCGGGGGAGCGACCACCTGTCCAAGAAGGTCGGTTCGACGGGGACGGGCTGCGGGCCCGCCAACGCCGACCGGGCCATGCGCACCGGCCGGCTCGCAAAGGACGTCCCCGAGCTCGCCGGGTACCTGATGGACGTCCCCGCGGAGATCAACGAGACGCTCGACGACGACGACTTCGTCCTCATCGAGGGCACCCAGGGGTTCTACATCTCCCTCTACTTCGGGACCTACCCCTATGTCACCTCCAAGGACACCTCGGCCTCCCAGATGGCCGCCGATAACGGCGTCGGGCCGACCCGGATCGACGACGTGATCGTGGTCTTCAAGGCCTACCCGACCCGGGTGGGGGAAGGCCCCTTCGAGACGGAGATGACCCCCGAGGAGGCAAAGGAGCACGGGATCGAGGAATTCGGGACGGTGACCCACCGGCCGAGGAGGATCGGGACCTGGGACGGGGAGAGGGCACGCTACTCCGCGATGATCAACGGGTGCACCCAGGCCGCGATCACGGGCATCGACCGGATCGACCCGGCCTGCTTCGGCTGCACGGACTACAACCGGCTCTCGAAGGCCGCGAAGGACTTTGTTCAGAAGGCCGAGAAGGACATCGGGGCTCCCGTGACCCTCATATCGACAGGGCCCGACATCGCCCACATCATCGACCTGAGGAAGGAGCTATGAGGCGGTCCCTCCTCGACATCCTCTGCTGCCCGGTCTGCAAGGGCGACCTCGCCCTGCGGGCCGCCCGGGAGGACGCGGGGGAGATCCTCGAGGGGGGCCTCGCCTGCGGGACCTGCCGGGTCGAGTACCCGATCACCGATGGGATCCCCGACCTGATCCCGAGGGAGCGCGGGAAGGGGTGAGACCGGCATGGCCGCCTGCGAGATCCACCTGAACCGGAAGGCGATCAACTCCATCGAGCTCCCCGCCCAGGTCATGACCGAGGCGGGGAAGGACCTCGTCCTCTCCTTCAACAACCATGGCCACCCCCTCCACGTGAGCCTCTCGGCCATGAACCCCGCCCGGTTCACGTCTTTCACCCACGAGAACCTCTTCGTCCAGGGCGAGACCGAGTTCGCGATCCCGATCTTCGGGGACGCGGAGGAGGGCGCCTTCGTCCTCGAGGTCGTCACCGGCTACGGGAGGACGAAGGGGGAGATGCAGATCATCGTGAGGAAACCCCTTCCCGAGCCGCAGCCCGAGCAGCCGGAGGAGAAGCCCGCGGGGATCCAGGTGCCCTGGCAGAAGGCCGGCCCGATCCTCCTCGGGATCCTCCTCTACGGGGCGTCGTTCCTGCCCGGTCTCGGGATTCTCAAGGACCTCGCCTTCCTCGTCCTCCTCGCCGCGCTGATCCTCCCATGGCTGCAGAGACCGGCCTAGCCGCGGCGCTCGTCCTCGCCGCGGCACTCGCGGTGGACCGGATCATCGGCGACCCGCAGAGCCGGTTCCATCCCGTGGCCCTCCTCGGCCGGCTCATCGGCTGGTGGGGCGAACCCGGCCGGTGGGCCCCTTCGCTCCAGAGGGCCGCGGGCGTGATCTGCGGGCTCGGGACCGCCTGCCTCTTCGCCCTCCCCTTCCTCCTCGTCGACCGGTTCGCCCCCTCCTGGGCCTTCCTCGTCGCCGCGCCGTTCCTCCTGAAGGCCACCTTCTCCTGGCGGGCTCTCGAGGAGCATGCCCTCGCGGTCGAGGCCGCGGCCGGCGCGGACCTCGGGAAGGGGCGTGAGGCGGTGGGGAGGATGGTGAGCCGGGAGACCTCGGGCCTCACCCGGGAGCAGACCCTCTCGGCGGCCTACGAGTCCCTCTCCGAGAACCTGGTGGACAGCATCACCGCCCCGCTCCTCTTCTTCGCGGCCTTCTCCTTCCTCGGCATCGGCCTCGCCGCCGCGGCCTTCTACCGGGCGGCGAACACCATGGACGCGATGCTCGGGTACCGCGACCACCGCGACCGGATCGGGTGGTTCCCCGCCCGGATGGACGATGTCCTGACCTTCATCCCCGCACGGGTGACGGGCGCCCTGCTCCTCGCGTACTTCGCGGCCGCCGGACGGTTCCGGCCCGCCCTCGAGGGCCTCAGGCGGGACGCGGGGAAGCGCCCCGGGCTGAACGGGGGCATCCCCATGGCGATCATGGCGGGCGGGGCGGGGGTCAGGTTCGAGAAGCCCGGGGTCTACACCATGGGCCCGGGGGAGAAGGGCCTCGCGGAGGGGGGGCGGGACCTCGTCCGGGCCCTCAGGTCCGCGACCCTCGCGCTCGCGGCGATCCTCGTGGCCGCGCTATTTTTATGGGTATGACCCCCTTACGTATCATGCTATGAAGCTGGAGGAACTTCGGTTCGGCACAGAGCTCCTCAAGCGCGGCTTTGCGTCCATGCAGAAGGGCGGGGTGATCATGGACGTGGTGAACGCCGAGCAGGCGGTGATCGCCGAGGAGGCCGGGGCCGTCGCGGTGATGGCCCTCGAGCGGGTGCCGGCCGATATCAGGAAGGCGGGAGGGGTGGCCCGGATGGCCGACCCCGCCCGGGTCACGGAGATCATGGACGCGGTCTCCATCCCGGTGATGGCCAAGGTGCGGATAGGGCACTTCGTGGAGGCCCAGATCCTCGAGTCCCTCGGGGTGGACATGATCGACGAGAGCGAGGTGCTCACGCCGGCCGACGAGCAGTTCCACATCGACAAGAGCCAGTTCTCGGTGCCCTTCGTCTGCGGCGCGAGGGACCTCGGCGAGGCGCTCCGCCGGATCGACGAGGGGGCGGCGATGATCCGGACGAAGGGCGAGGCAGGGACGGGGAACGTCGTCGAGGCGGTGCGGCACATGCGGAACATCATGGGCGAGATCCGCGCCCTCCAGGGGAAGTCCACCCAGGAGATGATGGACCGGGCGCGGGCCATCGAGGCGCCCGCGGGGCTCGTCCTCGAGACCACGAAGCGGGGCCGGCTCCCCGTCGTGAACTTCTCGGCGGGCGGGATCGCGACCCCCGCCGATGCCGCGATGATGATGCAGCTCGGCGCCGACGGGGTCTTCGTCGGCTCGGGGATCTTCCTCTCCCAGAACCCGGCCCGGATGGCGAAGGCCATCGTCGAGGCGGTCAACCACTACGACGACCCCCGGACCATCGCCGAGGTCTCGAGGGACCTCGGGGACGCGATGCGGGGGCTCGACATCCACCTCCTGAAGCCGGACGAGGTGCTCCAGACCCGTGGGCGTTAGGATCGGCGTCCTCGACCTCCAGGGGGACGTCTCCGAGCACATCGAGGCCTTCCGGAGAGCAATCGCAGGCTCGGGGCTCTCCCGGGAATCGGAGGTCGTCGCGGTCAGGAGAGCGGAGCAGATTCCCTCCCTCGACGGCCTCGCCATCCCGGGCGGGGAGTCCACCACCATCTCGAGGCTCATCGACCGGAACGGGATGAGGGAGCCCGTCGCGGAGTTCCAGGGCGGGATCTTCGCCACCTGCGCGGGGCTCATCCTCCTCGCAAAAGTCGTCCCCGACCCCCGGGTGAGGCCCCTCGGCCTCATCGATATCGACGTCGAGCGGAACGCCTTCGGCCGGCAGAAGGACTCCTTCGAGGCCGACCTCCCCGTCAGGGGCCTCGACTCCCCGTTCCACGCGGTCTTCATCCGGGCACCGATCATCTCACGGGTCGGGAAGGGCGTGGAGGTTCTTGCTGAGGTCGACGGTGCCCCCGTTGCGGTCAGGCAGGGAAAGCACCTGGGGCTCTGCTTCCATCCCGAGCTGTCTGGCGATATGAGGCTGCACCGGTTGTTCCTCGACGGGCTGGGGAAGGACTGAGGGCTCGCCATCGTCCGTCTGACCGCATCGGATACAATTACATATGAACCATTGGCGCGAATCAACCTCTGATACCTGCCAAGAACGGGAAAATCCATGAACCTCCCTCCTGAAGGATCCGGCAGAGGAAAAGGCCTCCCCGTCCCGCCCGTCACCCAGGACTACGACATCCTCGACATCGACGGGGAGAGCGTCGCCGAGGCCCGGGCGGACGTCTGCGTCGAGGAGACCGTGAACCTCCTCGTGAACGGGACCCGGCTCGCGAGCCTCACCATCACCCCGCGGGACCTGGAGGCCTTCGCGTACGGGTACCTCGTGTGTGAGGGGATCGTGCCCGGGATGGACGCCATCGAGGAGGTTCGGATCGAGTATCCTGACATCCACGCGACGGTATCGTCCATCGCGCCAGGGGTCACTCCTGAAGCGACCGAGATCCGCAGCTCGGGCTGCGTCGGGATCCGGACGACATGGTCGTCGCTCACCGAACCGCTCG
>DATIYO010000165.1:0-11263 GCA_035517575.1 Methanomicrobiales archaeon
ATACCGACCGAGATGACGAACAGGGCGGCCCGGTGGAGAGGAGACCCCTTCACGGGTGATCCGGGTCCCTGTGGTCGGGTGCCGTCCGTCATCGCTTCTTTTCCTTCCTGAGACGGGCGACCTCGTCGGCGCACTCGATCCGGAGGAGGAACGTCCCGTGGCAGGGCTTCGTGTACGGGAAGACGACCGTGTCCCCGTCGATCCCGATGACGATGGGCGGGATGCCGATGATGTAGGACTCGAAGATCTTGTAACCCGGCTGGACCTCGTACCGCTCGGAGAAGTGCTCCTTCACGTAGTCGCGGCACTCCTTGAAGCTCGCGTGGGAGAGCAACGTCTCGTATTTCAGGTCCTCGATGCAGCCCATCCGAACACCTGGTCGATCTTCTTCTTCAGCTGGGTTGGGTTATGGACGGCCTTCTCGACGACCTTCTCGCACTCGATCTCGGCCTCCCCCGCGAGGCTCTCGGCCTCCCGCCCGAAGATGACGAGGAGGAGCCGCGAGGGGAAGACGTGCCGGACGGTCGCTGCGTAGGAGATGCCGGCATCGTTGTGGGCGAAGGAGACGACGAGGTCGGGGCGCACCCTGCCCTCGATCAGGTCGGCCATCGCCCTCTCCAGGTTCATCACCCGCCGGATGTAGTGCTGGTCGGGGTCCGAGACCCGGATCAGCTGGATTACCGACGGGTTCCCCGCGACCGAGACCGAAATGCCGCTCTTCTCGAGCCGGCTCGCGAGGTAGAGCGCGATCCCCATCTGGACCGGCACCTCGGGGCACCCGAGGAGGAGGAGCGCGGTCTTTCCCCCCTGTCCTCCCGAAGCGGTCTCCCGGCCGGTCTCGTCCATCACGTCACCCCGGTTCCGGAGTTTGGGTCGCGTTCCTTCATGAGCTTATCCACCCGGTTCCCCCGCGGGGCCGGTCTCGTCGAGCACCCAGCCGAGGTAGCCGGGGAAGCCTCCCCAGACGGGGACGGCGAGGATCTCCGGGACCTCGTACGGGTGGATCTCCCTCAGCCGTTCCATCAGGCGGGGGAAGAGGGTCTCCCTCGTCTTCATCACGAGCAGCTCTTCCCGGTCCCTGCAGATCTCGCCCCTCCACCGGTAAGTGGACCGGACCGGTGCCGCGTTCACGCACGCCACGAGCCGCTCGGAGACGAGGGTCTCCGAGATACGGGCCGAGTCCGCCTCCGGCACCGTCGAGAGAACGAGCATGACCCTGTCGCCCTTCACACCATCCCGACCCGGGAGGACGCCGCCTCCCCACAGGGTTTCGCCCACCCGGTTGAAAGGATTTTCCCTGCCGGAACGGGGATCCGTGCCCTCCCCGCCTGACCGCCGAGATTAAGAGACCCGGGCTCCATAGTAAGGAAACGATGTACGCGAACCGGCTGGGGAGCCTCCCCCCGTACCTCTTTGCCCGGATCGACGAGCTGAAGGCAGAGCAGGTGAAGCGCGGGGTGGACGTCATCGACCTCGGGATCGGCGACCCCGACCTCCCGACGCCCCCCCACGTCGTCGAGGCCCTCTGCACGGCCGCGAGGGACCCCGCGAACCACCACTACCCGTCCTACGCGGGGATGGGCGAGTTCCGGGAGGCCGTCGCCGCGTGGTACCGGCACCGGTTCTCGGTGAACCTGGACCCCGAGACCGAGGTAACGGCGCTCATGGGGTCAAAGGACGGGATCGCCCACATCCCCGAGGCGTTCGTGAACCCGGGCGAGTACGTCCTCGTCCCCGACCCGGGCTATCCCGTGTACCGCACCTCGACCCTCTTTGCCGAGGGGAGGGTCCACGCGATGCCCCTCCTCGCCGGGAACGGCTTCCTCCCCGACCTCGCGGCGGTCCCGAAGAACGTCCTTGCAAAGGCGAAACTCCTCTTCCTGAACTACCCGAACAACCCGACGGCGGCGACGGCCCCGACCGAGTTCTTCGACGAGGTGGCGGACTTCGCCTGCGAGCACGACCTGGTCGTCGTCCACGACAACGCGTACTCCGAGGTGGCCTTCGACGGCTACCGCGCCCCCTCCTTCCTTTCCGCCCACGAGGCCTTCGAGGCGGGGATCGAGATGCACTCCCTCTCGAAGACCTACAACATGACCGGCTGGCGGGTCGGGATGGCCTGCGGGAAGATGGAGGTGATAAAGGGCCTGAAGCAGGTGAAGACGAACGTCGACTCGGGGGTCTTCAACGCCGTCCAGCGCGCCGCCATCGCCGCCCTCACCGGCCCCCAGGACCCGGTCAGGCAGGCCGCGGAGGTCTACCAGGAACGGAGGAACCTCCTCGTCGGGGGCCTCAGGGACCTGGGCTTCCCCGTCGCCCTCCCCCAGGCGACGTTCTACGTCTGGATGCCGGTGGAGAACGGCTTTGAATTCGCCCGCCGGCTCCTCGAGGAGGCGGGGATCGTCGTCACCCCGGGGATCGGCTTCGGGCAGTTCGGGGAGAACTACGTCCGGTTCGCCATCACCCGGTCGAAGGAGCGGATCGCCGAGGCGCTGGACCGGATGAGGGGGCTCGACCTGTGAACCTCCCCCCCGGCCTCTCGGTGAAAGGGGGCCACCTCCACATCGGCGGGCACGACACCGTCGCCCTCGCGGCGAAGTTCGGGACGCCCCTCTATGTCACCGACGAGGACCGGGTCCGCGCCCGCTACCGCGAGGTATACGGGGCCCTCTCCTCCCGCTACGACCGGGTTCGGGTCCTCTATGCCGCGAAGGCGAACGGGAACCCCGCGATCCTGCGGGCCCTCGCCGGAGAGGGAGCGGGGGCCGACGTCTTCTCGGCGGGCGAGCTGGAGCTCGCCCTCGGGGCAGGGATGGACCCCGACCGGCTCCTCTTCAACGGCTCATCCAAGAGCCCCGCCGACCTCGCCCTCGCCGTGGAGAAGGGGGTCCGGGTCTCGGTGGACTGCCTGGACGAGCTCCGCGAGCTCGACCGGATCGCGGGGGATGCGGGGAAGAGGCCCGAGATCTCCTTCCGGGTGAACCCCGCCCTCGAGGTGCCCACCCACCCGAAGATCGCGACCGGCCTGCGCACCTCGAAGTTCGGCATCCCGGCCGGCGACATCCTGGGGGCGTACCGGGCCGCCCTCGCCTGCGAGCACGTGACCCCCGCCGGCATCCACTGCCACATCGGGTCGCAGATCCTCGAGGTCGAGCCCTTCGCCCGCGCGGCGAGGGTGATGACCGACCTCGCGGCCGGCCTCACCGACCTCGGGGTGAAGCTCAGGTTCATCGACCTCGGGGGAGGCCTCGGCATCCCCTACCGGCACGGGGCCGATGCCGCGCCGTCATTCCAGGACTATGCCGCCGCGGTGGTGCCCGTCTTCTCGGCGGGGGTGAAAGAGGCGGGGATCGCGCCCGAGCTCTGGGTGGAGCCCGGCCGGTACCTCGTCGCCGATTCCACCGTCCTCCTCGCCCGGGTGAACTCGGTGAAGGAGGCCCACCGGCGGTTCGCGAACGTCGACGCAGGCTTCAACCTCCTCGTCCGGCCGGTGATGTACGGCTCCCACCACGACGTCGTGGTGGCGAACAAGGCCGACCGGCCGCCGGCCCACCGGTACACCATCGCGGGGCCGATCTGCGAGACGGGCGACCTCCTCGCCGAGGACCGGGACCTCCCGCAGGTCGCGGCGGGGGACCTGGTCGCGGTCCTCGACACAGGGGCGTACGGCTTCGCCATGTCCTCCCAGTACAACGGGAGGCCCAGGTGCGCGGAGGTCCTGGTCAGGGGCCCCGATGCCGCCCCCATGCGGCGGGCTGAGACGACGGGCGACCTCACCGCCGCGACGGAGCGGCCCCCCTGGCAGGGAGGCCGGTAGGCGGCACCGGGCCCCATGAGCTTCCACTACGCGCTCGTCGACGACCTCCTCACCCAGGAGGAGTTCGACCGCCGGGTCGGGGCGGTGATGGAGGAGAGCGGGGACCTCCTCGACGAGCCGACCGCGGCGATGATCGTGGTCCGGGACCTCGGGAGGACCCATGTCAAGATCCGGGACCTCGCGGCAGGGAGCAGCCTCTCCTCCTTCTTCGGGAAGGTCGTCTCCACCACCGCCCCCCATGGATTCAGGAGGAGTGACGGCACCGAGGGCCAGGTGGCCGACATCCTCCTCGCGGACGAGACGGGGCAGGCGCGGGTGGTGCTCTGGGACGAAAAGGCCCAGGCGGCGACCGAGGTCGGCGTCGGGGAGGTCCTCGAGGTGATCGCGAAGCCCTCCCCGCGGGGGAAGGGCGAGGTGACCGCCATGGCCTTCCGGAAGGCTGACTGCGAGATCAGCTGCGGCATGGCCCCCGACCGGCGGTTCCTCCCCCCCGAGAAGGTGCCGGAGCTCGTCGTGCGGGTCATCGAGATCGGGCGGCCCCGGACCTTCGCCCGCAGGGACGGTTCCGAGGGCCGCATGGCCGAGCTCGTCGTCGGGAACCCCGCGGAGACCTCCCGGCTCGTCTGCTGGGAGCCGGACCTCCTCGCGGGCATCGCGGCCGGCTCCTCGGTGAGGATCGTCGGGGCGACCCGTTCCTCGAAGGGAAACGGCGACGAGTACCAGCTGGACGAGAAGGGAGAGGTGATCCCCCTCGAACAGGAGGTCGCGGTCCCCCTCGCCCGGATCGGGGAGATCCTCGGCTCGAAGGTCCCCGAATCCGGGTTCGTCTCGGTGAGCGGGACCGTGGGTTCCGCCCGCCCCGCCCGGAGCTTCACCACCCGGCAGGGGCAGCCCTCGTCGGTCAGGAACCTCACGATCTCCGATGGGAGCGGGGAGATCCCCCTCGTCCTCTGGGGGGAGAAGGCGGCCCTCGACATCGCGCCGGGGGACCAGGTCTCGGCCTACCGGGTCCAGGTCCGCCGGGGGCGGGAGGGGGGCCTCGAGCTCCATGCCGGGCGGGGGAGCGCCGTCGTGCTCCCGGGGGGCGAGGCCGAACCGGTCGAGCTCGAGGGCCTCGTGATCCCCACCGCCTCGGGGCCCTGCCTCGTGGAAGCCGCGGGGGAGTGCCGGCCGGTGGAGGGGGACATCCCCGTGGGCCGCCTGGTCCGGATCCGGGGGAAGAGGGTGCGGCGGCGGATCCTCCCGTCGGAGGTCGAGGTGCGGGATCCGGACCCGGTCGGCGCGAGGGACCGCCTCGCACGGCTCAGGGCCGGTATCGGCGGGTGAGCCCGGTGCGGGGGGACGGCGGCCGCCGGAGAGGATCACTTTCACGGCGCACGCCCGCCAAGTCTATAAAGAGTGCCGGGGAACGGGGAAGTACAACTCGATCCCCGAGGGGAGAGAAGGATATGTCAGGAAACGGAAACGATCTGGAAGATCTGCCGGGAGTCGGGCCGACGACGGCCGACAAGCTGAAAGAGGCAGGGTACACGTCCGTGGAGAGCATCGCGACCGCGTCGACGGCGGAGCTCGCCGAGGTGGCCGAGATCAGCGAGGCGGTGGCAAAGAAGCTCGTCAGGGCCGCGAAGGAAAAGGCCGTCGTGACCTCGTTCCGGACGGGCGCGGACATCATGGAGCAGCGGAAGAACGTGAAGAAGCTCAGGACCCTCGTGCCCGAGCTGGACAACCTCCTCGGCGGCGGGTTCGAGACCCAGGCCATCACCGAGCTCTACGGCGAGTTCGGGTCAGGGAAGAGCCAGATCGTCCACCAGATGGCGGTGAACGTCCAGCTCCCCGAGGATGCCGGGGGCCTGAACGGCAGCTGCGTCTTCATCGACACCGAGAACACCTTCCGGCCCGAGCGGATCGAGCAGATGGTGAACGGCCTCGGGATAGACGTCCCCCCGGTCCAGGATTTCCTCGACCACATCCACGTCGCCCGGGCCCACACCTCGGACCACCAGATGCTCATGGTCGAGAACGCCCGGGAGCTCGCGAACGAGCTCAGGGACAGCGAGAAGCCCGTGCGCCTCTTCATCGTCGACTCCCTCACGGCCCACTTCCGGGCCGAGTACGCCGGGCGCGGCACCCTCGCGGCCCGGCAGCAGAAGCTGAACCGGCACATGCATGACCTCTTCAAGCTCCTGGACGAGCACAACGCGGTCGGGCTCGTCACGAACCAGGTCCTCTCGAACCCGGCGGTCTTCTTCGGCGACCCGACAAAGCCCATCGGCGGGAACATCGTCGGGCACACCGCGACCTTCCGGATCTACCTGCGGAAGAGCAAGGGCGGGAAGCGGATCGCGAAGCTCGTGGACAGCCCGAACCTCCCCGAGGGCGAGGCGGTCTTCCTGGTGGAGCAGTCGGGCCTGAAGGCGGCCTGAAGACCGGCTCCGGACACCTCCCTTTTTAACGGATCGGGACGAGATCAAGAAGCGTGCCGACCCTTCGCGCCCTCGCCTGCGATGTCGACGGGACCATCACCGACCGCGGGCGCCGCGTGAGCCTCGCCGCCATCTCGTGCATCCGCGACCTCCTCGGGAAGGGCGTCGAGGTGGTGCTCGCGAGCGGGAACACCGCCTGCTTCCTGGACGCCATCGCCCGGGCGATCGGGACCTCGGGTACGATCATCGCCGAGAACGGCGGCGCCTACCGGATCGGGTTCTCGGGCGAGCTGAGGGTCCTCGGGGACCGTCGGGTGGCGCTCGGGGCGTACCGGGTCCTCGAGGAGTATTACCGCGGGAAAGGGGTCACCCTGGAACTCTTCGGCGAGAAGTACCGCTTCTCGGACGTGGCCTTCGCCCGCACGGTCCCTGCCGACGAGGTGAGGGAGGTGGTGCGGGGGCAGCCGGTGAAGGTCCTCGACACCGGCTTCGCCATCCACCTCCAGCCCGGGGGGATCAGCAAGGGGTTCGCCCTCGGGCGGCTCGCCGCGGAGCTGGGGATCCCCGCGGGCGAGTTCCTCGCCGTCGGGGACTCCGAGAACGATGTCGAGATGCTCGAGGTGGCGGGGATCGGGGTCGCGGTGAAGAACGCCCGGGAACGGGTCAGGGCGGTCGCGGACTATGTCGCGGAAAAAGAGGATGGGGACGGGTTTGCCGAGGCTGTGGCGCGGTATCTCCCCTACTTCTTGGAGAGATAGCGGTCCACGACGATATAGTCCTTGATGTCCTTCACGGCCTCGAAGGGGATGAACATGCGGTCGCCGTCCATGCGGAAGCCCTCGACATTGAAGTTGGGGTCAGGGACCACGATGAGGTCCACGACCTGGCCGGTATCGAAGTCCACCATGACGTTCCGGAGCGTCCCGATGACCATCCCGTCATTGGACATGACCTTTTTTCTCGACAGGTTGCGGGATAAAATCATGCTCATATTAAAAAAGAGGAACGTGGGAATACTTAAATTGTTCCCTGCGACAGACGGGCGAAATCGGGAAATTATTACATTCTGAACCATAATCGGGATTTGTACGCTGGCCCGTGCCGGCCGGAGCCCGCGGGACGGGCCCGGATGGACCGGTAGCTCTCCTGCTGGCCGGTCCGCGGTCAGAGGGAGGGGAAGACCCCGAGGACGTCGGACTGGGTCAGGATCCCGACGGGCTTCCCGTTCTCGACGACGATCAGCCTCCCGATCTCCTGCTCCTTGAACCGGGTCACGACCTCGTAGAGCTTCGTCTCGGCATCGGCGAAGACCACGTCGCTCGTCATGACCCTCGACACGGGCGTGCCGAGGGGGAGGTCCCCGTCGATGCCCTTCGCGATGTCGGTGAGGGTCACGATCCCCAGGAGCTCCCCGCCCTTCATGACCGGTGCGCCATGGATCCGTTTCGCCGAGAAGAGGTGGATGGCCTCCCGGAAGCTCGCGTCGGGCGGGACGGCGACGAGGGGGGTGCTCATGAAGTTCCGGATTGGCTTCTTCGGGAGGGAGATCATCTCCGAGATGGAGATGAGGAGGGACTGCTCCACCTCGTCTTTCCCGTAGATCTCGCCCCTGATGATCAGCTTGTTCACGGGCGTCGGCCCGATGGCGATCTCCTCGCCGATCTCGAAGGTCTTCACCGACCCCACGACCTTGACCATCGCGTGGCAGAGGTCGGGGTGGCAGAGGGTGGTGAAGTCCACCTCGGTGACCCGCATCCCGGGCACGGGCCCGCCGTTCCGCGAGATGGAGACCGTGGCCTCCTGGTCGATCTTCGAGAGGTTCAGCTCGCGGTAGGCGAGGGAGGTGGGGTTGTAGCCCCCCTTCGGCCCGGGCACGCCGTCGACAAAGCCGATGGCCTTCAGGGCCTGCATCTGGTTCCTCACCGTGCCCGGGTTCCGGTTGAGGACCTCGGCTATCTCCTCCCCCTTGATGGCGTGCGAGTGCTGGTGGTAGAGGGTGATGAGCGTGATCAGGATCTCTTTCTGGATCAGGGACAGATCCATAATGATTAATCATAGGAAATCGGATATATAAGTTCGGTTGTGTGGCGTGGATCTCGAGAAAATCCCGACGGTTCCCACGGCGGACGAGGTGATGGACCGCTCCCTCCGGAGGGCGGCATCCCGGATGAAGGAGAAGAAGAACAAGGAGCGCGCCGACCGCGAGTTCGTGATGGCCATCGCGGCATCGCTCCATGACCGGCTCGTGAAGGTGATCCGCTCCTTCCCCGAGTTCGAGGACCTCCCGCCGTTCTACCGTGACCTCGTCGAGATCCTCTTCGGCCTCGAGCGGCTGAAGATCGCCCTCGGGATGGTCGGGTGGGCCGCCTCGAACACGAGGCGGATCGGCGGGCAGATGTCGAGGGAGATGCGGCGCTCGGCAGAGACCCGGGGCGTGCGGAAGCGGGCGGTCGCCCGGCTCTCCTCCATCGTCCACAAGGCCGACGGCGAGCTCCGGTTCCTGAACGAGGTGAGGAACACCCTCCGCACCCTCCCCGTGCTCACCGACGAGTTCACGGTCGTCGTCGCGGGGTACCCGAACGTCGGGAAGTCCTCCTTCATCCGGCTCGTCTCCACCGCCGAGCCCGAGGTCGCCTCCTACCCCTTCACGACGAAGGGGATCATCGTCGGGCACCGGAGGGACGGCCGGTCGGCGGGGGTCCAGTTCGTCGACACGCCGGGCATCCTGGACCGCCCGCCCGAGGACCGGAGCCCCATCGAGCGGCAGGCGGTCTCGGCCCTCATGCACGCGGCAAACGCGGTCCTCTTCATCCTCGACCCGAGCGAGCGGTGCGGCTATCCCCTCGACAGCCAGCTCGCCCTCCTCGGGGAGGTGAAGGGGATGGTGCAGGTTCCCCTCGTCGCGGTGGTGAACAAGGCGGACGTGCAGGGCCTCGACGGGTTCCCGAACATGTCCACCCTGACCGGCGAGGGGGTGGAGGCGGTCCTCGGCGGGCTCCTCGCCCTCAGACCCAGCCCCACGCCCCTGCGAGGACGCAGCCGACGAGAAACCCGATGATGGTCCCCGCGTTCAGGGGCGGGAGGCCGGCCTGCGGCTTCCCCTGCTTCACCATGGTGAGGAGGACGCCGAGGCCGGCGAGGGACCCGATCATCGCCCCGACGGCTGGGAGGGAGAAGAACCCGGTCCCCCCCAGGAAGACGTTTGCCGAGACGACGAGGATGGTCGGCATGATCATGTCCCCCATCCCGATGACGAAGGCGCCCCGCTCCTTCGGCTCGCCGTCCTCGCTCTTCACCGCGAGCCCCTCTTTGATGAAGGAGTAGTCCCGCCGCTTCGGGATGACGAAGAGGATGGGCGCCTTCAGGGAGAGCACGCCCTCGGCGAGGGTGATCATGTGCTTCGTGCGGTAGACGGAGATGGCGTCGTACACCGCGAGGAGCACGAGGAGGACGAGGGCGGGGATGATCCCGACCGCGATCCCGAAGATGGACGCGACCCCTGCGCAGAGGAGGATCCCCAGCGTGTCGATGACGTACCACTCGGGGAACTTGTAGAGGACCACCGTCGCCCCGATGGAGAGTACCAGGGTCGCGAGGCCGGCGAGGTTCGTCTCCCCCGCGGCCGCGATGGAGAGCGAGGCGAAGATGTAGTAGAAGGTGAAGAAGAGGGAGAGGGCGATGATCGCCGAGAGGAGCCGCTTCACCCCGAACCGGATCAGGATCAGGATGAAGAGGGTGAAGGCGAGGAGCATCGCGAGGAAGAGGACCGTGTTCCAGATGCTCTCGGGCGGGTAGGGGAGGGCGACCACCCCCGCCGCCTGGAGCGGGTGGGAGAGGAAGAGGGCGATGAGCTCGACGACGAGGAGCATCCCGGGCATGGCGAGCACGGGGAGGTAATTCTTCAGGTCAAAGGGCATCGGGTAACACCACTCCCTCACGGGTATTTTAAATAATGGGACTTCAACATTAAAAGCATGGAGATCCGTAGCTCGATCCCGGATATCGTGCTCACCCTCGTCCTCGTCATCTCCACCCTGGTCCTCGTGATGCGCCTCTGGCAGGACGCGGTCATCGCCTCTGCCGCGACGCTCATGATGCTCTCCATCGCGGGCCTCTTCCTCTCCCTCGGCCGGAAGATCCAGCGGCTCGACGCGAGCGTCGTCTCCCGCGAGCGGACCATCCGGGTGAACCTGGAGGAGATCTCGGCGGGGATGGCGAGGAAGTACGACAGCACCGTTGACCATGTCAACGGCGTCATCCAGGAGCTCTCGAAGCGGATGTACCGCTGACCCGGGCCGATACCGCCAGGAGGCCTATCCCGTGGGCGTCGATATCCGCGACCTCCTCCTCCCGTACAAGAAGCCGGTGGGCTGGGAGACCCTCGCGGGGGTCGCCGCCATCGACGCCCACAACGCCCTCTACCAGTTCCTCTCCATCATCCGCCAGCCCGACGGGACGCCCCTGATGGACTCCCGCGGCCGGGTCACCTCCCACCTGTCGGGCATCCTCTTCCGGGTGCTGAACTTCCTCGAGATCGGCATCCGGCCGGTCTTCGTCTTCGACGGCACCCCGCCCGAGTTCAAGAGCGGGACCATCGCGGAGCGAAAGGAGATCCGCCGCGAAGCGGGGGCGAAGTGGGAGGAGGCGAAGGCGAGGGGCGACATCGCCGAGGCGCGGAAGCATGCCCAGGCCTCCTCGCGGGTGGACGAGTTCGTCATTTCGTCGTCGAAGGAGCTCCTCGGGCTCCTCGGCATCCCCTGGGTCCAGGCCCCCTCCGAGGGCGAGGCGCAGGCCGCCCAAATGGTCGCGAAAGGGAACGCGACCTACGCCGTGTCGCAGGACTACGACCTCCTCCTCTTTGGGGCGCCCGTCCTCGTCCGGAACCTGACGGTCTCGGGGAAGCGGAAGGTGCGGGGCAGGACCATCACGGTGAACCCCGAGAAGCTCCTCCTCTCAGAAGTGCTGGACGGCCTGCGCCTCACGAGAGAGCAGCTGATCCAGATCGGGGTCCTGGTCGGAACAG
>DATIYO010000166.1:0-11140 GCA_035517575.1 Methanomicrobiales archaeon
GTACCCCCGTTTCCCGGAGAGGTACTGGGAAACGGCAGACGGGGCGATCTCGAGGAGCTTTGCCACCTCCTGCTGGGATACGCCGTTTTTGACGAGTTCGGCAGCGAGAGCCGCCCTGATGGCAGGGAGCACATCCCAGACGATCTGCTGGCAGGGGGCCTTCACCATAGCAGTACCTTTAAGTGAATCCAGGGGCAATAATATGTGCCATTCACAATTGTGAAGTGATCTCTGAGAGGACATAAATTTTTGCCCGGGGCCCCCGGGGTTCACCAGCGGGCTTATCATATCCTTTGAGGGATAACTCAGGTCACAGAGGAGGTACCTATGGGACAGCGGATCGTGTACATGGACCACGCGGCCACCACCTTCACGAAACCCGAGGTTCTCACCGAGATGCTCCCGTACTTCACGGAGCGGTTCGGGAACCCCTCCTCGGTCTACTCCCTTGCCATGGAGTCGAGGCAGGCCGTGGAGGCGGCGCGGGGGAGGGTGGCGAAGGCTCTCGGGGCGAGGGCCGACGAGATCTACTTCACCGCCGGAGGGAGCGAGTCCGACAACTGGGCGCTCAAGGGGGTCGCTTTTGCCAACCGGAAGAAGGGGACCCACATCATTACCTCGAAGATCGAGCACCACGCGGTCATCCACCCGTGCCAGTGGCTCGAGAAGCAGGGGTTCGAGGTCACCTGCCTCCCTGTTGATCAATACGGGCTCGTGGATCCCGGTGAGCTCGGGCGGGCGATCCGGAAGGATACCATCCTCGTCTCGATCATGTACGCGAACAACGAGATGGGCACCATCGAACCGGTGAAGGAACTCGGGGCGGTCGCGCACGAGCATAAGGTCCCGTTCCATACCGATGCCGTCCAGGCCGTCGGCAACGTCCCCATCGACGTCCAGGGCCAGAATATCGACCTCCTCTCGCTCTCTGCCCACAAGTTCTATGGCCCGAAGGGGGCGGGGGCGCTCTATATCCGAAGGGGGACAAGGATCGACAGCCTGATCCACGGGGGCGGGCAGGAGCAGAAGAAGAGGGCAGGGACCGAGAACCTGGCCGGGATCGTTGGCCTGGGGAAGGCCATCGAGATGGCAACCTCAGACATCGAGGGGCACAACCGGAAGATCCAGGCTATGCGGGACCGGCTCACCAGAGGGATCCTCGGCATTCCCCATTCGCGGCTGAACGGGCACCCGGAAAAGCGCCTCCCGGGGAATGTCAACATCTCCATCGAGTTCATCGAGGGAGAGTCCATGCTCCTCTCGCTCGACGGGTTCGGCGTCTGCGGGTCCACGGGATCGGCCTGCACCTCCGGGTCCCTCGAGCCGTCCCATGTCCTCCTCGCCATGGGCCTCACCCACGAGGTGGCCCATGGCTCGCTGCGCCTCACCCTCGGGGACGCGAACCGGGAGGAGGACGTGGACTTCGTGCTCCAGGTGCTCCCGGGGGTCGTGGACCGGCTCAGGGCCATGTCGCCCCTCTATGCGGACTTCAGGCGGAAGGGTGGTTGAGACGTACACCGAGAAGGTGATGGAGCACTTCCGGAACCCCCGGAACATGGGGGAGATCCCGGACGCCGACGGGGTGGGGGAGGTCGGGAACCCGGTCTGCGGCGACATCATGAAGATCTTCCTGAAGATACGGGAGAACCGGATCGAGGACATCAAATTCCAGACCTTCGGGTGCGCCGCGGCCATCGCGACCTCGAGCATGGTGACCGAGCTCGCGAAGGGGAAGACCGTGGAGGAGGCATGGGCGATCACGAACCGGGACGTGGCAGACTCCCTCGAGGGCCTCCCGCCCATCAAGATGCACTGCTCCCTCCTCGCCGAGGAGGGGATCCACACGGCCATCAACGATTACCGGAAGCGGCAGGGCCTCCCCCTCTGGGAGGAGAAACCGGGCCGTACTCATGAGCACGGGGAAGAACCCGGGTGTGAGCTCCCGGCCGGGACGGTACAGCACTGATCCACGAGGTGCAACGGGGATGGTATGAACCCACGAACTCCAGAGAGACCGGCCCCTCAGGCCCGGGTCATTCTCTCAATCTAGAGGGGCGATTTGGGGATATCAGGATTGAATCGAGGAGTTTAATATTCATTGATAATAGTATTGGGTGATGATCACCTTCCTCTCCGGGGGAACGGGGACGCCGAAGCTCCTCCGCGGGGTGCGATCCCTCCTCCCGGACCAGGAGATCGCGGTCGTGGTGAACACCGCCGAGGACCTCTGGATCTCGGGGAACCACCTCTCGCCCGACCTCGACACGGTGATGTACCTCTTCGCCGGCCTTGCCGACACGGCGACCTGGTGGGGGATCGCCGGCGACACCTTCGCGACCCACGACGCCCTCGTCGCCTGGGGGGGCGGGGAGGACCTGAAGATCGGCGACCGGGACCGGGCGGTCCACATCCTCCGGGGGGAGATGCTCCGGAAGGGGATGCGACTCACCGAGGCGACTGCCCTCCTCGCCCGCCGGCTCGGCGTCGGTGCGGCCCTCCTCCCCATGGCCGACACCCCCGTCGCGACCATGGTGGACACGGCCGATCTCGGGCTCATCCACTTCCAGGACTACTGGGTGAAGTACCGGGGGAGGCCTCAGGTTAAGGAGCTGGTCCGGCGGTTCGCCGAGCCGCCGAAGGCCACCCCCGAGGTGATCCGGGCCATCGGGAGGTCCGAGGGGGTGGTCATCGGGCCCTCGAACCCGGTCACCTCCATCGCCCCCATCCTCGAGTGCGACGGCATTCCGGGAGCCCTCGCGGGGAAGTTCGTCGTCGCGGTGAGCCCCTTCATCGGCGACCGGCCGGTGAGCGGGCCGGCGGCCGAGCTCATGCGGGCCTGGGGGAGGGAGCCCACCTCGCAGGGGACCGCCGATCTCTACGGCGATACCGTCGACGTCTTCGTCCAGGACATCCGGGACCCCGTGAAGGTCGCGGGGGCGGTCAGGCTCGACACCCTCATGCGGGACAGGCCGGCGAGCGAGGCCCTCGCGGCAGGGGTCCTGAAACTCGTGCAGGCGAAGAGCTCATGAAGGTGGAAGGCATCCTCTCTATGGTGCAGGGAGGGCGTGCGAGATGACCGGTGAGGAGCTGACCCCCGCGGGCGTGGAGGACCTGCGGACGGCGGGGGACGTCGAGGGGCTCATCCGCGCCCTCTCCGCCGGTCCCACCGCCGAGGTGCGGCGGTCCGCGGCCGCCGCCCTCGGGGACCTCGTGGACCGGCGGGCGGTCGAGCCCCTCATCGCGGCCCTCGGGGGGAAGGAGGGGGAGGTCAGGCTCGCCGCGGTCCTCTCCCTCGCGAAGATCGCCGACCCGCGGGCCGTCCCCCCGCTCCTCGCCCTCCTCTCCGACCCGGACGGGGACGTCCGGACCGCGACCGTCATCGCCCTCGGGATGGTCAGGGACCCGTCGGCGGTCCCGGCCCTCGTCGCGGCCATCGCCGACCCCCACACGCCGGTCCGGGACGCGGTGGCCTGGGCCCTCGGGGCGATGAAGGACGAGCGGGCGGTCCGGCCCCTCATCAGGGGCCTCTCGGACCCCGAGTGGCACGTCCGGATGGAGGCCGAGTGGGCCCTCCTCGAGATCGGGCCCTCCGCCGTGGACCCCCTGATCGCCGCCCTCCACGACGAGGGCGTGCGGTGGAAGGCCGCGGGCGTCCTCGTGAAGCTCGGGTCCGTCGCCCTCGGGCCCCTGGAGAAGGCCCTCAGGGAGACCGCCGACCCGAACATCAGGCAGGGGGGCGAGTGGGCCCTGAAGAAGATCCAGGAGCTGAAGGCCAGGCTGAAGGAACGCGATCCCTTCGCCGACCGGAACATCCCCGGGCGCTGAAGCACGGGCGGGCCGGGCAGGGCCCGGGCGCTTTTCCATCGGTATACCTATAAGAGCGACCGCCATATTCTCCATCAGGGAGAACCGGGGGCGAAGGGATGGATTTTCCCGATGTTTTCAGGCCGAACATCGCGAGGCTCAGGGAGAGGAAGGACCGGGACGGGCTCGTGCGGGCCCTCGACTACCAGCGGGACGCCGCGGTGCGGCGGGGGGCGGTGAAGGCCCTCGGGGAGGCGGCCGACCCGGACCTCCTCGGCCCGCTCGTGAAGGCGCTCGGCGACCCCGACCAGGGGGTGCGGTACGAGGCGGTGGAGGCCCTCGTCCGGCTGAAGGACCCGAGGGCCGTCGACCCCCTCGCCGAGCGGCTCCTCGACACCGACGGCGACGTCCGGTTCGCCGCCGCCTGGGCCCTCGGGGAGATCCGGGACCCGCGGGCCGCGGCCTCCCTCGTCGCGGCCCTCAGGGACGAGAACTGGCGGGTCAGGACCGAGGCCCTCCTCGCCCTCTCGAAGATCGGCGACCCGGGGGCCACGGGGGCCATCGTCGGGGCGCTCGGGGACGAGTACTGGCGGGTGCGCACCGAGGCGGCCCGCGCCCTCGGCCTGCTCGCCGACCCGGGGGTCGAGGAGCCCCTGATCGCCGCACTCGGGGACGAGAACTGGCGGGTCAGGCGCGAGGCGGTGAAGGCCCTCGGGAGCCTCGGGAGGGAGGGGTCCCTCGGGCCCCTGGTCCGGGCCATCGGGGACCCCGACGAGAACGTCCGGCGGGAGGCCGCGGCCGCCCTCGAGTCCATGGGGCCGCGGGCGGTCGCCCCCCTCGCCCGGGCCCTCCACGGCGAGGCCCGGGAGGGGCGGCGGGAGGCGGCGCGGGCCCTCGGGAGGATCCGCGACCCCTCGGCCATCGAGGTGCTCATCCCCCTCCTCCAGGACCGGGACGGGCAGGTGAGGGACGAGGCCCTCCTCGCCCTGGGGAGGATGGGGGGCTCGGCGGTGAAGCCCCTCGTGCGGGCGATGAGGGAGAAGGGCTTCTCCGAGTTCACCGGCACGGGGAAGCAGCCCTAGGTCCGCAGGTACCGTTCCGCCTCCCGGGCGAAGTTCCCGGAAAAGGCGTCGGTGAACCAGGCATGGGTGTAGGCACCGACGGTGTTCCCCTCGGTGAGGCCGTCCTTCCCGTCCGCGATGCCCTTCCCCCGTCCGAGGGACAGGGAGAACCGGGCGTCCCTCCCGCACTCGAGCCGGGAGTAGTGGAACTCGTGGCCGCGGAGGGCGAGGCCGGGCGAGAGGGCAGAACCGGCCCGGGTCGCGCGGGCCTCCACGTACCCGAGGGCCTGGACCTTATCGGTGAGCTCGGCCCGGGCAGGGAGGACCCCGGCCATCGGGAACTCCCCGCCTCCCGCCGAGAGGGACCGGGAGAGGGCGATGAGCCCGCCGCACTCCCCGTAGACCGGCATCCCGTCGTCGCAGGCCTTCCGGAGGCCCTTTAAGAAGGGCGATGCGGAGAGCGTCGCCGCGTGGAGCTCGGGGTAACCGCCGGGGAGGTAGATCCCGCCCGCGTCGGGCAGGGGGTCGGAGAGCGGGCTGAAGAAGACGAGCTCGGCGCCCGCCCGGGCCAGCCGGTCCAGGTTCTCCTGGTAGGTGAAGCAGAAGGCCGCGTCCCGGGCGACCCCGATCCGCGTCCTGCACGGTTTTGCCGTCGCCGGTGCGACGGGATCCGGGAACGGCAGGGCCTCTCGGGCGATGGCGAGGATCGCGTCCAGGTCGCAGAACTCGCCGAAGGCCCCTGCCTGGGCAGGGTCCGGCCTGACCTCGGAGGCCATGACGAGGCCCAGGTGCCGGCTCCCGAGGGCGAGGTCGTCCCGCCTCGGGACCCAGCCGAGGGCCTTCCCGTCGAGGCCGGCCTCGATGAGGGCGCGGTGCCTGGGGCTCCCCACCCGGTTGAAGATGAGGCCGGCGGGCGAGGTCCCCGGCCGGTGGGTCGCGTACCCCCGGACCAGGGCATGGACCGACCCCGACATCCCCTTCGGCTCGACGACGAGGATGACGGGGGCCGAGAGGAGCTCCGCGACGTGCGAGGTGCTCGAGACGGGCCCGCCGTCGACGCCGTCGAAGAGCCCCATCACCCCCTCGACGATGGCGAGGTCGGCCCCCGCGCACGCGCCGGCAAAGACCCTCAGCACCTCCCCGTCGCCCATCATGAACGGGTCCAGGTTCCGCGAGACCCTTCCGCAGATGGCGGTGTGGTGGGACGGGTCGATGAAGTCCGGCCCGACCTTGAAGGGCTGGACGGCGAGGCCCCGGGCGGTGAAGGCCGCCATGAGCCCCCGCGCGACGGTGGTCTTCCCGCAGCCGCTCCAGGTGCCGGCGATGACGATCCGGGGGATGGCGCGGCTCACGGCCCCCTCACCCCCTGCACCACCTGAACCGGGACCCCGGACCCGGACTCCTCGCGGAAGGCGGCGACCCGGCGATCGACCTGCCTGGCCGTGCCGCCGGTCATTCCTGCCGTGAGGGGGCATCTCATGCATACCAGGAGAGGCAGGTCAGTGCGTATGGACAGGGAGCCCGTCATGGCGATGTTCCGGAATCCGATGGTGAAGGATCCCGACGCGATGGCGAGATCCACATGAAGGGTGGCCTCTGAAAGATAATTGATGTGACTGAGGAAGTCATGTCGGAATTCCTCGCGCTTCAGACGCGCTCACGCTCAATGCCCCGAAGTTAACCGCCCATCCGCCATCTCGTTGCCGAGGGCTGGTGGTGTCAACGGGGAGATGCCCTGCCCGGACCGGTGGTTATTCTTCATGTCCGCCTTTACCTTCGCCGACATTCTCTACGGTGGCTGTCGGTGGTTTCGGTTCTGCCGGTTTCAAGGGAATGACCGTGATGGTGTTCCCGCTCTCCCTGCAATAAGCCTCCACCCGCAGGGTCACGCGGCCTGCCATGCTGTTTGTCGTCAGGATCAGGGAGTCTTTTCCTCGCAGGGCCCGGAGGATGCACTTGTCGATGACGCCGTAGTGGAACTCAACGGGCAGATTTTCCTGCTGCGCCCGCTGTTTTGCCCGGGTGCCCATGGTCCCGATGGCGAGATCTTCACGGGATGCAACATAGGAGGTGAGCGACCTCCTGTCCTCGTCCACATTGCAGACCGTGATCGTTCCCGGAACCTGGTTCCAGCAGGAGCCATGGAGCAGGTTCTCGATGATCTCCACCATGTCCAGCACGCTTCGGGGTTTCCGCGCCGGCTGGGGATACCCCCGCCGGCCGAGTTCCAGGGACAGGTCGAGCAGGGCCGGGACCGAGAGGTGGGCTTTCCGGACCAGCCCGGGATTTCCAAAGGCCACTTCCGGCCGGTCCTCCCGGAGAATCTCCCCGTTCAGGAGGAGAATCGCCCGATCGGCCCATGGATACGCCAGTTCAACGTCATGCGTGGAGACGATCACGGTCCTGCCCTCGTGGTTCAGCTCATCGAGGAGTTCCATGATGTCCTCGGAACCGGCCGGGTCGAGGTCGCTCGTCGGCTCATCGAAGATCAGGACGTCCGGGTCCATTGCCAGGATCCCGGCGATGGCGACCCGTTTCTTCTCGCCACCGGAGAGCTTGTGCGGCGGACGCCGGCCGAACCCTTCGATGCCGACGTGCCGGAGGGCATCGGCGACCTTCTTCCCCACCGTCTCGTTGTCGTACCCGAGGTTCGCCGGGCCGAAGGCCACATCCTGCCAGACCGTGGGAGCGATGATCTGGCGATCGGCGTTTTGCAGGACGTACCCGACGCGCCGGCGGAGCTCGCGGAGGGAGCCGGAATCGTACCGGATCGGTTTGTTGTCGAACAGTATCGTGCCCGATGTCGGCCGGATCATGCCATTGAACATCTGGAGCAGGGTCGACTTGCCTGCCCCGTTCGGCCCCACGAGGGCAATCTTCTCTCCCTTCCGGATATGGAAACTTATCCCGGTGATTGCTTCCCGCCCCCCCTGAGGGTAACGGAAGTGAACGTCCCGGGCTTCAAGGATGATGCTCATGGCAGCATCACGATCCTGGCCGATGCCACAAAAACGATCCCTCCCAGAAAGATCAGGTAAAGGACGACAGGGATGATCGAGCGTGCCCGCACCGGTTCGACCTGGCCAAGTGAAGGGATCACACCGTCATAGCAGCGGCAGTCCATGGCACGGATCAGATCCTCGCCGGCATTCCAGCTGGTGATGAAGAGCATACCGCAGAGGGAGGAAAGGGACCGCAGCGATTCTTTCGGGGTCCCGTACCCGAGCCTCATCTTCTGCGCCAGATAGATCTCCTTTGCATGCTTGTAGAAGATGAAGACATACCGGTACATGATCATCATCAGGTCGATGAGTTCGACCGGGACCCGGGCGCGCTTCATGAGGTTGAAGAGATCGGTCATCGGCGTCGTGAGCGTGATGAAGAAGAGTGAGACCGAGCACCCGAAGACCCGGCACAGGACGAGTATGCCTTCCCGCAGGGATCCTTCGGTGATGGTAAGGTTGATCCATGGGTCTGGGCTGTACCGCCAGATTACCGCGCCTCCCCCGAGAAGGAAGAGGAGGAGGACCACGCTCAAGACGGTGAAGACGGCCGGGCCCAGGAGGAGTTCACCGTAGACAACCGGTGAAACACGTGCCGGGATGACCAAGGTGCAACTGAGCACCATACCGGATATGAGGGGTACCCACGGTGAGGGCGAAACAAGGCAGATAACGAGGGAACCAAGACCGAGGAGGAGCTTGGTTCCCGGGTGGATATGCCTGAAGGCACTCTCCTGCGCGATATCATCCAGCAGTGTTTCGAACATCGCAATTACGAACGGCCGGGGTGTTTTCTCTGTCCGTACCAGTACCCGATGACAAGTCCGACCACTACCCCGCCGAAGGTCGCCTGCAGGGCAAAGAGAGTCGATTCGATCTCGCCACTCGGCGGTACATACTGGGGGATCAGCGGCTTGAAGTCCTCGACCGATCTTCCCGTTATCTCCGCGATCTTTGCCGAACCGACATCATCCGACCCGCTGAACTCGTGTCCTGACTGGCCGCTCACGATGATGAAGAGGACAACGAACGCGGCGAGGCCGATCAAGGTGAGGATCTCGAGTTTTCTGTTCTGGAACATGGGTTACACCGTACCAGCCGGAACCTGGACATCTGCACCAAGCGCACCGTCAATCTGCTGTTTCGAGAACACGCCGAGTTTCTCGATGAGATCCGGTTTGAGCTGAATAATGTACTTGAAGACCAGCGCAAGGACGAGTCCTTCAATGATCGAGAGGGGTACCTGGGTAATCGCGAAGATCGCGAAGAACGTGATGAAGGATGTGACGACCCCGCCGACCGCGGCGGGGTAGGCGACGGCGAGCTCGAAGGAGGTGATGATGTAGGTGACAATATCCGCGACCGCCGCTACCAGGAACACGGTGACGTAGATATTGACCGAGGTATCTTTCAGCAGCTTGTACACCCAGTAACCGACCAGGGGGCCGCCGATCGCCATCGAGACCATGTTGGCTCCCATCGTTGACAACCCGCCATGGGCGAGCAGGAGCGCCTGGAAGAGCAGGACGATACCCCCGATCAGCGCGGTGATGTAGACCTTGAAACACATCACCGAGAGCCCGGTTCCGGTCGGGTGGGAGCAGCTGCCGGTCACCGAGGGAAGTTTGAGTGCGGACAGGATGAAGATGAAGGCACCGGAGACACCGAGCAGCGGCAGGAACTCTCTATCTTTCCGCATCAGTTTCCTGAGTTCGACGATCCCCATGATGACAAACGGCAGGGCAACGATCCACCACACGAGGCACCACTGCCAGGGTAAGAACCCTTCCATGATATGCACACTTTCACCAACACAAGCTAGCTTGTTTTAACTACATAAAACTTGCTTAGAATTCTCCGATGACCAGCGAGAAGAGCCGGGACCGGACTACCGGTGGCCGTTCGGGTGTCCCCCTCTCGATCCGCTCGCCGGGATAGCCGAGGTCCTCGCAGAGGGCGATGGAGCAGGATCCCGGGTCCCGCGGGGAGGAGGAGGCGCATAGCGGCTCCTCCTGTCCAGGGGGGCTGAAGCCCCTCGAGACGGAGCCGGGATCGTCCGGGGGGAAACGGGGCCCCCCTGGACAGGATCCTCCCTCCCTTCGGAGCGCCTCTGCAAGCCGTTCCACCGGAAATGACGGATCCGGCAGGAGGAACACGATCTTCCCCCGCCGGAGCTCCTCCAGGGTATCCGCGATGGCCTGCGCGGGGTCCCGCCCGTGCCCGTCGACCACCGCCGCCCGCACGAGGGGGAGCCGGAGCCGGGCGAAGGCGAGCTGGAGGGAGGAGATCCCGGGGATCACCCCGCCGCCCCGGTCGCCGAGGCCCGCGAGCATCGGGTCGCCCGTGGAGAGGAGGATCGCATCGTCGGGGAGGTCGAGGGACCCGAACTCGCGGATCTCGTGGACCTCGCAGGACCGGGGGAGGGCGTGCCGCGCGATCTCGATGGCCCGCCGCGAGCCATAGACCCGCCGCGCCTTCCCCAGGGCGAGGACCGCCTCCTCGGTGAGCAGGCCAAGCCCGCACCCGACCCCCACGACCTTCACGGGATCCCCCCGAGGACCCGGCCCGACCGGTCGAAGAGGACGACCCGGACCCCGGGCATCCTCTCGTGGAAGGCCGCGAGGGTCGGCTCCACCGCCTCCCGCCACCCGTCCCGACCCAGGAGCTCCTCCACGGTCCGGCACCCCGTCCCGCCGAGGATGCCGGGGTTCAGCTCCCTGAGGATGAGCCCGGGGAGCCCGCAGAGGATCGCCTCGCCCCCGGCCGCCTCCAGGGCCTCCCGGATCTTCCCGCCGACGAGGATGACCTCCCGGTCCGGGAAGAGGAGCCGGGAGAACCGGAGGCCGGTCCTCCCCGTCGTGAGCACCGGGCAGGCCGAGGCACGCACCCGCTCGAGGACCGAGGCTACCAGGTGCTCGTCCCAGGGCTCGACGAGCCCGGTTGTGCCGAGGATCGAGATGCCCCCCTCGATCCCGAGCCTCGGGTTCAGGGTCCGGGCCGCGGCCTCCCTCCCCCCGGGGACCCGGAGGAGGACGCGGGCGCCGTGGCAGCCGGCTCCCTCCAGCCCCTCCAGGCAGGCCCCGAGGATGGAGGAGAGGGCGGTCCCGCTCACCGCGGGGCTCCCGGGGGCATGGCCGGGGATGTCCTCCCCGAACCGGCCCACCCCCTCGCCGAACTCGAGGGAGAGTTCCTCCTCCGCGGCCTCCGCCTCCGCGATGAACTCGAGGCCGGCCGTCGCGTCCGAGGGATGGTCGCCGGCGTCCTTCACGCACC
>DATIYO010000167.1:0-7001 GCA_035517575.1 Methanomicrobiales archaeon
GGGGGGGCTGTCTTCCGGCCGGGCACCCCCGTGGAGAGGGGGCAGGTACCTGAAAGGATTCCTGCCTTATCCGGCCTCCGTTTCATGAAAACGAGGCAGGGAATGGTCCTGGCTCCCCTCGGCAAAAGGGGCCCGCGGGCGGCCCCGGGCCGGATCCACCGGCCCCCAAAGGCCCATGGGAGGGGGGAATTTATGCTTTATGGTTTAGATCTTCAAATAAAAAATGATCAGAGCATTCCATATGATGATCCATAAACAAGAAAGTTTATATAGCATAACACGATATTCTTTAGTATCCTACCAGCGTACCGTACCGGTATCTGGAGGGGAGTGTGAACATGAAATTCTTGAAGAGAGAAGATGCAGTATCACCGGTCATTGGCGTCATCCTCATGGTCGCCATCACGGTGATCCTCGCCGCGGTCATCGCAGCCTTCGTCTTCGGCATGGCCAGCGGCGTCCAGAAGACAAAGACGGTGGCAGCGTCCGCCCGGAAGATGGGAACAACCGCCCTTATCACCTATGAAGGTGGCCAGGACGATGCCTACCTGTCGTACCTGAACGTGTCCTTCGCCGACAACGGGACCAGTTTCTGGACCAGCGGGAACAGCATCGTCCACGACACCACGTCGGGCACGAAGCCTGCCGTCGGGCAGTCCTTCGTAAGCAGCCAGTTCAGCAACAACTTTGTGGGGTCCACCCACATCCTGGTCACCGGTGGGTTCAACGACGGTACGCAGCAAGTCATCATGGATGCCTACATCTGAAGTGAGGCACCATCATGAAGCGCACGGCAGTCGGTAAGAAAGAAGACGCGGTATCACCGGTCATCGGCGTCATCCTGATGGTCGCCATCACGGTGATCCTCGGCGCGGTCATCGCCGCCTTCGTCTTCGGCCTCGCGAGCGGGGTCTCGAAGACCAAGTCGGTGGCGGCGACCGCAAAGCAGCTCTCGTCCACCATCATCGTGACCTGGCAGGGCGGGCAGGACAACGCGATGGTCCTCGCGTACAACGTGAGCATCGTGCCCGGCGACGGGTCTGCCATAAAGCTCTGGAATAATACCGGTAACGCGGTGGGGAACTCGACTATCCTCACAGGCGGTACGGCCCAGATGGACCACGTGACGGTCGTCGGCATGTTCACCGACGGTTCGTACCAGGTCGTCCTGGACACCTACGTCTAATCCCCTCTTTTTTTTCGCCTGAAACTGATGTCAGAAGAAACGGGGAGCGGGAGCCCGGGCGATCCCGTTCCCCGCCGGTACGGGATCAGGCAGGCCCTTTCTCTTCGGCCGGTCCTTTCGGGATCCCGAGGAACCCGTCCAGGAGCCCGAGAGCCTCGAGCTCCCTCGGCCCGCCGCACCTGAGGACGACGGACCGGTGGTGGTCGATGAGCCGGCGGAGCTCCGGGTCCCGGTTCCAGAGGTACCGGGTGCCGTGGACCGCGGCCTCGACGATGCTGTTGAACCCGCGGTTCACGGGGTGGACCTGCGGGGAGAGGACGACCTCCTTCAGGGGGAGGAGGAACGCGGTCATCGACTCCCGGGCCCGGGTCCCGATGTCGGCCTGGAAGGCGACCCAGGCCTCGGCGACGCCGAGCCGGTGGACCAGGTAGCCCTCCACCTCCTCCTCGACAAAGTCCGACGGGGGGAGGTCGGAGAAGGCGGTGCGGACATAGAGGACCGGGTCCTGGACCAGGTTTGCCACGACCCAGCCCCACCGCTCCAGGTTCATCGCCGTGTGGCTCCCCCGGAAGAGGACCATGCGGTACTCGTTCCCCCGGTGGATGATCCCCATGGGGGCGGCGTTCATCCAGGTCGTCGCGATCACTTCGTTGATTCCTTCCCCGAGCAGTCCCATTCCCATCCCTCTCCGAGGGCGATGTAGATCCCCGCGATGATGATGTCCGCCGTGGAGCCCGGGTTGATCCCCCGGGCGATGCACTCGGCGTCGAAGCCGGCGAGGTCCAGCCGGCCGGCGAGGACCTCCCCCGCCTTCCTCCTGACCTCGTCCGCGACCTCCCTCCCGTGCTCCTTCACGATGAAGGTGTCGGTCTCTGCGGCGAGGAGCCGGAGGAACGCCCCCACCACGCCCTCCTTCCCGCAGCCCGTCCGGTGGAGCTCGTCGGCGGCCCTCCTCGTGAGCCGGAAGCCGTTGATCCACTCCCGGGCGACCATGTCATGCTCCCGCGAGTGGTCCATGACGTCGAGGAGGGTCATCCCCCGCCCCCGGATGGCCTCGAGGGCCCGGGGGTCGGCGACGTCCAGGGGGTCGCCGGGGAGCATCCTGACCTTCACGTGGGAGAAGGCCCGGTAGAACTCGAGGGCGTCCTCGACCGTCGTCTCCCGGACCACCTGGATGGCCCCCGGGATGTCCCCGCCCCGGAGGAGGGGGACGAGGAGGATGAAGGCCCCGAAGTGGGTGTTCCCGCCGGAATGGTCCGTCGTGAGCCGGACCGCCTCGCGGAAGACCTCCCCGATCCCTGCCCCTGCCCCCGGCCCGGCCCCGCCGCACGCCCCCGCCGAGGCGGCCTTCTCGAGGGCCGGCCGGGCGAGGATCGCCGACGCGAGGAAGTGCTCGAGCCGGGTCGTGTCATAGTCATGGCACCGGTCGACGTTCCCGGGCTTCGGGGAGGCGGTCACCTCGAGCATCATGGCCATCTGGGCCCGCTCAACCGGTGTCATGCCCGTCCCGGGAGGGGAAGACCCGGCGCAGGATGGTCCGGGAGAGCTCCCGCTTCCGCTTCATGTACTCCTTCTTCGAGAGCCCCGCCTGCTCGAGGGTCGCGTCCCTGAGGAGGCAGGGGGAGCTCGTCTTGCAGCACCAGGCGAGGGAGCCGAAGCAGGTGTACGGCCCGCCCTCGAGCGGGGTGCCCTTCACGGCCTCCTTCTTCAGGCCGACGTACTCCTCCTGCGAGAGGCCCGCCTTCGCGAGGGCCGGGAGGAGGGGGCACTCCTTCACGGGGAGGCAGCAGAAGGTGAGCGCCCGGATGTCCCCGCCCCGGCAGAGCTGCTTCGGGGCGTTGTACCAGCCGATCTCGCCTGCATGCCTCGCGATCGCGGCGTCGAGCCCCGCGAGGGTCTGGGGATCCGACCGGCGGGCGAGGGAGACGAGGTCGGCCCCGTGGGAGAACATCTCCATCACCCGGTCGAAGGACTGCATGCCGTTGTTCGCGATGAGGGTCATGGGCGTCGCGTTCCGGATCTGCCGGATCTTTGCATAGCCGCCGTCCATCAGGTCGACGTGCAGGATGTCCGCGCCCGCGTCCCAGAGCCTCCGCCCGAGCGCCGGGTCGTTCCCGCTCACCCCCGCCCGGATCTTCACCGAGACCGCCACCCCCTCCCGCTTCAGGGCGGCGACCATCCCCGCGAGCACGTCGGGGTGGTGCAGGAGGAACTCCCCCGACCCCGCCTCTGTCATCGGTGCCTGCCGGCAGTGGGCGTCGATCTCGTACACGACCCGGTCCCCGAGGGCCGCCGCGAGACCCGTGAGGGCCTCGGGCGTTGCCGCCCTGAGGTTCAACCCTCCGACGACGGGGAGCCCGGCGAGGACCTTCACCTGCTTCTCCAGCTCGCGGGCAGGATCGTCGGGGAGGAACTCGCACCGCCCCCCCCCGGCCATCTTCCGGCTCGCGGCGATGGTCGGCGGGTCGACGGAGTAGCCGCCGATGAAGCCCATCCCGACATGCTCCGCCCGTTCGGCCACGTAGGCGGCGTCCACGGTCCCTGCCATGGAGGCGATGGCGATCGGCGTCTTCACTGAAAAGCCGTTCACCGAGAGGTCGAAGAGGTCGCCGGGCGGTGCCATGGATTCTTATTGGTTCTTCTCCGGTGCCCTTATCCTTATCTCTCCAGCTCCCGGAGGAGGTAGCCCTCTGGCGTGCGTTCGAGGGCGATATACGTCCGGAAATCGTCGATCCCGATCCCCGCCGCGGACCTGAAGAACCGGACGAGCGCCTCCCAGGGGATCAGGTACGCCTCCCGCGCCCTCCCCGATCCAAACCGGAACTCGATGGCGAGGTACCCCCTCCTGCCCGTGCGGGACAGGAAGGCGCTGATGGCATCGACCTGGTGGAGCCCGTTCTTATCGGTGTGGAAGTGCTTCGTGAAGTAGAGCTTCCGGCCGTGGATGGACTTGCACTCGATGGCGCAGTAGAAACGGGGGTCCAGCGAGTCGACCAGCACGTCCACGTACTGGGTCGACCACTTGTGCTGCTTGAGCCGGTAGGCGAAGCCCTGCCGCCGCCCTGCCTCGAAGAACCGGTTCAGGCAGCCGACCATCTCCCGCTCGAAGTCGTTCATCCGCGACGCCCCCCCCGCGTGCCCGGCCGGCTCGCAGCGTCTCCCACGCTTATAAGGTGGGGTCCCGGTTCAGATAGCGTTATCCCCCCGGATTCCCGATCCGCCCGGAACCCGCCCGCCCGCCCGCTGCTCGCCCGTGGAAATGCGCTTCCTCGTTCCATTTCGATAATCATTTTACCCTTGCCGGTCCACAGGATAACTCATGAGCAGGAAGGGTCTCCTCCTGGTGGGCCACGGGAGCTCGCTCCCCTACAACAAGCAGCTCGTCGAGGACACCGCGCGGCTGGTGTCCCGCAGGGAGCCCGGGTACCTCGTGAAGTGCGCCTTCATGAACCTGAACCAGCCCACCATCACGGAGGCCCTCGAGGAGTTCAAGCGGGAGGACGTGGACACCGTGGTCGTCGTGCCCCTCTTCCTCGCGAAGGGGGTCCACATCAACAAGGACATCCCCGGGGTGCTCGGCCTCTCCGAGGGCTCGTTCCGGGGCAGCCTCCGGAAGAACGGCTCGGAGATCCCCCTGATCTACGCCGACCCCATCGGGAGCGACCCCCTCCTCGCCGAGCTCATGCTCAAGAACGCAGCGCGTGCCCTCAGGGAGCGCCTCTAGACCGTCGCATGGAGATCCTCGTCCTCGATACCATCCATGGCGGAACGGAGCTCGCGGGAGCGCTCGCGAGGGCCGGCCACCGGGTCGATACCGTGGACGTCTACCGGGGCGAGGAGGGGATCCCCCCGCAGCAGGCGGCGCGGGGGAGGTACGACCTCCTGGTCGCCTCCGTCCACCTGGACCCCGTGTACCCACTCCTCTCGCAGGTCCAGGCCCCCCGGATCACCCACCATGGCGCGGTCCGGATGCTCCTCTCTGGTAAGACCCCGCACCCGATGGTAGAGGTGACGGGCGCCCGGGGGAAGACCACCACGGCCCATGCCATCGCCCACGCCCTGAAGGGACCCGGGATCCTCCATTCTTCCCCGGGGACCTTCAGGTATCCCGAAAAGACCCTGCTCTGGCGGAGGTCCATCACGCCCGCCTCGGTGATCCCCGCCGCCGCCGAGGCTGCGAAGGCAGGGGGCTGGCTCGTCGCCGAGGTGTCCCTCGGGGTCACGGGGGCGGGGGACGTCGCCGTGCTGAGCTCTGCCGAGGACTACCGCATGGCGGCAGGCAGGCGCTCGGCCCTCGCCGCGAAGCTCGAGGGGATGCGGGACGCCCCGGTCGCGGTCGTGCCCGAGGGCGTCCGGTTCGACCACCCCCGCCTCGTCGATGCCGGCGAGGCGGTGACCTGGAAAGGCGAGGGGTTCGCCTACGACTGGAACGGCATCCGCGGGGAGTTCCGGAACCCCCTCGGGGAGCTGGACGCCTACCGGTCCGCCATCTCCCTCGCGGCCGCCGCCCTCTGCGCCCTCGGGGTGGACCCTGCCCCCCTCGCGACCTTCGCGGGGGTGGAGGGGAGGCTTTCCCTCGAGCGGAAGGACGGGGTCGTCATCGTCGACAACTCGAACAGCGGGACCACCGCGGAGACCACCGGCGACGCGGCCTCCTATGCCCGGAACGCCTCGGCGGGCGGCTGGGTCACCCTCGTCATCGGCGAGGAGGACCGGACGGTCTGCGAGGGCTTCCCCCCCGAGGACATCGCCGCCTCCATCCGCCGGATCCACCCCGACCGGCTCATCCTGGTCGGCGAGCGGGGCAGGCTGGTCCGGCCCGAGGGGTTCGGGAGGCGCGTCGCGTACACCGACACCCTCGAGGCGGGCCGCGCCCTCGCGCTCAGGGAGACCCCCGCGGGCGGCGCGGTCGTCCTCGCGGTGAAGACCTGGAGGTGACCATGCCCATCGAGTACGTCCAGCCCCGCCCGTCGTCCATCGTCGCCGCCCTCTACACCGCGAGGGATCTCGACGTGGACGTCGCGATCCTGCACGGCCCCTCGGGCTGCTCCTTCAAGCACGCCCGGCTCCTCGAGGAGGACGGGATGCGGGTCCTCACCACCTCCCTCGCCGACCACGAGTTCATCTTCGGCGGCCAGGCGCCCCTCGAGCGGGTGCTCCGCTATGCCGAGGAGCGGTTCGCCCCCGCGCGGATGGCGGTCATCGGCACCTGCGTCTCGATGATCATCGGCGAAGACCTCCCCTCGGCCGTGGCGGGGAGCGGGATCGCGACCCCCACCATCGTCGTGAACATCCACGCGGGCTTCCGGGAGAACATCGAGGGGGTCATCGCGACCCTGGAGGCGGCGGCGGAGGCGGGCTGGATAGACACGGCCGAGCTCGAGCGGCAGCGGTACCTCCTCGCCAGGGCGAACGAGGTCGAGCACCTGCGGGGGGCGGCCATCCGGGACTACATCGAGCCCTCGCGGGGCGACCTGAAGCACGTCGCCGCGAAGCGGCTCCTCGAGCTCGCCCGCTCGGGGGCGCACGGGATGGCGGTGATGAACGCGAAGAAGGAGACCGCCTACATGTTCGCCGACGAGCTCCTCGCCCTGCACGACGCCTGCCCCGACGCACCCGTCACCTACCTCGCGAACCTGGAGGACCGCGGGCTCCCGAAGGTCAGGGAGGACGCCCGGCTCATCCGCGAGGGGCTGGCGGAGCGGGGGCTCGGCCCCGACATCCTGGGACTCCTCGGGGCGCTCGACGAGTACGGGGCGAACGGGGAGGCCATCGGGGAGCGTATCACGGCGGAGCGCCCCGCCTTCCTCCTCCT
>DATIYO010000168.1:0-7601 GCA_035517575.1 Methanomicrobiales archaeon
TTCCGGGTGATGTACCCCGCGACCCGGTTCCTGACCCTTTTACTCCCGATGGTGGCGGCCTCGGACACGCCATGCTTGTTCTCCCCGAAGTCCCGGCCGAACCGTTCGGGCTGGCCCGCGATGAGCTCCGTGCCGAGGTTCTTGATATAAGATGGCTTGATCCCCATTCGTATCCCCTGTGCATCACACATGCGTCGCGGGACTTTAAGAACATTTGCGAGCAGGGGGACCGTTCCTCCAGCGAACGGAGCCCCGGGATTGAAACTATTTATGCCCGTGCACCGACCTCTCACCCATGAAGGGAACCGTGGGGACCCCGGGTCCCGCGGACAGGCCGGCCTTTCCCGTGATGCGCCCCGAACCCTGGGGATTCCTCCCGCGGTACCTGATGGCCCTCGCCCCGCTCCTCGTCCTCGCCGTCTCGCTCGTCTCGTCAGCCGCGATGTCCGGCTTCGTCGAGGGCTTCAACGCCTCCCTCCCTGCACTCGTGCGACCCATGATGGCAGGCATGGACGAGATGATCCAGGAGAGCGTGATCCTCACCGCACCGGTCGGGATCTACCTCACGTTCCTCATCATCGGGTGGAAGGCGAGGATCACCGAGCTCTGGGCCGGGTCGGGCATCGCCCTCGGCCTTTCCAGCCTGTTCGGGCTCTTCATGGTCACCCTTTACCCTGACCTGGCGATCAGTCGTTCTCTGGACCTGCTCTACTGGATCGCGTACCTGATCATCCCTGCCTCCCTTGCCGCCGTGCTCATCCTCGCCCTCTGGGCCGAGGAGTTCAGGCGGTCCATTTCCTACACCATCACCGCCGAGGGGATCGTCACCCGGGGCGGGACCTGGAAGCAGCAGGAGAGCGTCCTCCCCCTCGCCCAGATACGCCGGGTCGCGACCGAGCAGGGCCTTCTCGGCCGCCGCCTCCACATCGGCACCGTCATCCCGCTGGGGCTCGCCTCGAGAATCCAGCCGGTCGCGAAGGGGGAGGTGAAGGACGCCCCGACCGTCGCGAAGGGGGTCTCCCGCCACCCGCTCGACTGCCTGTACGGGATCCGCGACCCCGAGAAGGTGAGGGCGCTCCTCGAGGAGCTCATCCGGCTCGCCTCGGCCATCGAGAAGGAGCAGGCCAGGGCGGCCACCGGGGGCATGGAGACGGGTTAACTCTCGCGAGCGGCGATGGTGGGGGGATAGTAGTTTATTTATAACATAATGTCCAATATTTTTTACAATCGGCGTACTTTGGTACGCCAAGGTTTCGTGAGGTGTACCCATGTCGAGTTCATGGACGGGAGCCCTCGGGCTCTCCCTGATCGTCTGCCTTATCGCCTCCCTGGCGGCACCCGCCCTCGCCGCCGCCCCCTCCCACGGTCGTTTCGGGGCGGGCACTTCGCTCCGCGGGCCGGGAATGGCGATCCACGCGCGGGGGATGCATGTCCTGTCGTCGCTCCAGCTGATGTCCTTCCCCGTCGTCGGCCCCCTTATCGCCGCCGCCTATGCAGAGAGGGCCATCCAGCGGTTCGTCCACCCGTCTCCGACGGTGAAACCCGTCCAGGGGACCGGGTTCCGGGCCTTCAACCGGTCCGCCCGCCCCTCCCCCACCGGTTTCGGGGGAGCTGCAGGGGAGCGATCCCTCGGCTCTGCCGAAAACCTGACCACATACCTCGGGGGTAAGGGGTACGACGTCACCGACCTGAACTCCGCCCTGGCCGACGCGCGCACCGCCCTCGCCGGATCGAACCTGACCGCCTTCGGCAGCGCGATGGGGAGCTTCCGGAAGGACCTCAATGCGAAGATCGCGGCGGGGACCCTGAACCGGACGGTGGTTCAGGATTACTATCGGACCCTTCCACAGGCGTCTCCCGTGAACCGGGCGCCCATGAACCGGGGGATGGGGATGCGGATCTCAGTCAGGAACGGCTGGCAGCCGGTCCGCTGATCCGCCCCCCGGGCCGGTCAATTCCCTTTTTCCTGTTTCCTTTCGGGCGAGTGCAGTTCCGCGCTCCTCGCGATCTTCCTCTTCACCTTCTCCCAGGTCGGCGTGATAAGGAAACTCTCCTCCATGTACCCGATCATCTTCACGAACTTCTTCATCGGGACGGCCATGGAGAGGATGTCGACGGGGACGCAGGGGCGGGCCGAGGGGTCGAACAGCCCGAGCACGGCCCTCGGGTTCTCCTTCTGCTGTTCGAGCCACGGGTAGTAGACGATCGAGCCGCACCCCGCCCCGAAAGGGCAGATGACGCCGCCGTTCGGGTCGGTCTGGTCGAAGTTCGCGAGGGTGAAGAGGCCGGACAGGACCTCGGGCCGGGCGAAGAAGACGACCACCTGGGGGTCGTCATCGGGAGACAGGCGGTCCCACCGCTTGAAGCTGTAGCACTTCCCTGCAGACGGGATATGCTCCTCGTGGCCGGTCATCCCCTCAACGACCTCGGGGGACCGCTTGTACCGCTCGCCCTCGACGACGCCCGTCTTTCCGTAGGAGAGGAAGAGCGGGAACTCGGGCGGCCGCTCCCTCGTGAACCCGAGGTAGAACTTCCCGCCCCCGCACGTGACCGACTCCTCGCCGAAGGAGAGGGAGGTCCCCCTCCGTATCCGCGAGAGGTCGCAGACGACGCACCTCCAGCCTTTCGGGGCCGGCACCTTCTCCGCACCCTCTGCCTGCCCGCCCAGCCCGAAGGCGATGGGGAGCTCGGCACCCGGAAAATAGGTGTTCCAGAGCCCCGTGAACCTGTCCCGAAGACCGATATCCATGGGGAGACCTTGCCCGCGGGGAGGTGATAAAAGTTCAGGTGTGTCGGGACCTGCGTTTCCCCGCTTCCGCCTCCGGGGGAAGCCTGCCGCTCAGCGCGACGATGGTCTGGGCCACGGTAACGGGGTCCTCGCCGAGGATCCGGACGAGCCCTTCCCTCCCCGGGGCGCCGCGGTCGAAGACGACGTCCGGCACCCCGTCACGGCAGCAGGAGGCGACCCCCCATTCCATCGTCGAGACACCGGGCGGCTCCCGGGCGCGGTCGAACTCGCAGGTCTCGAGGAGGAGACCCTCGACGGTAGCGAGGATCGCCGGGGTGAACCGGATCACGACGGCGCTCCGGATCTCCGGGTCGGTCCGCATGGCCGTGAGCGCGATCCGGGCGGCCCCTCCCGCCGCCCCGAAGGCCGCCTCTCCCGACGCACGGACCTCATCGCCGTCCGCCACCATCCCGCCCGGGATTCCCGCGACGTCCTCCCCACGCCGTGCGCCGCGGAGGGCATACCCGATGGCCGCCCCTCCCGCGGGGACGACGGCCGGGGACATGCCGTCGGCGAGGATCTTCACCGCGAGGCCGAGCTTCCCCAGGACCTCGGCCTCCTCCTCCCTTCGCCCCATCGGTACCGATCATGGGGAGAGGACGGGAAAAAGGGAACGGTCGGATCCATATGGGCAGGCATTAAGGGGAAGAAGGGCGGATAGCTGGGCATGAACGCCCGGATGCTGGACATAGCGACCGGAATAACGAGCCTCGTGGTCTTCATCATCGTGCTCATCCTCCTCCCGGAGTTCCCCATTCCGGGAGGGAAGGGGATGGCCTACATCCTCGCGATCGCGGTCTACATCGCCCTCATGAGTGGTTCGGGCTTCCTGATCAGGGAGAAGATTGCCTGACCGGTTCCTTCTCCTTCGCCGCCTCCTTCTTCCCCTCCTTTCCGGCTTCCTTCTCCGTCCCCTTCGCCTTCTCCTCCTTCCCACCCTCCTTCTCCTTCCCTTTCGCCTTCTCCCGCTTCTTCTTGATCCGGTAGTAGGACAGGGGGTGGTTCACCCGCTCGCAGGTGCTGTCGCGGTTCACGCAGAAGCCCGTGGTCCGCAGGGTCGCGCACGAGGGGGCGGTGTACTCCGTCCCGCCGCGGCCGGAGATGTGCTCCACCTGGTAGCGGGTCCGCTCGGCATCGAAGTCGGGGGCCCGCGCGAAGATCTCCACGATCTGGACCGGGTTCATGCCGATGTTGTGGAGGAAGGCCACGATGGCGAACCGGCCCGCGTGGGGGAGGTTCGTCCCCGCGGTGATCGCCCCGATGAGGGCCTGGAGGCACGGGGGGAAGGCCCCCTCCTCCACCTCGCCGAAGTCGCGGAGGATGGTCGCCTGGAACGAGGCGGTGATGTCGGCGAGGAGCGGGGCGAGGGTCTCGCAGGCCCGGGCCGGCACGGGGAGGGGGAGCTGGCGCTGGAGGAGGTGCCGGATCCGCTCCCTGATGAGCTCCTCGAGGTCGTCCTCGCCGAGCCGCACCCGGCCGGCCGCCACCTGCCGGTTCACGAGCCTCCACCGGTCCTCGCGGAGGTGGGGGACGAGCTCCACGTACTCGACGACGGAGAGCTCGCGGGCGTCGGGGTCGATCCCGATGCTCGCCGCGACATAGGATCGCTTGGCCGGTTCCTCCACCTGGAGGAATCCCCACGCCCGGCCGGCCTCGAACCGGGTGAGCCGGTCGATGAGCGCCCGGTCCTTCGCGCAGGAGACGAGGATCCGGGCGAGGGCATAGGAGAAGACCTCCTTCTCGGGCTCCTGCGGGCTTGTGCCGGCGGCGGGGTCCTCGCCGGTGATGGCCCCGATGACCCGGTGGGCGCCGCTCCTGGCCGCGACCTTCCCGTACGTGGTCGAGAGGAACTGCTCGAGGGTGCCGGTGCGCCCGGCGACCCACTCCTGGGCTTCCTTCAAAAAGGGATATTTCGCGAGGTCACGCCGGTCCAGCTGGACCCGCATCAATCAGCCTCGATCCTGGGGGCGAGGAGGTAGTCCACCGAGCCCTTCCCGTCGGCGAAGGTGAAGGAGAACTTCACCGGGTGGTCGATCCCGAGGGCGACCTGGACCTCCTTCGCCCTCCCCATGACCTTCCCCAGGTCCTTCAGGTAGTCGAGGGAGAAGAGGGAGCGGGCCTCGACGGGGGTGATGGAGACGAGCTGGTCCTTCCCGAGCTCGAGCCGGATATGGTCGGTGTCCCCTTCCGCGACCATGTAGAAGTTCTGCCCCTTGGGATCGATCCCGAGGGCGATCTTATCGGATACCACGCTCGCGGCCTTGATCGCCGAGGCGAGTGCCTCCCCCGAGATGACGACCTTCCCGGGCAGCTCGATGGTGGGCGGGTTCGGGTCCTTCCTCACGGTGTTCACGTCGAGGAGGGTGACGGAGTACCGGTAGCTCCCGAAGGAGAGCTCGAGCTTCCGGGCACTGTCGGCGAGCTGGAGCGAGAGGGTGTCCCCCTTGTTCATCATCCCGAGGATGTTCTTCATCTTCGTGATATCGAGCCCGATCTCCTCCTTGCTCGCCTGGAACGCGGAGAAGCCGTCCTTCCCGAGGTCGAGGGAGACCATCGCGACGTTCGCCGTGTCCACCGCCCGGGTCCGGATGCCGTTTTGGTCCGCGTGGAGCCGGCACTCGGTGACGAGGGCCGAGACGACCTCGATCGCCTCCCGGAAGATGTCTGCATCGATGCTAGCTTTGAGCATTCCTCACCCCTTAACAGACTCTATTAATAACTATATAAAACATATTTTAAGAAACGCCAGAGCGATGAGCGCCAGCTCACTGGTCTGGCGTAGAGCGAAAGCGCGACGCTTTTGCGATCGTGCCCCCCGGTCCCGACGGGCCGGGACGGGCGGGAGCGTGCAGGACACCGTGGCTTCGGGATGGGCGGGTGACACCGTGCACCGGCGGGCGGCGAGGGAGGGGTACCGCTCGAGGGCGGCCTACAAGCTCCTCGAGATCCAGGACCGGTTCCGCATCGTCCGGCGCGGCGACTCCGTGATCGACCTCGGGGCGGCCCCGGGGAGCTGGCTCCAGGTGCTCACGACCCTCACCCAGGGGGCGATCCTGGGGGTTGACCTCCAGCCCGTACCGCCCCTGCCCGGGGTCGCGACCATCGTCGGCGACTTCACCGACCCCGCCGTGCAGGAGCGGATCCGGGCGCTCGTCCCCGATGCCTCGGTCCTCGTCTCGGACGCGGCACCCCACCTCTCGGGGAACCGGAGCCTGGACCAGGCGCGGGCGGTCGGGATCGGGGAGGACGCCCTCGCCCTCGCCTGCCTGGTGCTCGCCCCGGGCGGGAACTTCGTCGTGAAGTCCTTCCAGGGCGAGGACTTCGACGGGCTCCTCGCCCGGGTGCGGGAGCGGTTCCGGTCGGTGCACGTGTACCGGCCGAGGGTGACGAGGAGGGGTTCGCGGGAGTGTTACCTCGTCGGGAAGAACTTCGCGGGTCGGGAGCCTTGCTGACCGATAGTTACGGCCGGGCGGTCACGAACCTTCGGATGAGCGTCACCCAGCGGTGCAACCTGCGGTGCATCTACTGCCATGCCGAGGGCGAGCGCTCCCCCGAGTCCGAGATCTCCCTCGGGGACATCCGCGAGATCCTCCGGGTGGCGGCGAAGCTCGGGCTGCGCTCGGTGAAGTTCACCGGCGGGGAACCCCTGCTTCGGGAGGACATCCTCGACATCGTGCGGGCCGTCCCCGGGGGGATGGAGTCCTCCATGACCACGAACGGCATCCTCCTCGCCGGCTGCGCGAGGGAGCTCAGGGATGCCGGACTTTCCCGGATCAACATCTCGCTCGACAGCCTCGACCCCGCGTGCTACCGGGAGATCACCGGCCATAACCGGCTCGCGGAGGTCCTCGCCGGCATCGACGCGGCCCTCGACGCCGGCCTCACCCCCATCAAGCTGAACATGGTCGTCCTCCAGGGGATCAACGACGACGAGGTGGAGGCCTTCCTCGGGTACGTGCGGGGGAACCGGGACCTGATCCTCCAGCTCATCGAGCTCATGGACCTGGGGAGCTGCACCTCCCATGCCGAGATCAACCGGCTCGAGGAGGACCTCGCGGGCCGGTCGAAGGTCATCCTGACCCGCCGGATGCACCACCGGCGGAAGTACTGCATCGACGGGGCTGAAGTGGAGGTGGTCCGCCCGAGGCACAACACGGAGTTCTGCGCCTTCTGCAACCGGCTCCGGGTCACCTCCGACGGGAAGCTCAAGCCCTGCCTCCTGCGGTCCGACAACCTCATCGATATCCGGGGGAAGCGGGGGGAGGAGCTCGAGAGCGCCTTCCGCGAGGCGGTGCGGATCCGGGAGCCGTTCTACCACTGAGCCCCGCCCCCTCCGGCCCGCGGGAAAAGGTATTTACCCGCCCGCCCCCTCACCAGAAGGTATGCTGGAAACGAACGAGTACGAGCAGGTGCTCAGGCAGTTTTACAAAAAGACCCTCATGCTCCACAACCCGTCGGACTTCCACCCCGTGCTCCGTTTCTTCTTCACGGACTCCCTCGCCCACATCGACTACACCCTCGGGGTCCTCGCCTACAACTTCATGTCCATCCGGAACGAGATGACCCGCGAGTACCTCAGGTGGCGGGTCGACGAAGAGGAGAAGGGCGACCGGCCGAAGTTCCGTCCTTTCGTCAACTGGCTGAAGGCGGCCCACCCCGAGGACTTCGCGCACCTGCCGACGGTGTGGCGGATCGTCTACGACGACAACAACGTCGCCGGCTACATCAGCTTCCGGATCGTCGTCGACCCGGACTCCAAGATGCCGGTCCCCTCGGGCTTCCTCTTCGACGCGATCCAGGAGTTCTTCGCCCA
>DATIYO010000169.1:0-7310 GCA_035517575.1 Methanomicrobiales archaeon
CGCAGCCACCCCGGCCCAGACCACCGAGGTCGCGACCACCGTACCCGCAACCACTGCGAAGGCGCAGCCCGGGTTCGGCGCGTTCATCGCCCTCGTTGGCCTCGGTGCGGTTGCGCTGCTCGTCCTGCGCAGACGCTGAAACGACCTCCCCCTTTTTTCCCGACTTCGTCCTGGCATAACCTATTTGACCCCTGTTCGTGATTCACTAGCTATGGCGAGCAAGTTCGGCAAGGGGTTCGTCACGAACCTGGTCCTCCTCGCGAAGCACCTCGGCCTCCCTCCCGCCCAGGCCTTCTTCGGCGCGGCTGACCACCTGGACGAGATGGTCCTCCCCGACCGGTTCAGGGGCACCGAGGTGGAGGGTGCCCTCGAGCACCTCCGGAAGGCGGTGATCTGGCACCAGCCCGGGTCCATGGACAGGGAGGACTATGCCGAGGCCGTCCGCGCGATGCACCGGCTCGCCATCGCCGTCGACCACGAGCTCGGGATCAGGGACGCCGACGTGGGGTCGTACGAGTGAGCGAGGGTTCCGCAGGAACCCGAGCTGGAGCGACCCGCCCTCAGGCGGGGTGCGACAGGGGAGGGTTCCGAAGGGACCCGAGCTTCGTGCCAGCCGAGCACCCCCTGCGCGCACCCCCACCGGTTTTACCCCCTCCGGACTGCCCGCGGCACGACGGAAAAACACTATTATAACCTCCGGAATCCTATAATAAACAATGCAGCGTTCCCGTGGGGTCCCCGAGAGTACCCTGTTTTTCGGGGGGGTGGGTCATGCCCGAGACCTATGACGCCTCGGCCATCACCGTCCTCGAGGGCCTCGAGCCGGTCCGGAAGCGACCGGCGATGTACATCGGCTCCACCGACACCCGCGGCCTCCACCACCTGGTCTACGAGGTCGTCGACAACTCGGTGGACGAGGCGCTCGCCGGCTACTGCAACCTGATCCTCGTCACCATCCACCGCGACGGCTCCTGCTCCGTCGATGACAACGGCCGCGGCATCCCCGTCGACGTGATGCCCGCGTACGGGAAGTCCGCCCTCGAGGTCGTGATGACCATCCTCCACGCGGGGGGCAAGTTCGACAAGGCGACCTACCAGGTCTCGGGCGGGCTCCACGGCGTCGGGGTCCACGTGGTGAACGCCCTCTCCCAGAAGCTTGGCGTGGCGGTGTACCGCAACGGGAACCGGTACACCATGGAGTTCGAGCGCGGGATCATGACGAAGGGCCTCCAGAGGCAGAAGGAGAGCCTCCAGGACCTGAAGGCCCGCTACGAGAGGCGGTACGGCCGGCCCGAGCAGCCCTTCGACACGGGGATAACCGAGCCGGCGGCCTTCCTCGCCGCGGCGCCGCTCCCCCTCACGGGCACCGTCATCACCTTCCTCCCTGACCCGACGATCTTCGAGACGGTCGCCTTCGACTACGACATCCTCTCCCACCGGCTCAGGGAGCTCGCGTTCCTGAACCGCGGCGTCACCTTCCGGATCCGAGACGAGCGGACGGGCGACGGTGGCGAGACCTTCTGCTACCAGGGCGGGATCGCCGAGTACGTCACCTTCCTCGTCGGCGAGTCCGGGAAGGTCCATGACGAGGTCATCGCCCTCGCCGGTAAGGACCAGGAGCAGGGGGTAGAGGCGGAGATCGCCCTCCAGTACACGAAGGGCTTCTCCGAGACGGTGTACACGTACGTGAACAGCGTGAACACCCGGGAGGGGGGGACCCACCTCGAGGGGTTCCGGACCGCCATTACCCGGGCCATCAATGCCGCGGCGAAGCGGGCCAACCTCTTCAAGAACAGCGACCCTCCCCTCCGGGGCGAGGATGTCCGGGAGGGGCTCACCGCGGTCATCAGCCTGAAGATGGCCCAGCCCCAGTTCGAGGGCCAGACGAAGATGCGCCTCGGGAACTCGGCGGTGCGGGGGATCGTGGACTCCCTCGTGTACAGCTGCCTCACCGAGTACTTCGACGAGCATCCGAAGGTCATCGCCGCGGTCGCCGAGAAGGGGCTCCTCGCCGCGCGTGCACGCGAGGCGGCACGGAGCGCCCGGGACCTCGCCCGGCGCAAGTCAACCCTCGAGTCGGCAGGCCTCCCCGGGAAGCTCGCCGACTGCTCCGAGCGGGAGCCGGAGAAGAGCGAGCTCTTCATCGTCGAGGGGGACAGCGCCGGCGGCTCGGCGAAGCAGGGACGGGACCGGAGGTTCCAGGCCATCCTCCCGCTCAGGGGCAAGATCCTGAACGTCGAGAAGGCCACCGAGGAGAAGATGCTGAAGAACGCCGAGATCCAGACCCTCATCTCGGCCATCGGTACGGGTATCAAGGAGGACTTCAACCCCGAGAAGTGCCGGTACCACAGCATCGTCCTCATGACCGATGCCGACGTGGACGGGGCCCATATCCGCACCCTTCTCCTCACCTTCTTCTTCAACGAGATGCGGGAGCTCATCGAGCGGGGCTACATCCACATCGCCCAGCCGCCGCTCTTCAGGGTCGCGAAGGGGAAGAAGGAGCGGTACTTCTTCCGCGAGGAGGAGATGAGGAAGGCCGCCGCCGAGATGGGGGAGAAGGCGACCATCCAGAGGTACAAGGGGCTCGGGGAGATGAACGCGACCCAGCTCTGGTCCACGACGATGGACCCGGCCCACCGCACCCTGAAGCAGGTGACCATCGAAGACGTGGCCTCTGCCGCTGACATCTTCTACAAGCTCATGGGTGAGGACGTGGACGCCCGCCGGGACTTCATCCGCAGGCATGCGAAGGATGTGACGAACCTTGACATCTGACCCCGCAGGCCTGTCCGCCGGCCGCCGGGTGCCGGTCGAGATCGAGGACGAGATGAAGGTCTCCTTCATCGACTACGCGATGTCGGTCATCATCGGCCGGGCCATCCCCGACGCCCGCGACGGCCTGAAGCCGGTCCACCGGCGGACCCTCTATGCCATGTGGGACATGGGGAACACCCATGACCGGCCCTACAAGAAGTCCGCGACCGTCGTCGGCGAGGTGATGGGCAAGTACCACCCCCACGGGGACGCGGCCATCTACGACACGCTCGTGAAGATGGCCCAGAGTTTTGCCTACCGCACGCCTCTCGTCGACGGGCAGGGGAACTTCGGTTCTGTCGACGGGGACGCCGCGGCCGCGATGCGGTACACCGAGGTTCGGCTCACGAGGGCCGCCGAGGAGCTCCTGAAGGACCTCGAGAAGGAGACGGTCCCCTTCGGGCCGAACTTCGACGAGAGCCTGAAGGAGCCCCTCGTGCTCCCGAGCCGGCTCCCGAACCTCCTCATCAACGGGAGCAACGGCATCGCGGTCGGGGTCGCGACGACGATGCTCCCCCACAACCCGGGCGAGGCCTGCCGCGCGGTCACGGCATACCTGGACGACCCGTCCATCACCGTCGACGAGCTCGTGAAGGTCCTCCCCGCGCCCGACTTCCCGACCGGCGGGATCATCATGGGCACGGCAGGGATCCGCGAGGCGTACCAGACGGGGCGCGGGAAGTGCGTCGTCCGCGGGGTCGCGGAGATCACCGACGACGAGAAGAACCCGACCATCCTGATCACCGAGATCCCCTTCCAGGTGAACAAGGCGCGGCTCGTCGAGGACATCGCGGGCCTCGTCAAGGAGAAGAGGATCGAAGGGATCTCGGACATCAGGGACGAGTCGGACAAGGAGGGGATCCGGGTCGTCATCGAGCTCAAAAAGGGCGCGATGCCCGGGGTCGTCCTGAACCAGCTCTACAAGCACACCCCCCTCGAGACGAGCTACGGGATCATCCACTACGCCATCGTCGACGGCCAGCCACGGGTCCTCTCCCTCACGGACCTCCTCCGCGAGTTCGTGAACCACCGGATGAACATGGTCCGGAGGCGGACCCAGTTCGACCTCAGGAAGGCCCAGGAACGGGTCCACATCCTCGAGGGCCTCCTCCTCGCCCTCGCCTCCATCGATGCGGTGATCGCGGCCATCCGGGCGGCGGAGTCGGCCGAGAGGGCGAAGATCGACCTGACCTCGCGGTTCGCCCTCGACGAGGTTCAGGCCGACGCCATCCTGAAGATGCAGCTGCGGACCCTCGCCGGCCTCGAGCGGAAGAAGATCAGGGACGAGCACGACGAGGTGAAGAAGGAGATCCTCAGGCTCTCGGAGATCCTCTCCGACGACGCCCATATCAGGGCCGAGATCCGGCGGGAGATGCAGGAGATGGCCGCCGCGTTCGGGAACGAGCGGAGGACCCGGATCTCGGGAGAGTCCCAGGACCTGACCAAGGAAGACCTGATCGAGGACCGGCCGATGCTCGTCTCGCTCACGGGCGAGAACTACATCAAGCGCATGGCCCTCGAGACCTACCGGAAGCAGCACCGGGGCGGGCGGGGGATCATGGGCATGGCGACGAAGGAGGAGGACCTGGTCGAGGACGCCTTCGTCGCGAACATGCTCGACTACCTCCTCTGCTTCACGAACCTCGGCCGGATCTTCTGGCTCAAGGTGTACGACATCCCCGAGGCGGTCCGCACGGCGAAGGGGAAGCCCATCGTGAACCTCCTCAACCTGGAGGACGAGAAGGTGACGAACGTCATCCCCGTCCGTGAGTTCCGGGAGACCCACTTCCTGATCTTCGCGACGAAGACGGGGAAGGTGGTGAAGATCCCGCTCGCCGAGTTCGCCCGCCCCCGCCCCTCGGGCCTGAACGCCTTCACCCTGCGCGAGGGGGACGAGCTCGTGGACGTGAAGGTCACCGACGGCGAGCGCGACCTGATCCTCACGACCCGGCGGGGCCGGTCCCTCCGGATATCGGAGAAGACCATCCCGATGCGCCACCGGAACGCGATGGGGGTCATCGGGATCCGGGTGCGGCCGAGCGACGTCCTCCAGAGCCTCACCGTCGTCGAGCACGCCCACCTCCTCACCATCACCGACGCGGGGCACGGGAAGAGGACCGAGTTCGACGAGTTCCGCGGGCATGGCAGGGGCACGATGGGGGTCATCAACATCCGGATGGACTACGAGAACGGCGTCGTCGCGGCCCGGTCCGTCTCCCCGGGCGACGAGATCATCGTCATGTCCTCGGCGGGAAACGTGATGCGGACCAAGGTCGACGAGGTCTCCATCCAGAAGCGGAACACGCGGGGGGTCCGGATCATGAACCTGGAAGAGGGGGACCGGATCGTCGGGGTCGCGGTCGTCAGGCCCGATACGGACGGGGAGAACGGCACCCCGCCTGGTTCCCAGCCCCAGGTCCCGCCGTCTGCCAGCCCGCCCGGCTGAGCGCAGAGAAGAACCTTCATATACGAAGGGAACCCCCCGTTTTTTGAGGGACACCGGATGTACCGGGCAGTCATCGCCGTTGAGACGAAGGGGGAGGGGCACGTGGTCGACCTCACCGAGGAGGTCGCCCGGGTGGTGAAGGAGAGCCGGATCGGCGAGGGGCTCGTGAACCTCTTTGTCACCGGCTCGACCGCGGCGCTCACGACCATCGAGTACGAGCCGGGGGTGCTCGCCGACCTCTCGCGGGCCCTCTCGGTCCTCGCCCCGAGGGACGCCCCCTATGCCCATGACTCGAGGTGGGGCGACGGGAACGGGAGGTCCCATGTGAAGGCCGCGGTGATCGGCCCCTCGCTCACCCTCCCCGTCGGGAAGGGCCTCCTCGACTGCGGCACCTGGCAGCAGATCGTCCTCATCGAGCTCGACACCCGCCCGAGCCGGCACCGGACGGTCACCTGCACCATCATGGGCGAACCGCTGGAAGAGAAGAACCGGAAGAAATAACCGGCGGGCGCACCGACGGGGCGCCGGCCGCGGGGGAGTACTTCAGTCGAGGGGGATGGTCTCGAGCTGCGAGACGAGCTCCCAGATCCGGGTCCGGGCGTGCACCGGCATGTTGGGATCATTGGAGACCTCGTCGATCTTGGAGATGGCCGTTGCCGCGCGCAGGCCGATGGGCTTGCCCGCGTCCATGAGGACCGCCCTCGTCTCGTCGGCGACCCGACGGATGTTCCGGGGGATGGTCCCGTCCTCCATGATCTGCTGGAGCATCTGGATGCACGCGCGGATGGTATCGTCTGGCTTTGGCATGGTACTCCCTTTATGAATCATCCTATCCCCACATATATACCTTGATAAACGGAGCGATGGGGATGGAGGCGAGGAATCCCGACGATATCATGGCCGAGTGCCTCCTTGCGGGGGGGAAGATGCTCTCGCGGGCCTGCCGCACCTGCGGCTCGCCCCTCTTCGAGGTGAAGGGCGAGACCCTCTGCGTCGTCTGCAGGGAGAAGGGGAGAGAGAGGGAGAAGGAGAAGAGGAAGGAACCGGTGAGGGGGCCGGCGAAAGGGCCCGCGAAGGTAGCGAAGGGGACGGGCAGGGCCCCCCGGCCGGAGCCGGCACCGGCGGCGGGCGGGGGTGCCGATCTTGCGGGGGAACTCAGGGAGACGATCCTCGGCCTCGCGAGACGGGCCCGCGACGAACCGGACCCGGAGCGGGCCGCGGCCCTGATGGAAGCGGTCAGGAAAGGGGCAGAGGCCCTCGCCCTGCTCAGGGAGGAGCGGGAGTAGCCTTCACCGGTAGAGCTGCCGCGAGGTCTCGAAGATCAGGCGGGCGGTCTTCTCACCGATCCCCTTCACCGCCCGGAGCGCCTCCTCGTCGGCGTCGAGCACCGCCTTCACCGAGCCGAAGTGGGAGAGGAGGAGCCGGGCGTTCTTGAGCCCGACCTGCGGGAACGCGGCGATGATGTACTCCTGCTGCTCCTTCAGGGACCGGTATGACTTGTAGGGGTGGACCTTGTGTTCGCCCCGCTCCCCTTCCTCGCGGCGGGCGAGGGTGAGGATCAGCTGGGCGGTCTCGAGCTCGTCCCGGGTGGAGAAGATCGCGACCCCGAGGTCGATGGCGATGGCGGCGAGGGCCCCCCGGATCGCCGCGGGGTTGACGTCCCTCGCCGTGTAGATGTCCCCGCCCTCGATGACGAGGACCGGCCGGGCGGCGGCCGCGGCGAGTTCCTTCACCTGCCCGAAGAGGTCCCGCTCGACGAGGGTGTCCACGAAGTCCCGCGCCGTCTTCCGCTCGACGAGGATCCGGTCGCCGGCGAGGTAGTCGCCCTGCGCGAGGCGCTCGATCCGGAGCCGTGCCCCGAGGTTCGAGAGGTGCTCCACCACCCGGGAGGAGGTCTCGCGGTCGTCGGCGGTGATCTCCGGACCGTCCGCCGTGACGAAAGAATCAATGGCCGTTTGCACTTGCGACGCTTCCGAAGAGCGACCCTTGCGCGGCAAGGGGAGGTCGAGCGCCGTGGAACGGTGCGAAGGAAGCGGAGCTGGAGCGA
>DATIYO010000170.1:0-13981 GCA_035517575.1 Methanomicrobiales archaeon
TCACACCGCTTGCAATGTTGCCCAGCTTGGCAACTCCGACTTTTACAACCATTTTTCCACCTTCTGACGTTGGATAACATCGGTAATATCGGTCAAGCTGCAGATAAAGATTGTGAAACGCGCGACTCCCCGATCGGGGCGGGATCCGGGCGGGAGCCCGCGGGTAGGTCACCAGTCCGGCATGGTAAGCTGGTTAAGCAAAAGTGTTAATTTGACAGGAAAGGATCAGTACCTAATGAAAGACAGTCTCCTCACCGAGCGGCAGAAGGAGGTCCTCCGGTACCGCAAGAAGGGGCTGACCCAGCAGCAGATCGCAGACATCATCGGCACCTCGAAGGCGAATGTCTGCACCATCGAGAAGGCGGCCCTCGAGAACATCCGGCGGTCCAAGGAGACCCTCGAGTTCCTCTACACCCTCGACGCCACCCATCTCACGACCATCAAGTCAGGGACGGACCTCCTCGATGCCGCGAAGGCCATCTACAACGAGGCCGAGAACCTCGGCATCAAGGTGAAGTTCGACACCATCTCCCTCATCAACCAGATGCGTGACTCGAACCCCGAGCGGTTCAAGGCCAGGTACATCCGCGAGGATGTCGAGGTCTACATCAACGACGACGGGGACCTGTACTTTGGGTGAGGGAGGTTTCCGAAGGAAACCGACCTGGAGCGACCCGCCATCAGGCGGGGTGCGACCAGCGAGGGTTCTGATGAACCCTCCCTCCGTCAATAAGGTTTATCTCCCCATCCAGTCTATTTTATAGGAAGCCGCCTGACGGACAGCGAGGGGACGGTCCCGTTCTCTCCCTGCCGTGCAGGGTCCTGCCGCGCGGGCGGTTCGAGAAACAGGTCCCCCAGGGGACAGGAACGGAGTCGTGCCCGAGGGCAGCCGAGGGCATGACGGGCTGACAGAAGTTGGATCTGATGTCGCCGCACGGGCCAACGTCGTCTGGACGCGCCCGGTACCGGGCCCGGATGGGCTGACCGGTACGCGGTAAACGATCAGGCGCAATTCGCGATTGACATCGCGAAAGGCTCTCACGAGCCTCTTCGCGAACACATCCGGGATTACCCGGGCGAAACGCCCCATACCAGAACCACTTCTCGTGCCGGATCCGCCTGACGGCCGGCACCATCCCGCCGCGAAAGACCGTGGCGGGGTTCTCAGCGCTGGAAGAGAAAGAACGAGTGGCGTATCCGCCTGACCGGTCGAACGGCGGGCGGTTGCGTTCAGGGAAGGACGGAAGAAGTATGGGAAAGACAAGGAACCCGAGGAAAGGCTCTCTCGCCTACAGCCCCCGCAAGCGTGCGAAGAGCCAGGTGCCCCGCTACAAGTCCTGGCAGGACTTCGAGGGGGCTCCCTTCCTCCAGGCCTTCGCGGGCTACAAGGTGGGCATGACCCACGTGGTCATGGTCGACGACCACAAGTCGAGCCCCACCGAGGGGAAGGACATCGTGATCCCCGTGACCGTCGTAGAGGTCCCGGCGCTCCGGGTCACCGCGATCCGGGCCTACACGGCGGACAGTTTCGGGCCGAGGCCGCTCACCGAGGTCTGGTCAGAGGCACTCGAGCCCGCCCTCTCGCGCAGGGTCACCCTCCCGAAGGAGCATGACCGGACCGCGATCCTCGCCGAGATCGAGAAGGGGATCGCCTCCGGCGACGTGGTGGACCTCCGGGCCCTGGTCCAGACCCAGCCGGGCATGGTCACCGGGGTCCCGAAGAAGACCCCCGAGCTCCTGGAGATCCGGATCGGCGGCGACAACCTCGCGAAGCGGTTCGAGTACGCGAAGTCGGTCCTCGGGAAAGAGGTGAAGGCCATCGACGTGGTGAAGGTCGGCCAGTACGTGGACGTGACGGCCGTCACCCGCGGGAAGGGCACGCAGGGGCCGGTGAAGCGCTGGGGCGTGAAGCTCCGGAAGCGGAAGCACCGGGTCGGCCGGGCCCGCATCGTCGGGACCCTCGGCCCGTGGCACCCCCACCATGTCCGGTGGCAGGTGCCGATGCTCGGGCAGACGGGCTACCAGCAGCGGACCGAGTCGAACAAGCGGGTGCTCAAGATCGGGGACAACGGGAGCGATGTCACCCCGAAGGGCGGCTTCCTCCACTACGGCGAGGTGCGGAACCCGTACCTCCTCGTCAAGGGTTCCATCCCCGGGCCGGCGAAGCGGCTGGTCAGGATCCGGCCGGCGGTCAGGCAGGGCGAGCACAGGTTCCGGGTGCCGGTGATCCAGCACATCAGCACCCAGAGCAAGCAGGGGTGAGGAGCGATGATGGCAGAACTACGGGATCTTAAGGGCGAGGTGAAGAAGAAGATCAGGCTCCCGGCGGCCTTCGACGAGGCCTTCCGGCCTGACCTGATCAAGAAGGCGGTCCTCGCCATCCAGAGCACCCGGTACCAGCCCAAGGGCACCCACCCCTACGCGGGCATCCGGACCTCGGCCCACTCCTGGGGGAGCGGCCGGGGTGTCTCCCATGTCCCGAGGATCAAGAACGGTTCGCGGGCGGCCCGGGTCCCCCAGGCGAGGGGCGGCCGCGAGGCCCACCCGCCGAAGCCCGAGAAGGTCCTCATCGAGAAGGTGAACAAGAAGGAGAAGAGGAAAGCACTCCTCTCGGCGATCGCCGCGACCCGGGACGAGGACCTCGTCCGGGGCAGGGGGCACCAGTTCGAGGCGAAGCTCCCGGTCGTGATCGAGGAGGCCTTCGAGAAGCTCGAGCGGACGAGCGACGTGATCGCCGCGCTCCAGGCGGCGGGGGTCTACCCCGATGTCGAGCGGTCGCGGGCGAGCCGGAAGGTCCGGCCGGGCCGGGGCAAGATCCGGGGCCGGCACTACAAGCAGCGGAAGAGCCTCCTCATCGTGACGAAGGGGGAGCCCCTCCGGGCGGCGCGGAACCTCGCCGGGGTCGACGCCGTGAGCGTCTCGGAGCTGAACGCCGAGCACCTCGCGCCGGGGACCCACCCGGGGAGGCTCACCGTCTGGACCGCGGGCGCGGTCAAGCAGCTGGGGGAGCTCTCATGATCCTGAGGTACCCCTTCGTGACCGAGAAGGCGATGATGACCCTGGAGCGGGACAACACCCTCCAGTTCCTGGTCGCGAAGGAGGCGACGAAGCCCCAGATCAGGCGGGAGATCGAGAAGACCTTCGAGAAGGAGGTCGCCTCGGTCCGGACCCTGATGAGCGCGAAGGGCGAGAAGAAGGCCATCATCAGTTTCGTCGACGAGAAAGCGGCCGAGGAGATCCTCTCCCGGCTCGGCATCATGTAGGTGAGAGCGATGGGACACAGAATCCAGACACAGAACCGGGGCAAGGGCGGGTCGACCTGGCGCGCCCCCTCCCACCTCTACCGCGCCGAGGTGCACCATGCGGGGAGGAACGAGGGGCTGACCCGGGGGAAGGTCATCGACATCGAGCATGACCCGGCCCGGAACGGCCCGGTCGCCCTCGTCGAGCTCGAGGACAGGCGGAAGACCTATGTCCTCGCGACCGAGGGGACGGGCGTCGGGGACAGCATCGCCTGGGGGACGGGCGCCGAGGTGAAGGCGGGGAACACCCTCCCCCTCTCCGAGATCCCCGTCGGGGCGATGGTGAGCAACATCGAGGCGAGGCCGAACGACGGCGGGAAGTTCGTCCGGTCCGGCGGCGCCCAGGCCCTCGTCATGGGCCGGTCCGACGACAACAAGGTCGGGGTGCGCATGCCCTCGGGGAAGCTGAAGTGGTTCCTCCCCGGCTGCATGGCCACGGTCGGGATCGTGGCCGGCGGCGGGAGGGGCGAGAAGCCCTTCGTGAAGGCAGGGAAGAAGTACCACAAGATGAAGACCACGGCCACGAAGTGGCCCGTCGTCCGGGGGGTCGCGATGAACGTCATCGACCACCCCTTCGGCGGCGGGTCGCACCAGCACGCGGGCCGGCCGAAGACCGTCGCGAGGGGGACCTCGCCCGGGCGGAAGGTCGGTCTCATCGCCGCGCGGCGGACCGGTATCAAGAAGAAGTGAGGTGAGCGGATGGTGAAGAAGACTCAGAAACGGCTGCCCCGGAGGCGCGAGGAGTTCACCTACCGCGGGTTCACCATCGGCGAGCTCGTCCAGATGGCGCCCTCGGAGCAGGTGAAGATCATGCCGGCCCGGGCAAGGCGGAAGATCCAGCGGGGCCTCACCCGGGACGAGGAGGACCTCCTCCTCCGGGTGCGGGCGAACGACCCGAAGATCCGCACCCATCTCCGCGGCATGATCGTCATGCCCGAGATGGTGGGGAAGTCCATCGAGATCCACAACGGGAAGGACTTCCAGAAGGTCGACCTCCAGCCCGAGGCGGTGTACCACTACCTCGGCGAGTTCGCCCTCACGAGGCACAAGGTCGCCCACGGCGCCGCGGGTATCGGCGCCACCCGGTCGAGCAAGTACGTCCCCCTGAAGTGATGGCCATGGCACGCACAGGATACAGCAGGGAGATCGAGGGCGAGGACATCGCCCGGGCAAAGGCGAACGAGGTGGACATCTCCCCGAAGCACGCCTTCGAGATCGCGAGGTTCATCAAGCGGATGCGCACCGACGATGCCATCGAGTACCTGAACGGGGTCGTCGCCCTCGAGAAGGCGATCCCGCTCCGGGTCTACAACAAGAAGGTGCCCCACCGGCGCGGTCTCGCCGGCTGGTACTCGGGGAGGTACCCGCAGAAGGCGGCGAAGGTCTACCTCCGGCTCCTCAACGCGGCGCAGAAGAACGCCGAGTACATCGGGCTCGACGCGGCGAACCTGAAGATCGTCCACGTCCAGGCGAACCGGGGGCGGCGCCACGAGGCCTTCTTCCCGAGGGCCATGGGCAGGGCGACCCCGAAGAACCGGGAGACGGTGAACATCGAGGTCATCGTGAAGGAGGTGGCATAGATGGCGGTGGAGCGCAAGTTCATCACCGAGGGAGTCCGCCGGGTCCGGGTCGAGAAGTACCTGACCAAGGAGCTGAAGCGGGCCGGCTTCGGCGGCATGGACATCGCCCGCACCCCGCTCGGGACCCAGGTGACGATCTTTGCCGAGAAGCCGGGGATCGTCATCGGGAAGGGCGGCAAGGTCATCCGGCAGCTCACCCAGGACCTTGCCACGAACTATGCCGTGGACACCCCGCAGGTGGACGTCCAGCAGGTCCCGAACCCCAACTTCAATGCCCAGATCATGGCCGAGCGGCTGGCCTCCGCGATCGAGCGCGGCTGGTACTTCCGGAAGGCCGGGTCGAGCATCATGCGGCGGGTGATGGACGCGGGTGCCCTCGGCTGCGAGGTCATCATCGCGGGCAAGCTCACCGGCCCGAGGGCGAGGGTCCAGAAGTTCATGGAGGGGTACATCAAGCACGCCGGCGAGCCCTCGCGGACCGTCGTCGAGCGCGGGTACGCCATCGCCATCAAGAAGCTCGGGGTCATCGGCGTGCAGGTGAAGATCGTGCCGCCGGACGCGAAGCTCCCCGACACCTTCCTGATCGTGAAGCGGCCGGAGGAGCCGGCGCAGCCCAAGGTCACGGTCACCGAGGTCGGCGAGGGGGCGGCGGAGGCCGAGCCCGAGCCAGCGCCCGAGGCGCCGGACGCCCTCGACCGGATCCAGGAGGGGTCCTGATGGCGATCTTCCGGGCAAAGGAGGTCCACCAGCTCTCCGACGTGGAACTGCAGGAGAACATGCAGAAGCTCAAGATGGAGCTTCTCCAGAAGTACGGCAAGGTGAGCGCGGGCGGCGCGGCAGAGAACCCCGGAAGGATCCGGGAGATCCGGCGCACCATCGCCCGGATCCTCACCGAGCAGGGGACGAGGAAGAAGGCATGATCACGGCAGGAAACATCCTCCGGCACGAGCTCATCGGCCTCCCCGTGGAGGTCGTGCGGGCGGACAACCCGGCCCAGCAGGGGATCGCGGGGCGCATCGTCGACGAGACGAGGAACATGATCGCCATCGGGACCCCCCGCGGGGTGAGGAGGATCGGGAAGGTCCAGGCGACCTTCCGGATCACCCTCCCCGACGGGACGGTGGTGGATGTTTCCGGGTCAGCCCTCGTTTCAGCCCCCGAGAAGAGAATCACCCAGGGAAAGAGGTTTTAGAATCATGGCAAAGAGTGTAGGACTGGATGTCCCCCTCCCGAAGACGGAGTGCACGGACGTCAACTGCCCGTTTCACGGCAGCTTGCCGGTGCGCGGCCAGGTGATCACCGGCAAGGTCGTGAGCGACCGGATGAAGGGAACGGTCGTGGTGGAGCGCGAGTACCTCCACTACATCCGGAAATACAACCGATACGAGAAGCGGAGCTCGCGGATCCACGCGCATAACCCGCCCTGCCTCGCGGCAAAGGCGGGCGACCTCGTGACCATCGCCGAGTGCCGGCCCCTCTCGAAGACGAAGTCCTTCGTGGTCGTGGAGGTCGGGAAGGCATGAAGGCGAAGCAGTCGTACATCCCGAGGTCCTTGAACACCGGGACCCGGCTCGCCTGCGCCGACAACACCGGCGCGAGGGTGGTCCAGGTCATCTCGGTCGAGGGCTACCATGGCGTGCGCCGCCGGCAGCCGAAGCTCGGCCTCGGCGACATCGCGACCATCTCGGTGAAGAAGGGGACGCCCGACATGCGGAAGAAGATGGAGAAGGCCGTCGTGATCCGGCAGAAGAAGGAGTTCCGGCGGCCCGACGGCCTCCGGGTCTCCTTCGAGGACAACGCGATGGTCATCGTGAACGAGAACAACGAGCCGAAGGGGACCGAGATCAAGGGCCCCGTCGCCCGCGAGGTCGCCGAGCGGTTCCCGAAGATCGGGTCCATGGCGACCATCATCGTGTGAGGTGCGGAGATGGCAACCACCAGTTCCCAGCCGAGAAAGCAGAGGAAGGCCCAGCTGAACGCCCCCCTGCACGAGAGGGGGAAGACCCTCTCCGCGCCCCTCGCATCAGCGCTGCGCGAGCAGTACAAGCGGAGGCACCTCCGGGTCGTGAAGGGCGACACCGTGAAGGTCCTCCGCGGGGACCACCGGGGCGAGGAGGGCCTCGTCGACGAGGTCGACGTGAAGCACTGCGCGCTCTTCATCCACGGGGTCTCGATCACGAAGGCGGACAACACCGAGGTGCCGCGGCCCGTGCACCCGTCGAACGTCCAGATCACGAAGCTCAACCTGAAGGACCGGCTCCGTGCCGAGCGGATCGGGGAGGTGGAGTGATGGCGCACCTGAAGCGGTACGCGGCCCCCGACTCCTGGCACGTGGCGAAGAAGGAGAAGACCTACGTCGTGAAGACGGCCCCCGGGCCGCACAACGGCGCCGCGATGCCGGTCGCCGTCTGGCTGCGGGACCACATGGGCCTCGCCATGACCATGCGGGAGGCCCGACAGGTCCTCAACTCCGGATCGGTCATCATCAACGGGAAGGCCTGCAAGGACCCGAAGCGGGGCATCGGGGTCTTTGACATCATCAGTCTCCCCACCGTCGGGAAACACTACCGGGTCCTGATGGACAAGCGCGGCCGGTACCGGTCCATCGAGATATCGCCCGAGGACGCGAAGACCCGGCTCGCGAAGATCCGGGACAAGACCGTGATCTCCGGCGGGAAGGTCCAGCTGAACCTCCTCTTCGGGGCAAACATCATCGCCGACAACAAGTACCGGCCCAAGGACTCCGTCGTCCTCTCGCTCGAGGAGGGCGAGGGGAAGAAGCGCTTCCAGATCATGGACCACTTCCCCTTCGCCGTCGGGAACATGGCGATGGTCATCGGCGGGCGGCACTCGGGCTCCGTCGGCCGGATCGTCGAGATCCGGCGCGAGGTCGGCGCGGTGCCGAACCGGGTCATCCTGGAGGACCCTGCCACGAAGGCGAAGTTCGACACCATCGAGGAGTATGTCTTCGTGGTGGGCAGGGCCGAGTCGGCCGTGAAGTCCTGGGGGATCGAGGAATGAACCCGATGCAGGACCTCCGGATCCAGAAGATCGTCGTCCACATGGGCGTCGGGGAGAGCGGCGACAAGCTCTCGAAGGCCGAGGAGATGCTCTCGAAGATCACCTCCCAGAAGCCGGTGAAGGCCATCGCGAAGAAGACCCAGCCGGCCTTCGGGACGAGGAAGGGCTCCCCCATCGGCTGCAAGGTGACCCTGCGGAGCGACGCCGCCGAGGAGTTCTTCAGGACCTCCATCGGCATCGTCGACCGGCAGCTCGCGGCCTCCCAGTTCGACAGCCAGGGCAACTTCTCCTTCGGGATCGAGGAGCACACCGACTTCCCGGGGATGGCCTACGACCCCTCCATCGGGATATTCGGGATGGACGTGAACGTCGTCCTCGAGAAGCGCGGCATCCGGGTCTCGCGGCGCAAGGTGAACCAGCGGAAGCTCCCGCAGAAGCAGCGGGTGAAGCGCGAGGAGGCCATAAAGTTCCTCCAGGAGCGCTACCAGGTGGAGGTGCGGTGACATGGCCGGTGAACCATTGAAGAAGTTCGGGAGGGGCGCGTACCAGTGCCTCCTCTGCGGGCGGCAGCAGGGCCTGGTGCGCAGGTACCACATCATGTTCTGCAGGCAGTGCTTCCGGGAATGGGCCCAGAAGATGGGTTTCAAGAAGATGAACTAGGGGGAAAAAACCATGGTCCGATTGAATCCCATCGCAGACGCGATGACCGCGATCAAGAACGCCTCCGACACGGGGAAGGCGAGCTGCATCGTCGAGCCCGCGGGGAAGCTCCTCGGCTCGATGCTCCGCATCATGCAGGAGACCGGCTACATCGGCGGGTTCGAGTTCATCGACGACAACCGGGGCGGGCAGTTCCGGGTCCAGCTGAACGGCCGGATCAACCGCTGCGGGGCCATCACCCCCCGGTTCAACATCAAGATCACCGACCTCGAGAACTGGGAGAGCCAGTTCCTCCCGGGCAAGAACTTCGGGATGCTCATCATCTCCACGCCGAAGGGCGTGATGACCCATGACAGCGCCCGCAGGCTCGGGATCGGCGGGGAACTCCTGGGGTACGTGTACTAGAGGTGACGGAATGGCAGCGACACGAAAGGTGAAGATCCCCGAGGGCGTGACCGTGCGGATCGAGGAGAACCTCGTCAAGGTCCAGGGCCCGAAGGGGATGCTCATGCGGGAGATGTACTACCCGAACGTCTCCATCGCCGTCGCCGGCACGGAGTTCGTCGTGACCACCGCGTCGGAGCGGAAGAAGCTCCTCGCGGTCTGCGGCACCTTCGCCGCCCACGTGCAGAACATGTGCCGGGGCGTCACGAAGGGCTACCAGTACCGGATGCGGGTGGTGTACAGCCACTTCCCCATCCAGCTGAAGCTCGCCGGCGACCGGATCGAGGTGGGCAACTTCCTCGGCGAGAAGCGGTCCCGGTACGCCCGGATCGAGAGGGACGTGAAGGTCGCCCTCGGGAGCGACGAGGTGACCATCACGGGCATCGACAAGGAGGCGGTGGGCAAGACCGCCGCGAACATCGAGCACGCGACCCGGATCCGGGAGCGCGACCCCCGCGTCTTCCAGGACGGGGTCTACATCGTCGAGAGGGCGTGAGAGCCATGGCAGACGACCGAATGCGGCTCATCCGGATGCGGAACGGGAACCGGCCCAGGTTCCAGAGGCGGGGCGTCCATGAGAAGAAGCGCCTCGCCGACGTGTGGCGCAAGCCGAAGGGCCGGCACAACAAGCTCCGCCGGCAGATACCGGCGAAGGGAGCCCTCCCCCGGCCCGGCTACGGGAGCCCGGCCGAGGTGCGGGGCCTGCACCCCTGCGGCCTCGCCGACGTCCTCGTGTCCAACGAGGCGATGCTCGAGGGGCTGAAGCCGAAGACGGACGCGGTCCGGATCGCCGCGGGCGTCGGGATGAAGAAGCGGAGGGAGATCCAGAAGAAGGCCGCCGAGGCCGGCTTCCGGGTGCTCAACCCGCGGCAGCTTCCGGCGCCGGCGGAGGAGCCGGAGAAGGAGCCCGAGGAAGCGGCAGACGAGGTGGACGGCGATGAGTGACCTCTCCAACCAGAAGCGCCTTGCCGCGAGCGTGCTCGGCTGCGGGGTGAACCGGATCTGGTTCGACCCCGAGCGGGCCGCGGACGTCGAGGGGGCCATCTCCCGCGACGACCTCCGCACCCTCATCAAGGAGGGCGTGATCAAGGCCAGGCCGAAGAAGGGGGTCTCCCGCGGCCGGGCCAGGGCACGGGACGCGAAGCGCTCCTACGGGCACCGCAAGGGCCCGGGGAAGCGGCGGGGCGCGGCGGGCGCGAGGCGCCCGAGTAAGACCCAGTGGATCCAGCGGATCCGGGCCATAAGGAAGACGATCCGCGCCCTCCGCGACGAGGGGCAGATCGACCCGCACCAGTACCGGCTCCTGTACCGGAAGGCCTCGGGCGGCCAGTTCCGGAGCGTGGCGCACGTGAAGTCCCAGGCCGGGATCCTCCAGGGGAAGGGGAAGTGACATGAGCACCGGACCACGCTACTTCATCCCCTTCCGCAGGCGGCGGGAGGGGCGGACCGACTACTATGCCCGGGGCAAGCTCCTCCTCTCGGAGAACCCGCGCATGGTCGTCCGGAAGACGAACCGGGAGATCATCATCCAGCTCATGGTGCCCGAGGTCGAGGGGGACCGGACGCTCGTCGCGGCCTACTCCCGCGACCTCGCGGCCTACGGGTACACGGGCTCGCGGTCGAACACCCCTGCCGCGTACCTGACGGGCATCCTCTTCGCGGCCCGGTGCCGGAAGGCCGGCTACCCGGCCGCGGTCCTCGACATCGGCCTCGCGCGGGCCACGCCGGGTGCGCGGGTCTTCGCCGCCCTCAAGGGCGCGGTGAAGGCCGGGCTCGAGGTACCCCACGGCGAGGACATCCTCCCCGACGACGCCCGGGTGCGGGGCGAGCACATCGCCGCCTACGCCCCCCAGCGGGCCGGGGACCTCGCGAAGAATGTGGACCAGGTGGCAGAGAAGATCATGAAGGAGGTGAGCTGACATGGCAGAGACAGAGGGATGGATCCCGGTCACGGGCCTCGGGAAGGCGGTCGCAAAAGGCGAGATCACCTCCATCGACCAGGTGCTCGAGAGCGGGAAGCCCATCAAGGAGTCCGAGATCGTGGACGCCTTCCTCCCTGACCTCGCGGACGAGGTGCTCGACATCACCATGGTCCAGCGGATGACGGACTCGGGCCGGCGGGTGAAGTTCCGCACGGTCGTCGTCGTCGGCAACCGGAACGGGTACATCGGCTTCGGCCAGGGGAAGGACGCCCAGGTGGGGAACGCCATCACGAAGGCGATCAAGGACGCGAAGCTGAACATCATCAAGGTGAACCGGGGCTGCGGCTCCTGGGAGTGCGGCTGCAGCCTCGAGCACTCCATCCCCGTCCAGGTGACGGGGAAGGCGGGCTCGGTCCGGGTGACGCTCAAGCCGGCCCCGCAGGGGATCGGCCTCGTCACGGGCGACATCGCGAAGAAGGTCCTCGGCCTCGCGGGCATCCGGGACGTCTGGGCCTTCTCCTCGGGGGAGACCCGGACGACCATCAACTTCGCGAAGGCGACCTTCAACGCCCTCATAAAGACGAACATGGTCCGGAAGGTGGGGGGTGCACGCTAGATGTACGCCATCGTCCAGGTGCGGGGCACCGTGAAGACCCGCAGGGACATCAAGGACACCCTCGCGATGCTCCGGCTCCATCACATCAACCACTGCGTCGTCGTGCCCGACACCCCCGAGTACCTCGGGATGATCCGGAAGGTGAAGGACTTCGTGGCCTACGGCGAGGTGGACGCGGAGAGCCTCGGGACGGTCCTCGCCACGCGCGGCCGGCTCGTCGGGAACCGGCCCCTGACCGACGAGTACGTGAAGGCCAACTCGAATTTCGGGACGATCACCGAGTTCGCGGGCGCCATCGCAAAGGGCGAGGCAACCCTCCGGGACCTCCCGGGCCTGAAGCCGGTGATGCGCCTCCACCCGCCCCGGAAGGGGTACCGCACCCTGAAGCGGACCTTCCAGCAGGGCGGGGCGCTCGGGTATTATGGGAAGGAGATCAATACTCTCCTGAACAAGATGAGGTGACCACGGTGCCAACGAACAAGCGATCGAAATACCGCGGCTCCCGCACGTGCGGCGGGGGCACCCATAAGAACCGCCGGGGCGGCGGGTCGCGGGGCGGGCGGGGGTTTGCCGGCGGCTGCAAGCACCACTTCGTCCGCTACTACCTCATGGGGAGGACCTTCGGGAAGGACGGCTTCTCCCATGACCAGCGCGAGGACCCGGCGACCATCGACGTCGGGGCCCTCGAGGTCATGGCCGACGGGCTCCTCGCCCGGGGCCTCGCGAAGCTCGAGGGCGACACCCTCGAGGTGGACGCGGCGGCCCTCGGGATCGGGAAGATCCTCGGGAGCGGCCGGGTCACCCGGAAGATGAAGGTCTCGGCCGCGGCCTTCTCCGAGGCGGCGAAGAAGAAGATCGAGGCGACGGGAGGCCAGGCGCTCGTCGCCTGACCCCCCGGGGGGGAGCATGGGAGCCATCCTGGACCGCATGGAGCCGCTCCTCGCGGCCATGCCCTCGGTGAAGAGCCCCGAGGGGCACGTCCACTTCAAGACGAAGCTCTTCTGGACCGTGGGCGTCCTCGTCCTCTACTTCGTCCTCTCGAACATCCTGATCTTCGGCCTGGACCGCTCCTCCCAGGACATCTTCCTGTACTGGCGGGCGCTCCTCGCCGGCCAGAGCGGCACCATCATCCACCTGGGCATCGGCCCCATCGTCACCGCATCCATCGTCCTCCAGCTCCTCAAGGGAGCGGACCTCCTCGACATCGACACCTCCGAGGCGCGGGGGCAGGTCATCTACATGGGCCTCCAGAAGCTCCTCATCTTCGTCATGATCGTCGTCGAGGCCATCCCGAACCTCATCGGCGGGTTCATGAAGCCCGACGCGACCATCGCGGCGAACCTCTTCGGGGGGAACACCGCGCTTCTCACCTTCATCATCTTCCTCCAGCTCTGCATCGGCGGGGTGCTCATCTTCCTCCTCGACGAGGTGGTCACGAAGTACGGCATCGGCTCGGGCGTCGGGCTCTTCATCGTCGCGGGTATCTCCCAGTCCATCGTGAACGGCTTCCTCTCCTGGGAGGCGGTCCAGGACCCGTACCCCGTCGGGTTCTTCCCGCGGCTCTTCGCGATAGGCCTCTCGGGCGGGAGCTACCTCCAGTACTTCACGCCGAACGTCGTCGCGTTCATCACGACGGTCGCCATCTTCCTGATCATCGTCTACGTGGAGTCCACAAGGGTCGAGATCCCCCTCGCGCACACGAACGTGCGGGGCATCCGCGCCCGGTTCCCCGTGAAGCTCATCTACGCGAGCGTGCTCCCCATGATCCTCGTGCGGGTGCTCCAGGCGAATATCCAGATGATCGGCCTCTTCCTCTCCAACGTCGGGATCACCATCTTCGGGACGTTCCAGGGGCAGACCGCCCAGACCGGGCTCATGTACTTCCTCGCGCCCATCTCGAGCCCGTCGGACTGGATGTGGTGGACGACCGACCTCGGCCACCCCGTCTGGCAGGTCCTCCTCCGGCTCTCCATCGACACCACCGTCATGATCGTCGGGGGCGCCATCTTCGCCCTCTTCTGGATCAAGACCTCGGGCCTGGACTCGAAGGACGTGGCCCGCCAGATCCAGCTCTCGGGGATGCACATCCCCGGCTACCGGAAGAACCCGCAGGTCCTCGAGCGGTACCTGGACCGGTACATCCCCCGGATCACCATCATCGGCGGGGTCTTCATCGGGGTCATCTCCGTCGTCGCGAACCTCTTCGGAGTGATCGGTCGCGAGACCGGGACGGGTTTGCTCCTGACGGTTTCCATTACATACCGGCTCTACGAGGAGATCGCCTCGGGGCAGCTCATGGAGATGTACCCGGCGATGCGGCAGTTCTTCGGGAAGGAATAAAACTCTATTTAATTCCTATCTTTTGAGCGTCAAAGTATTACCAACGAAAACTATATTTTATTTCAATCTTACTGAACTTCATTATGAAATTAGGGC
>DATIYO010000171.1:0-24986 GCA_035517575.1 Methanomicrobiales archaeon
GAACCTCGGCACGGAGCTCATCGCGGGCCAGCCCGAACGGTTCGGCCGGGACTTCGGGGAGAACAAGCATGGCGTGTCCGAGGCCGCCACCATCGGGAGTAAAAGGGTCAGGAACCGGGTCGCGGGGTACATCACCCGGAAGCACAACACCGGCAAAAAGGCCTGATGGCTTTTTCTTGGAATGGTAAACCAACCCGGCAAAAAGGCCTGACAGCCTTTCCTTGGGTTGGGAAATCCCAAACCCGGCAAAAAGGCCTGATGGCTTTTTCCTGGGCCGGAAAAACTACCGTTTTCCCATCGGGTAAAAAGACCTGAATCGCCGCCTTACCCGGTATCTCATTTCACCTTTCTGAGCCGGGCCCGGCCTGCCGGCCGGCGTGCTTGATGAAGGTCCCGTCCTTGTATTCCTGGAACGCGACCCTGAGCTCCTCCTGCGTGTTCATGACGATTGGGCCGTACCAGGCGACCGGTTCCCCGATCGGCTTCCCCGAGACGAGGAGGAACCTCAACCCGTCGGGGCCCGCGGTGATCCCGACCCGCTCCCCGTCCCCGTAGAGGACGACGTTCCCCCGCCCCACCGCCGCCTCCCTCTCCAGGTCGAAGTACCGCCCGCCCTCGACCTCGACGGAGTACGGGTCCCGCCGGTCATCGAAGAGCCCCTTCCCCTCGAACACGAAGGCAAAGACGGTCCGGCCGGCGGCCTCCGGATGGCTGAAGGACCCGTTCGGAGGGATCGAGACGTCGAAGTACTCGGGGCCGGTCACGATCTCCCGGACCGGTCCCGCGACCCCGTCCAGCTCCCCCGCGATCACCCGGATCTTCTCCCCGCCGGCCCGGTTCACCACCGGGATCTCCCCCGCCTCGATCCCGCGGTACCGCGGGTCCATCATCTTGTGGGAGGAGGGGAGGTTCGCCCAGAGCTGGAATCCCTGGAGGTGTCCCGACCGGTCTCCGAAGGGCATCTCCTGGTGGATGATCCCGCTCCCCGCGGTCATCCACTGGACGTCCCCCTCGCCGATGACCCCCTCGTTCCCCATGCTGTCCCCGTGGGCCACCTTCCCCCGGAGCACGCAGGTGATCGTCTCGATCCCCCGGTGGGGGTGCCAGGGGAAGCCCTTCACGTAGTCCCCGGGCTGCCCTGAGCTGAAGTCGTCGAGGAGGAGGAACGGGTCGAGGGACGGCACGTGCCGGTACCCGAAGGCACGGCTGAGCCTGACCCCCGCCCCTTCGATGGTCGGGATGCCCTTCAGGATCCTCTCGATCCTTCTCTGCCCCTGCATGGTTCCACCCGTCCGGGGGTACGCCCTCCCCCTTCTTCTAGGTTTCCCCGGAAAACCCCGTGCCTGCGGGATCCGGAGGGGGAACCGGTGCCGGATGGGGGGCCGGCATTCGAAAGCGATAAGAAGGATATGCACGTTGGTAACAACTGCAGGAAGGTGTGAGAGTATCTATGTTCGAGGGTGTCTTTCCCGCCATCATCACGCCCTTCACCCGAGGCAACCGGCCGGCGACCGATGACCGCTCGGACCTCGACCTGGAAGGGCTCCGGGCGAACGTGGCCTGGCTCGTGGAGCAGGGAGTCCATGGCATCGTCCCCTGCGGATCCACGGGCGAATCAGCGACGATGAGCCACAAGGAGCACGAGAAGGTCATCGAGGAGACCGTGGACGTCGTGAACGGGAAGATCCCGGTCCTCGCGGGGACCGGCTCGAACAACACCGAGGAGGCGGTCCTCCTCACGAAGGCGGCGAAGAACCTCGGGGCGGACGGGGTCCTCGTCATCTCCCCGTACTACAACAAGCCGAACCGGTCGGGCCTCATCAGGCACTACACGAAGATCGCGAACCTCGACATCCCCGTGGTCATGTACAACGTCCCCGGGCGGACCGGGCAGGACATCAACAGCTTCGATCCGCCGCTCGTCCCCGAGCTCGCGAAGCACCCGAACATCGTCGGGATCAAGGAGGCCTCGGGGAAGCTCGACAAGATCGCCCAGATCATCGAGGCCACCCGGGACGACAACTTCAGCGTCATCTCCGGCGACGACAACCTGACCCTCCCCATCCTCGAGCTCGGGGGCGTGGGGGTCATCTCGGTCGTCGCGAACGTGGAGCCGAGGCTCACGGTGGAGATGTACGAGTCCTTCAGGAAGGGGAACATCGCCCGTGCCCGCGAGGTGAACACGAAGCTCGGGCCGCTCTACAAGGACCTCTTCATCGACACGAACCCCATCCCGGTGAAGAAGGCCGTGGCGCTGCGGGGCATGGCGGCCGGCCCGGTCCGGCTCCCGCTGGACGATCTCGACGCGGCAAAGACCGCCGTCCTGAAAAAGACCCTCGACAGCTACCGGACGTAGGGGGGCCTCGCATGATCAAGGTCGTGGTCTGCGGGGCCCTGGGCCGGATGGGCGGGACGGTCGCACGGCTCGTCTCCGAGTCATCGGACCTCGAGTTCGCCGGCGGGGTGGACGTGCGGGCGGGGACGGCCTTCGGGGCGGAGGTCGTCCCCCCGGGGGAGCTCGAGCGGCTCCTCTCGAAGAAGAAGCCCGACGTCCTCGTGGACTTCACCGTCGCCGCGGCTGCGGTCGAGAACGTGAAGGCCGCGGCGAGGAACGGCGTGCCCTGCGTCGTGGGGACGACGGGCTTCACCCCGAAGCAGCGGGACGAGATGCGGCGGGCGGTCGAGGCCTCGGTCCCGGCGGTCATCACGAGCAACTTCTCGGTCGGGGTGAACATCTTCTTCTACCTCGTCCGGGAGGCGGCGAAGAAGCTCGGGGACTATGACATCGAGGTCCTCGAGGCCCACCACCGGAACAAGAAGGACGCGCCGAGCGGGACGGCGAAGACCATCCTCGAGATCCTGGACGCCGAGGTCGGGGCGAGGCCGAAGCTCTACGGCCGCGAGGGCCTGATGGAGCGGGGGAAGGAGATCGGGGTCCACGTCATCCGGGGCGGGGACATCGTCGGGGAGCACACCGTCCTCTTCGCCGGGAACTACGAGGCCATCGAGCTCACCCACCGGGCACAGGACCGGTCGGTCTTTGCCATGGGGGCCCTCCGGGCCATCCGCTGGGTCGGGGGGAAGGCCCCGGGGGTCTACTCCATGGCCGACGTCCTGAACCTGCATCCAAAGTGAGATCGTCCGGAACCAAACCCGAAGTGAGATCGGGGCATGTCGAAAGGGTGACGCCTTTCTTATCCGGCCCCCCCAGTCCGGGGGGGGCTGAAAATCGAAACTTTTTACATCTCTTTTCCCGTACGTATACAGGAATGCCAGCAGTGGTCAACCCCGATCTCTGTGTCGCCTGCGAGACCTGCGTCGACGAGTGCCCCGCAGAGGCGATCACGATGGAGGACGGCATCGCGAAGGTGGACAAGAAGAAGTGCACCGAGTGCAAGACCTGCGTCGACGTCTGCCCCTCCGCGGCCATCCAGATGGAGTGAGCGGGGCCGGGCCCGGCCGGGCCGGTCCCGAAACCCGCCCGATTCCAGAGTTTCCGGGGCAAACGATGCGCCCGGCTCATTTTCCGGGGTAAAAAGGCAAGCTATTTATTTCGGGTTACACCTCAATTGAATCAGCCATGATCAAGGTTGGAGTGCTCGGAGCCACCGGGGCCGTAGGTCAGCGGTTCGTGCAGCTGCTCGCTGACCATCCCTGGTTCGATCTCGTCACTCTCTGTGCCTCGGAGAGGAGTGCGGGGAAGAAGTACGGCGACGTGGTGAACTGGAAGCTCGACGCACCCTTCCCCGAGAAGGTGCGGAACCTCGCGGTCACCCCGACCACGGTCAGGGGGGCGAAGGGGGCCGAGCTCGTCTTCTCGGCGCTCCCGGCCGAGATCGCGGGGAAGGTCGAGGACGACTTCTCCCGGGCGGGGATGGCGGTCTGCAGCAATGCCCGGTCCCACCGGATGGAGCCCGACATCCCCCTCGTCATCCCCGAGGTGAACCCCGGCCACCTGGGCCTCATCGACGTGCAGAGGGATAAGGGGAGGGAGGGCTTCATCGTCACGAACCCGAACTGCTCCACCATCATGCTCTGCGTCGCCCTCGAGCCCCTCAGGAAACTCGGGTGGAAGAACGTCACGGTCGCGACCATGCAGGCCATCTCCGGGGCCGGGTTCTCGGGCGTCGCCGCGATGGACATCTACGACAACATCGTCCCGTACATCGGCCAGGAGGAGGAGAAGATGGAGACCGAGACCGTGAAGATCATGGGGACCTTCTCGGGAGGGAGGGTGAAGGACGCCCCCTTCCGGGTGAGCGCGAGCTGCCACCGGGTGCCGGTCATCGACGGGCACACCCTCGCGGTCTGGCTGGACACGAAGGCAAGCGTCGAGGAGGTGAAGCAGGCCTTCCGGAAGTACAAGCCCCCCTTCAGGGGCCTGCCCACCCAGCCCGAGAAGTCCGTCCAGCTCTTCGAGGAGGACAACCGGCCCCAGCCCCGGCTCGACCGGATGCGGGGCGGGGGGATGACCGTCTCCGTCGGGAGGGTCCGGCCGGGCCTGCGCTTCATCGCCCTCGGCCACAACACCATCAGGGGAGCGGCAGGGGCTTCCGTGATGAACGCCGAGCTCATCCGCACGAAGAAGTACCTCTGAAAAGGGAGGACAGCCATGCTCAAGGACAACACAGTGTTCGTCGGCAACAAGCCAGTCATGAACTACGTGCTCGCAGTGGTGACCCAGTTCAACAACGGTGCAGAAGAGGTGGCCATCAAGGCGCGGGGGAAGGCCATCTCCCGTGCGGTGGACACCGCCGAGATCGCCCTGAACCGGTTCCTGGACAACGTGGGAAAGAAGGAGATCCTCACCTCGACCGAGGTGATCGACACCGACAGCGGGAAGACGAACGTCTCCTCCATCGAGATCATCCTCACCCAGAAGAAGTAAGGGACCGGTGAGTGGCGATGCCGCGAGCCCCCCGTCCCCTGCCCCCGGGACGAGATCCGGCCATGAATATGACCCTCCTTTTCGACCCGCATGACCCGCTCCAGCCCCGCAGCGGCCCGATTGAGGAGGACGGCCGATGAGCGACCCCGGCCCCTACGCGGCACGCATCAAAGACCTTGCCGCCCGGGAGTACCCGTCCCTGGAGCAGCTCTACCGGGACCTGCACCTCCACCCCGAGCTCTCGGGGCATGAGAAGGAGACCTCGGCGAGGATCGCCTCCGAGCTCGGCAGATCGGGCCTCGCGGTCCACCAGGGGATCGGGGGCAACGGGGTGGTCGGGGTCCTCGCGAACGGGCCCGGCCCCGCGGTCCTGATCCGGGCGGATCTCGACGCCCTCCCTGTCGAGGAGAGGACCGGTCTCCCGTACGCGAGCACCGTCATGACGACGGTCGCGGAACGGGCCGTGAAGGTCGGCGTGATGCATGCCTGCGGGCACGACCTCCACATGGCGGTCATGGTCGGGGCGGTGAGGGTCCTCGCGGCGCTCCCCGAGGCATGGTCGGGGACGCTCCTCGCCGTCGGGCAGCCCGCCGAGGAGACGGGGGCGGGGGCGCGGGCGATGGTGCGGGAGGGCATCTTCACCCGGTTCCCCCGGCCGGGGGCCGCCCTCGCCCTCCACGTCGACCCGAACATCCCCGCGGGGAAGGTCGGGTACCGGCCGGGCATCATCTCGGCGGGGAGCACCTCCCTCGACATCACCGTGCGGGGGATCGGGGGGCACGCCGCCCACCCCCACCAGTCCATCGACCCCGTGGTCATCGCGGCGCGGGTGATCCTCGACCTCCAGACCGTGGTCTCCCGCGAGATCGACCCGAGGGAGATGGCGGTCCTCACCGTCGGCGCGGTCCACGGGGGGACGAAGCACAACGCGATCCCCGACGAGGTCGTCCTCCGGGTGAACATCCGGTACAACACCGACGCCGTCCGTGACCGGATGCTCGCCTCCATCGACCGGCTGGTGAAGGGGATCGCCCTCTCGGCAGGCGTACCCGATGAGCTCCTGCCGCTCATCCGGCGGCCCGGCGAGGCGACCCCCCCGATGGAGAACGACCCGGCCCTCACCGAGCGGGTCCGGGCGTCCGTCGCCTCGGTCCTCGGGGCAGAGAACGTCATCCCCATCCCCCAGCTCACGGGGAGCGAGGACTTCAGCGTCTTCGGGAGCGTCGACCCGCCCATCCCCCTCTGCTACCTCCGGCTCGGGGCCGCCCTCCCCGCGTCGCTCGAGGAGAGCCGGAGGACCGGGAGAGAGCTCCCGTACCTCCACAGCAGCCGGTTCGCACCCCCGCCTGATCCCACCATCCGGACAGGGTCTGTCGCGATGGCGGCGGCGGTCCTGGGCCTCCTCGGGCGCTGAAAGCCGGGGAACTTCAGGTCATATCCCGGATCAGATCCGGCGTGAGGAGCCACGCGAGCTCGCCGGAGATGCCGGAGGCCGGATCGTATCCCTGGATTTTTACCATGCCGCCCTTCCCGAGGGCGATACGCGCCCCCGCCCCGGCGCCGGCCAGGCGGGCGGCGAGCCCCGAGAGCTGGGGTTCGTGGCCGACGAGGAGGACGAGGGACACGTCGGGGAGCCCTGCCAGCCGCTCCGCGACGGCCCCGGGGTCCGGTCCCGGCCCGAGCTCGTCCCAGAGGACCACCTCGCCCCCGTAGGATATTCCCTCTGCCACGATCTCCGCCGTCTCCCGGGCCCTCGACAGGGGGCTCGTGGCGATTACCTCCGGCGAGATACCGGCCCGGACCATCCACTTCGCCACCCCGCGGATCTCCTTCGCACCCTTCGGGGTGAGGAGCCGGTCGCCGTCCGCCTTCCCCTCGAAGCCCCGCTTCTCGGCCTTCCCGTGGCGCAGGATGAGAACGTCCATGGAGACAGGTGGGAGGTCGGGAGGATAATACTATTCACGGGCGGTTCCCGGGCCGCCCGCCGTCCGCACATATATAGCGAATATATAGTTTATGATTCCCGTATAGTTTATACTGGGAAGCTCCTTTTCCCCGGAGGGCTGATAAGGAAAGGTGAAGCTGCCGGCCGGCGATCCTTTCATCGTCCGGAAATCAGCCCTATTTATTTATACCGGCAGGGTAACGGGAGATCTGCAACCTTGAGGGGCAGGATGGACGATTCATCGCTGGGCGTATCCCCGGACCTGCAGGCAGGGGAACAGGGCCGGTCGCTCGACGACCCGGCCCTGTTCTTCAACCGGGAGATCGGCTGGCTCCAGTTCAACGAGCGGGTCCTCGAGGAGGCCGAGGACCCCGGTCACCCCCTCCTCGAGCGGGTGAAGTTCTTCGCCATCTGCGGGTCCAACCTGGATGAGTTCTTCATGGTCCGGGTCTCGGGGCTCCGGCGCCAGCTGGGCCGGCCGGTGACCCGGGCGCCTGCCGACGGGCTGACCCCCGCCGAGCAGCTCCAGGCCATCGCGCAGCGGTTGCGCCCCCTCCTCGAGCGGTACGGGCGCTGCTGGGCCGGGCTCCTCGCCGAGCTCCGCGGGGCGGGCATCCGGATCCTCCGGTTCTCCGAACTCCCGCCCGGGCAGCAGGCGGCCCTCCGGTCGATGTTCGAGCGGGAGATCTTCCCCGTGCTCACGCCCCTCGCCTTCGACCTCACCCACCCCTTCCCCTTCATCTCGAGCCTCTCCCTGAATCTCGTCGTGCAGATCCGGCACCGGGAGCGGGGGGAGACCTTCGCCCGGATCAAGATCCCCCGCGGGCTCTTCCGGAGGCTCTTCCCGGTCCCCGACGTTCCGGCCGGGGAGTCCACCGGGGTGGTCGACCGGCTCTCGCACGACTTCATCCTCCTCGAGGACCTGGTCGCGGCGAACCTCGACCTCCTCTTCCCCGACATGGAGATCGGGGAGATCCACCCCTTCCGGATCACCCGGGACGCCGACACCGAGATCCGGGAGGACGAGGCCCACGACCTCCTCTCTGCCATCGAGGAGTCCATGGAGATGCGGAGGACGGGGATACCCGTCCGGCTGGAGGTGGACGCAGGCATGCCCGACCGGATCTGCCAGATCCTCGCCTCGAAGCTGAACCTGCCCCGGGATTGCGTGCACCCCCTCCCCTGCCCCATCGGGATGGCCGACCTCTCCGAGCTCCTCTCGGTCCCCCGGCCCGACCTGAAGGACCGGCCCTTCCTCCCCGCGGTGCCCCCCGGCATCGGCGAGGAGGAGGACATCTTCGCGGCCGTCCGGCGGCAGGACCTCCTCTTCTACCACCCGTACGACAGTTTCGTCCCCTTCATCGACCTGCTCACCTCGGCGGCCCGCGACCCCCGGGTCCTCGGGATCAAGATCACCCTGTACCGGATCGACCAGGACTCGCCCATCGTGAAGGCCCTCATGGACGCCCGCGAGCAGGGGAAGCAGGTGACCGCCGTCGTGGAGCTGAAGGCCAGGTTCGACGAGGAGCGGAACATCACCTGGGCCCATGCCCTCGAGCGGGCAGGGGTCCACGTGGTCTACGGGGTGATGGGCCTGAAGGTCCATGCCAAGGCATGCCTGGTGCTCCGGAAGGAGGACGGGGGGATCATGAGGTACGTGCACCTCTCGACGGGGAACTACAATGCCGTGACGAGCCGTATCTACGGCGATCTCGGCTTCCTCACCGCCGACCCCGAGATCACGGCCGACGTGACCGACCTCTTCAACGCGCTCACGGGGTACTCGGGGAAGGTCCGGTACCGCTCCCTCCTCGTCGCGCCCCGTTCCCTGCGGAGCGAGATCATCGATCGGATCGACCGGGAGATCGGGCGCCACCGGTCCCACGGCGACGGGTACCTCGCCTTCAAGTTCAATGCCCTCGAGGACCGGGAGTGCATCCAGGCCCTCTACCGCGCCTCGATGGCGGGCGTGACGGTCGACCTGAACGTGCGGGGCTTCTCCTGCCTGCGGCCCGGGGTCCCCGGCGTGAGCGACCGGATCCGGGTCACCTCCATCGTCGACCGGTTCCTGGAGCACGCCCGGATCTACTATTTCAGGAACGGGGGCGATTCGGAGGTGCTCCTCGGATCGGCCGACCTGCGGCCCAGGAACCTCGACCGCCGTATCGAGATCCTCTTTCCCGTGAAGGACCCGGGGATCCGGGACGCCATCGTCTCGAAGATCCTCAGGGTCCACCTCGCCGACACCGTGAAGGCGCGGGAGCTCCACCCCGACGGATCCTACTCCCGCGTGCAGCCCGCGAAAGGCGATGCCCCGCTCAGGTCCCAGGCCTGGCTCATCGAGCACCGGGGAGCGTGGCATGGGAGGACGGATGACACCCCCGCCGGAGAACCCTGAGAGCGATTCCCTCTGCCGGTACGGGGCGGGGTACCTCCTCCGCCAGCTCGCGGCGATGCAGACCGAGATGCCCGGCGTGCGGAGTCGCGCGGACATCGAGCACATCCACCGGATGCGCGTCGCGACGAGGAGGTTCCGGAGCGCCCTGCCCCTCTTCTCCCCCTGCTTCCCGGAGAGGCGGGTGCGGCGATGGCGTAAGGAGCTGCGGAAGGTCGCGCGGGCCCTCGGGGAGGCGCGGGACGCCGACGTCCAGATCGCGTACCTCCACGAGTACCTCGCCTGGGCAAGGAAGGGAGGGCCCGGGAGGTTCCGGGAGACCCTCCCCGCCGAGATCCGAAAGAGCGCTCTGCCGGTGCCCGCGAGGCTTGGGGTCAACCGGCTCCTCACCCTTCTCTTGCGGGTGCGGTTCTCCCTCCGGCGCATGAGCGAATGGATCGGCGGGCACCTTGGCAGGAAAGGGGACCGGGCCTCCCGGCCGCCCCTGCCGGGGACCGGCCCGGACCAGAGGGGAGGCGAGGCAGACCTGGTGCCCGGGATCGAGTACCTCCTCCTGCGTCACCGGCAGCACCGGGACCTCCTCCAGGAGAGCATAGAGAGCGCCATCGCAGACCTCGAGGGGGACCGGACCCTCGGGAAGATCGAGAGGCGCCTCGCGCCGCTCGCGGACGGGGTGACGGGCCTCGCCTATTCACCCGGGGAGGCCCGTGCCGCCGCCTTCACCGCCATATCCCTCCGGATCGACACCCTGCTCTCCTACGGGGACGCCCTCGCCGACCCCGGCCGGATCAGGGAACACCATGCCATGCGGATCGCGGGGAAGCGGCTCCGCTACACCCTCGAGGCCTGGGGCGACCTCTATGCCGGGGCCCTCGCGGACGGGATCGATACCCTGAAGCGGCTCCAGGACCTCCTCGGCGAGCTCCATGACTGCGACGTGTGGATCGGGGCGATCCCGGAGTTCGTCCGCGGGGAGGAGGAGCGGAGCCGGGCGTTCTTCGGGGAAGACCGGCACTTCAGGAGCCTGCTTCCGGGCATCAGGGCGGTCCTCGCCGACCGGCGGCAGGAGCGGGTGCGCCTGCACGGCGCCTGCCTCACCTTCTGGAGGGACCTCATGTTCAGGGCGTACTGGGAGGAGCTCAGGGAGCGGGCCCTCCGTCCCCTCCTCTCCCCGTCACCCGACGGGACCTGGCGGATAGGGCTCGTCGCCGGCATCCGGGGGGACGCGGATGCCCTCGCCTCGGTCCTCGCCGACGGGCAGGCCCGGGGGGCCGACCTCTTCCTGAACGCCGGCGATACCCTGGGCGGCGGGCACAACCCCGGGCGGGCCGTGGAGCTGGTCCGCGGGAAAGGGGTGGTGAGCGTCATCGGGGATCTCGACCTCGGGATCCTGGAGGGGAGCAGCGGAGGGAAGAAGGGGCATGATGAACCGGCCCCGATCCCGGGGATCTCCGCCGATGCGCGCAGGTACCTGGCATCCCTCCCTGCCTCGGTCCGGTTGTCCGTCTCCGGGAAGACCATCCTCCTCGCCCATCGATCCTCACCGCCGACATCGATCGGCGGCCGCGAGCCGGCCGGCTCCCGCGGGGTTCCCCCCGGGACTCCTCCATCCCCTGCTTCCATTGCCATCGTGAGCGGCCACGGCGACCTCCCCTCCATCCGGTCCGAGGGGGACACCCTCTTCGTGAACCCTGGTGCGGTGGGGAGGACGGGGGACCGGAACCTCCTCCCCGGTTACGCGATCCTCGAGATCGCGCCCGATGGGTTCATGACCGCGACCCACCATACCATCGAGGGCCGGGACCGACACCAGGGAGCCGGTAATTCCTCCTGAGATCCGGTGTTCCCTTGAGCCCCCCGTGCAGGCCTGCCCAGGAGACAAAGGATTTTTCAGAATGCCCCGCGAGATCCCTCTCAGGGAAGGGTGAACAGGCCGACATGAAGGAGCCCGAGGGGATCGAGCCCAGGACGATTGCCTTCATCGATATCGGCACCAACTCGATCCGGCTCCTCGTGGTCCGCATCCACCCGAACGGCACTCACCATATCCTGACCCGCCAGAAGGAGACGATCAGGCTGGGCGAGGGGGAGTTCGGGGAGCGGAGCAACCTCCAGCCGGAACCCATGGACCGGGCCGTGCTGATCGCGCGCCGGTTCCGGGACATGGCCGCCGCCTTCGGGGCGACCGAGTTCGTCGCGGTGGCCACCTCGGCCACCCGGGAGGCGAGGAACCGGGCCCGGTTCCTCGAGCGGCTGAAGGCCGAAGCCCTCCTCGAAGTCCGGCCAGTCCCCGGGAGGGAGGAGGCCCGGCTCACCTACCTGGGGGTCGCCCGTTCGCTCATGCTCGAAGGGAAGAAGGGGCTCTTCATCGACATCGGCGGGGGGAGCACCGAGGTCATGGTGGGCGACGGCGGCGACCCCGTGTACCTCGACAGCCTGAAACTCGGGGGGATCCGGCTCGCGAACCAGTTCCTGGGGGAGGACCGGTCCGGCCCGCTGGGGCGCAAAACCCTCCGGGAGATGCAGGGGTACGTCGGGGACGTCATCCTGCGCACCATCGAGTCGATCCGGCCGCTCGCTCCCGAGATCGCCGTGGGATCCTCGGGGACCATCGAGAACCTGGGCGAGATCGCCGCGAGGAACTTCTCCGAGCCGGGCGTTCCCCCGGGCACCATCACCATCGGACAGCTCAGGTCGGTCATAGAACTCCTCTCCGGCCTGACCCTGGAGAGGCGGAAGGCCGTCGCCGGTATGAACCCCGAGCGGGCCGACATCATCGTCCCGGGGGCGGTCATCCTGGAGGGCTTCATGGAGGGCCTCGGCCTCGCGAGCATCAGGGTCTCGGACCGGGGGCTCCAGGACGGGCTCCTCGAGGACCACCTCTCCCGGCTCGAGCATGCCCGGGACATCCAGCGCATGGGCGTCCGCGAGCGGTCGGCCCTCCGGCTCGCCCGGGCCTTCGGCGTTGACGAGGTGCATGCGCGGTCGGCCGAGGAGCTCGCCCTCCAGCTCTTCGACTCCGCCCGTGAGATCGGGCTCCATGACCTGGGCGCGGGGGAGCGGGAGCTCCTCGGGTTCTCGGCCCTCCTCCACGACACCGGGAAGTTCATCTCCTTCGCGAGCCACCACGACCATTCCTACTACGTGGTGAGGAACGCCGACCTCCTGGGTTTCGACGACACCGAGATCGCCATCATGGCGAACGTCGTGAGGATCCACCGGAAGAAGTTCACGCCGCGAACCCTCGAGGACAGCGATGAGCTGGACGGGAGGTCGCGGAGGATCGTCCGGGTCCTCGGCCTGTTCCTCCGCCTCGCCGAGAGCCTGGACCGGAGCCACGCCGGCCTCGTCCGGCGCGCCTGGTTCGCCCCCGGGGAGGACGGGGCGGTCAGCCTCGCCTTCGAGGCGGCCGACCGGTGCGACCTCGAGATCTGGGCGGCCGAGCGGCACCGGAAGGCATTCGCCCAGATCTTCAGGAGGGATCTCGTGGTGAGTCCCCGGTGCACGCCCGAGGGCGGGTAATCGCGCCCCGCCCGCGCCCCTGGCCGGCCCGGCGGCGTCGATCAGCCTTCCTGGCGGAAGAACAGGTTGCAGTGGCAGTGCCCCTCGGAGGCGATCTCCTCCTCCTGGTGGGCGCAGGGGCAGATGATGAGCCGGTCCTTCTCCGGGTCGCCGGACCGGATCCGGCAGGGGCAGTACTTCTCCCCGTGCTTGAGCCGGTTCCGCACGAGCCCCCGGATCACGGCCGAGAGCTGCCGGTCGTCGGTGTTGAGCGCGAGGCCCTTGCTCCTCGCGTACTCCCGGACCCAGGCGAGGATCTCCTGGTAGAGGGATTCTTCCTCGGGGGTCATCTTTTTGGGGACTGGTCCGGCCACAGGGATCACCCGTGCTCCTCGATGTGCCGGATCATGGAGAGGAAGATCCGCTTCCCGTCCTCTGACCCGAGGACCTCCTCGGACGCCCGCTCCGGGTGCGGCATCATGGCGAGGAACTTCCCCCCCTTCCCGAGGACGCCCGTGATGTTCTCGGCCGAGCCGTTCGGGTTCGCCGCCTCCGTGACCCGCCCCTCCGCGTCCGAGAACCGGAACACGACCCTCCGCTCGGCGTTCAGCGCGGCGAGCACCGACGGTTCTGCCATGAACCGGCCCTCCTTGTGGGCGATGGGGAGCCGGATCACCTCGCCCTCGCGGAACAGGGAGGTGAAGGGCGTCGCGCTGTTCTCGACCCGCAGGTGGGTCGGGCGGCACAGGAACTTCGGGTAGGCGTTGATGGCGAAGGTGCCCGGGACGAGCCTGCTCTCGGCGGCGATCTGGGCCCCGTTGCAGATCCCGAGGGCGAGCCCCCCGTTCTTCGTGTGCCGGACGATCTCCTCCATGACGGGGGTCCGGGCCGCGATGGCTCCCGCGCGGAGGTAGTCCCCGTACGAGAAGCCGCCCGGGATGATCACGGCGTCGTAGCCCCTGCCGAGGCCGTCCTTGTACCAGCAAAGGTCGGTGTCCACCCCGCAGACGTCCCTGAGGACGTGGGCGGCGTCCAGGTCGCAGTTGGATCCCCCGAACTGGACCACCGCGAACCTCATGCCCGGACCTCCACCTCGTAGTGGTGGATGACCGGGTTCGCGAGGAGCCGCTCGCACATCTGCCGCGCCGTCTCCTCGGCGCCGGCCCGGTCCTTCGCCTCGAGCGCGATGGAGAAGACCCGGGCCGAGGAGAGCTTCTTCGTCGGGAACCCCAGGTCCGCGAGGGCGTGCTGGATGGCCCGCGCCTCGGGATCGAGGATCCCCGGCTTCAACGTGATCCGTACCTCGACATCGAAGTTCATGTCCCGCCTCCCGAGAAGACGGTCTTCTCGGCCTCGAACCGGTGGAGGGCGCCCGGCGTGATCCGCTCGGCGACGGCCGCGTAGGTCCCCATCACGTCCCCCTTGTCGAACCGGTACACGTCCTTGTCCAGGGACTCCCGGGTCTTCGCGTCCCAGAGCCGCATGGAGTCCATCGAGATCTCGTCCCCGACGAGGATCTCGCCCTGGTACCTGCCGAACTCGAGCTTGAAGTCCACGAGGATGATGGAGAGGCCGGCGAGGTAGGTCCTGAGGAGGTCGTTCACCTTGAGGGCCATCTTCCGGATGGTGAGGAGCTCCTCGCGGCTGACGAGCCCGAGGGCGAAGATGATGTCGTCGTTCACCATCGGGTCGTGCCGGCTGTCGTCCTTGTAGTCGAGCACGATCACGGTGGGGTTGAGCACGTCGCCCTCCCGGAACGGGTAGTTCTTCACGATGGAGCCGGCCGCGACGTTCCGCACGATGACCTCGAGGGGTATCATCGAGAGCCGGCGCACGAGCATCGTCCGCTTGTCCATCATGTGGATGTACTGGGTCTTCACCCCGTGGATCTCCAGGTACTCGAAGAAGAAGGCCGAGACCGCGGCGTTGTACACCCCCTTCCCCTCGAGGACGGACATCTTCCCCCCGTCAAAGGCGGTGATGTCGTCGCGGAACTCGACCGAGACCTCGTCGGGGCTGTCGGTCTGGTACACCGACTTGGCCTTTCCCCGGTACAAGAGCGGGCCCTTCTTCACCTTCTCCCCCCACTGATCTGTTGCTCAAGGCGTCTGATAAGCCCTTCGATAGCGGCGGGGAACCACCCCAGCTCGATGAACCGCGGGTAGATGCAGAGCCGCTCCCTGAGCTCCGCGCCCCCCGCGACCCGCCGGAGCTCGTCGAGGGCCGGCCAGGGGTGCTCGGGGTTGATGTAATCAGGGGTGACGGGCGAGACCCCGCCGAGGTCGTCCACGCCGCAGGGGATGAGGGCGGCCGCGTCGGCGAGGTTCGGCGGGACCTGGACCGCCACCTCGGGGGGGAGGATGTCCCGGGCGAGCCGGAGGGTGGTGCAGAACTCTTCGGTGGAGATCCCGGGCGATCGGGCCATCGGGGTCCCCTCCTTCGGGCAGAAGTTCTGGACGATCACCTCCTGGATATGGCCGTACCGCCGGTGGATGTCCCGGATGACCATGAGGGACTCCTCCCGGTCCCCCATGGTCTCCCCGATCCCGAGCAGGATTCCCGTGGTGAAGGGGATGCGGAGGCGGCCCGCGTCCTCCATCATGCGGACCCGCTCTTCCGGCCTCTTCCCGGGCGAGTTCCGGTGGGCCGGCACCTCCGCGGTCGTCTCGAGCATGAGCCCCATCGAGGCGTTCACCTCCCGCAGGCGTTCCATCTCCCCGTACGTCAGGATCCCCGCGTTCGTGTGGGGGAGGAGCCCTGCCCCGATGGCCCGCAGGCACATCGCGTGGCAGTAGTCGAGGATGGAGCCGTACCCCGTGGCCGGGAGCATCGCGGCAAACCCGGGCACCTCCTCAGGCCGCTCTCCGAAGGTGAAGAGGGCCTCGGTGCAGCCCGTCGCGGCCCCGTGGCGGAGGATCCTCTCCACCTCGGGCTCGGGGAGGACGCAGCCCTCCCGCACCGGCGTCCGGAACCCGCAATAGTCGCAGGCGTTGCGGCAGACGGTGGTGAGGGGGAGGAAGACGTTCCTCGAGAAGGTCACGACCCGGCCCATAAGCACTTCCGGGTAGTAGTCTCCGTCCCCCCACATGAAGCTGGCAGGAGAGCCGGAAGGAGCGGGCGGGGAGCGCGGCGCCATCGAAGTTTTTTTCTCATCACCCTTCCCACCCCTAGCTCGCAATGCCCGTCCGCGCCATCATCCCCTTCAAGCCGAAGAACCCGAAGACCCGGCTCTCGGGCGTGATGAGCCTCGCCGAGCGGGAGACCCTCGCCGAGGTGATGCTCGGGGACGTGATCGACGCCGTGGTCGACGCCGAGTGCACGCCGCTCGTCCTCTCGACCGCGCCCTACTGCCTGACCGGCATCGAGACGCTCGTCCACGCGGGGGGCCTGAACGAGGCGCTGAACGAGCTCCTCCCGAAGGCCGAGGGTCCCGTCCTCATCGTCATGTCCGACCTCCCCCTCGCCACCCCCGCGAACATCACCGAGCTCGTGAGCACCACGGCGCAGATGGCCATGGTCCCCGGCCGGGGAGGGGGGACGAACGCCATCTTCCTGAAACACCCGGCCCGGTTCCACACGGACTTCTACGGGGCGAGCTTCCTGAAGCACCTCGAGATCGCCGCGGCGGCGGACCTCTCCTGCGAGATCATCGACTCCTTCCGGCTCCACGACGATATCGACGAGGTGGAGGACATCGTCGAGGTGCTCACCCTGGGGGGCGGCGCGACCCGGCGGTACCTGGAGCGCCTAGGGTTCACCCTTTCCACGGAGGACGGACGGGTCGGCGTGAAGCGCGACCCCCATGAACAGGCACTCCTCGGCGGCGATTGAGGGAACGCCCGTCTCCTCGACGATGGGGAGGCCGAGCCCCCGCACGATGGCGCAGGGGACCGACTCGTCGGCCTCGCCCATGACGAGCACCGCGGCAGACGCGACGTTATCCGCGGCCGCCCGCTGGGTGACCTCGAGGACGTGGCCGTAGAGGTCGGTCCTCCCCCGCTCGTCGATCACCGCCCGGATCCCCGCGCAGCCGATGGCGACCGAGGAGCAGCCGAGGCGCATCGCATGGGTCCTCGAGTCGGCGACGATCACCCCCACCCGCGCCCCCGTCAGTCGCTCGACGGCCTTCCGGATCCGGAGGGCGCTCGCGTCGGGATCGGCCGGCAGGGGGAGCGCGGTCCCGGGGGGGGTGTTCGAGAGGTCGACCCCCGCGTTCGGGAGGAGGGTGCCGTGCTTCATGGCGAGGAGGAAGCCCCGCACCCCGCCGACGACGGAGTCGCTCTCCCGGAGGACGACCTCGGCGAGTGCCGGGTCCAGGTAATACTTCTTCGCGAGCTCCCGCGCACGTTCCGACGGGACGACGCCGGCGAGGGGGACGGCGCGCCCCTCGGCGGTCGCGACCGGCGACTCGGCGATGACCAGGATGTCGCCGTCGGCGATGCCCCCCGCGGGGCTCTCCCCCGCGGCCGCGACGAGGACCGCGGCGAGGTCGTCGCCCGCGCGGATGAGCGGGGTCTTCACCCCGAAGACCGAGAAGGAGAGGCTCATCCCCGCCTCACCTCCGCGAGCACGGCGAGGGCGTCCCGGGTCTCCCGCACATCGTGGGTGCGTACCAGGGAAGCACCCTTCAGGGCGAGGAGGAGGGCCGCGGCGAGGGAGCCGGCGAGACGCCCCTCGGGCGCCCTCCCCAGCAGGTCGCCGAGGAAGGTCTTCCGGGAGACGGCGGCGAGGAGCGGCCGGCCGAAGGCCTGGAACTTCCCGAAGTTCCGCACGAGCTCCCAGTCGTCCTCCGACGCCCGGCCAGGGACCCACCGGCCGATCCCGGGGTCGAGGATGAAGTTGTCGATGTCGTACTCCATGCACCGGGTCGTCACGAGCTGGAGGGTGTCCAGGGTCGCCTGGAGCCCGACGGCGTCGCCCGGGACCTCCCTCGAGGCCATCAGGATGGAGGGCAGGCCCGAGTCCCTCACGAGGAGGGCGAGCCCCGGGTCCGAGAGCCCGCCGATGTCGTTCACCGCATGGATGTCGTACCTGAGGCAGGCGTCGAGGACCGCGGGGTGGCGGGTGTCCACCGAGACCGTGACCCCGCTCCCTTCGAGGGCGGAGAGGGCCGCGACCATCCGCTCCCGCTCGGTCTCCGCCGGGAGGGCGGGGGAGCCGGGCCCCGTCGCCCTCGCCCCGAGGTCCACCAGGTCCGCCCCGTCGGCGACCATCCCGAGCGCCCGCTCCCGCACCCCCTCGGGCCCGACATAGGAGCCCCGATAGAAGGACTCCGGGCTGCAGTTGATCACGCCCATGAGCCGGACCGGCGAGCCCTCCCCGACGCCGATCCCGTTTATCGTGCAGGCGTGCATCGCCGGTCCCGCGCCGCCCTGAAGGTGTTCTCCATGAGCATGGCGATGGTCATGGGGCCGACGCCGCCCGGGACCGGGGTGATCGCCCGGGCGAGGGGCCCGACCGAGGAAAAGTCGATGTCCCCGACGGGCTTCCCGCCGACCATGCTGATCCCGACGTCGATCGCGACCACGCCCTCCTTCACCATGTTTCCGGTGATGAACCCCGCTTTCCCGACGGCGGACACGAGAAGGTCAGCGGCACGGGTCTTCGCGGCGAGGTCCCGGGTCTTCGAGTGGCAGACGGTCACCGTGGCGCCGGCGGAGAGGAGGAGGACCGCCATCGGCCTCCCGACCTCGAGGGACCTTCCCACGACGACCGCGTCGAGCCCCTCCACGGGGATGCCGTACTCGGCGAGGAGCGCCATGACCCCGAGCGGGGTGCAGGGCGAGAAGACGGGGCTCCCCGAGAGGAGCCGGCCGAGGGAGAGGGGGGTGAACCCGTCCACGTCCTTCTCGGGCGGGATGGCGGCGATGACCTCCTCCCGCCCGATGTGGCCGGGGAGGGGGAGCTGGACCAGGACGCCGTCGATCTCCGGGTTCCTCGCCAGGGCCCGGATCTCGCCCACGACCTGCCCGGTGGTCGCCTCTTCGGGGATCTCCATCGAGACCGACCCGATCCCGACCCGCCCGCAGGCCTCGTGCTTCATCCGCACGTAGAGGCGCGACCCCGGGTCGTTCCCGACGATTACCGTGGCGAGCCGCGGGGAGATCCCCGATGACCGGATCTCCTCCTTCAGCTTCCCGAGACGCTTCCCGGCGGTCGCACGGCCGTCAAGGATCATATCACTCCGGGTAGATCGGGAACCGGCTCGCCATCGCGACGACCTCGTCCTTCACCCGGGCGATGGCCTTCTCGTCCTTGATGTCAGCGAGCGCCTGGAGGATCTTCGCGCCGATGAACCGCATCTCGGGCTCCTTCATGCCGCGGGAGGTCACCGCGGGGGTGCCGATCCGGAGGCCGCTCGTGACAAAGGGGCTCCGGGTCTCGCGGGGGATGGTGTTCTTGTTCACGGTGATGCCGGCGCAGCCGAGGGCGTTCTCTGCCTCGAGGCCGGTGATCCCCCGGTTCGAGAGGTCGATGAGGAGGAGGTGGTTGTCCGTCCCCCCGGAGACGAGCCGGAGGCCGCCGTCCATGAGCACCTGGGCGAGGGCCCTGCAGTTCTTCACGATCTGCCGGTTGTAGTCTTTAAATTCGGGCCTGAGGGCTTCCCTGAAGCAGACCGCCTTTGCCGCGATGGTGTGCATGAGCGGCCCGCCCTGCATCCCCGGGAAGACCGCCCGGTCGATGGCCTGGGCGAACTCCTTCCCGCACAGGATGGCCCCGCCGCGGGGCCCGCGGAGGGTCTTGTGGGTCGTCGTCGTGGTGATGTGGGTGACGTTCACCGAGCTCGGGTGGACCCCCGTCGCGCAGAGGCCGGCGATGTGGGCGATGTCTGCCACGCATTTCGCGTCGACGGCGTCGGCGATCTCGCGAAACGCCCTGAAGTCGATGGTCCTCGGGTAGGCGCTCGCCCCGCACACGATGACGTTCGGCTTCTCCTTCCGGGCGATGTCCTCGACGACCCCCATGTCGAGGACCTCGGTCTCGAGGTCGACCCCGTACGGCACGATCCGGAAGAGCTGCCCCGAGAAGTTCACCGGCGAGCCGTGCGAGAGGTGGCCGCCCTGGGAGAGGCTCATGGACATGAGGGTCCCGCCCGGCTTCATGACCGCGAAGTAGGAGGCCATGTTCGCCTGGGTGCCCGAGTGGGGCTGGACGTTCGCGTGCTCGGCACCGAAGAGCTGCTTCAGCCGGTCCCTCGCCAGGTTCTCGGCGACGTCGTAGAACTCGCATCCGCCGTAGTACCGCTTGCCAGGGTACCCCTCGGCGTACTTGTTCGTCATGATGGATCCCTGCGCCTCGAGGACGGCCTTCGAGACGATGTTCTCCGAGGCGATGAGCTCGAGCCCGTTCAGCTGCCGCAGCCGCTCCTTCTCGAGCACGGCGGCGATCTCGGGATCGGTCCTGGCAAGCTCTGACATGCATTAGAAAAAGTGCCGTCATGGGGCATGAGGCTTTTCATCCTCGGGAGAATGCGACCCTTCCGAAAAACGGCGCTCCTCATGAGAGGAGCGGCGCGAAGGAAGGGGAGCAGGAGCGACAATCCCGTCTGGGATTGTTGCGACAACACAAAGGATATAGGTTACCTGATTGATAATTTCCTAAGAAATCCCCGATTTCCGGGGATCTTGCAGTCTGCATATGAATAACGGAGATGGGGTTCATGGACGGTAATATCGGGGTTCCACAGCCGGTGTCTGACCGGGTGAACGAGCTGGAGAAGAAGGTGCGGGAGATGGAGGCCCTGATCAAGGGCCTCACGAACGAGCTCCTGGACCTCAAGTCCATCGTCGAGCGGATGAACAACCGGATGGAGGAGAAGCGCCCGCCGGTCATCGCCAGGCAGGGGGGCAGGGTCACCGTCTCCCCGAGGGGGCAGGCCGAGCCGGCACCCGCCGAGGAGGGCGAGGTGGTCCGGATCATGCAGCCCGACGGGACCATGAAGGAGGAGCGGCGGAAGGACTCGGACTACATCGTCGCCTCCGCGAAGTCGGCGCAGGCCCTCAGGAACAAGGGGAAGGGGGAGCCGTCGAAGGGCAAGGGGTCCACGGCGCTCATCTACGCGGTCGAGGAGGAAGACTCATCCAAGAAGTGAAGGGCCCGGATACCATACCATAACGAGAGACCGTGGGGCCGGCCTTGCACATCACCCAGCTTGAGATCGACAATTTCAAGTCCTTCGGGCGGAAGACCACCATCCCCTTCTTCGAGCACTTCACCGTCATCTCGGGTCCGAACGGCTCCGGGAAGAGTAACATCATCGACGCCATCCTCTTCTCCCTCGCGCTCTCCTCGTCCCGGACCCTCCGGGCCGAGAAGCTCACCGACCTGATCAACCTGAACTCGGGGAAGAACACCGCCGAGGTCGCCATCACCTTCTCGGACGAGACCACCATCCGCCGCCGGATCAGGCGGACCCCGCACGGGTACTACAGCTACAACTACCTGAACAACCGGCTCTGCAAGCAGACGGACATCACCGAGTTCCTGGCAAAGATCGGGATCAAGCCCGAGGGGTACAACGTCGTGATGCAGGGGGACATCACGCGGATCATGGAGATGTCCGACACCGAGCGGAGGCGGATCATCGACGAGATCGCCGGTGTCGCCGAGTTCGACTCGAAGAAGGAGGCGGCCCTCCGGGAGCTCGACGTGGTCAGGGAGCGGATCGACCGGGAGGAGCTCATGCTCCACGAGCTCGACACCCGGCTCAGGGAGCTCGAGGCCGAGCGGGACCGTGCGGTGGAGTACCGCGCCCTCCTCGATAAAATCCACCGGCTGGAGGCATCGCGGTCTGCCGCGGAGCTCCGCGAGAGGGAGAAGGAGCTCCTGACCCTCCGTGAGGCCGCGGGCGAGCAGGGGAAGGCCCTCGGGAAGGCGCAGGGGGCCCTCGCCGATATCACGGCCGGGATCGGGAAGCTCAACGGCGAGCTCGCGGAGCTCGACCTGAAGATCAACGAGAAGAGCGGCCCCGAGTACCTCGGGCTCGTCTCCACCCTCGAGGCCGAGAAGGGGAAGATCACCCTCGCCGGCCAGACCATCGAGCGGCTCGGGAAGGAGAAGGAGGGGAACCTGGAGGAGATCAACCGGATCTACCTGGACCAGAAGCGGGCCGAGGCGAAGGTCGCCGAGTGCACCCAGTCGGTCCGCACCCTCTCCATCGACCGGGCGAACCTCGCCATGGAGGCGGGGACCCTCCGCGGGAAGTTCGAGGTCCTGGACCGGGACGTCAGGGCAAAGACGAAGAACGCCGAGAGCTCGCGGGACCGGCTCTTCGGGCTCATGGAGGAGGTCGAGCGGAGGAAGGCGGCCCGGGCCGAGGTGATCCACGGGAAGGACCTCCTGATCGAGAAGACCCGGGGCCGCACCTCGGAGCGGGAGCGGCTCCAGAGGGAGGCAGAGGCGGCCGAGGCCGAGATGGCCGAGAAGGACCGGCAGGTCGCCGAGTGCGGGACCTCCACCGCCGACCGTCAGGCGGAGAAGGAGGCCCTGGACCGGGAGCTCGCCGCCGGAGAGGGTAAGCTCTTCGCCCTCCGGGCCGAGGCCCAGCGGGTCGAGACCGAGAGCCGGGCAAAGGAGCGCGAGCTCGCCCGGCTCGAGGCCCAGGCGCAGGCGTCGGGAGAGGGGACCGAGCGCGGGCTCGAGGCCGTGAAGGGCCTGGACGGGGTCCACGGCACCATCCGGGAGCTCGGGAAGGCAGACCAGGAGTACGCGGTCGCCCTCTCGGTCGCCGCGGGAGGCAGGATCCGGAACATCGTCGTGGAGAACGACCGGGTCGCCGCCGACGCCATCACCCTCCTCAAGGAGCAGAAGCTCGGCAGGTTCACCTTCCTCCCCCTGAAGAACCTGAAGCAGGTGAACCTCCCGCCGCTCGAGGCGCGCCCCGGGGTCATCGACTATGCCGTGAACCTGATCCACTACGACCCGGTCTACGCCCCCGCGTTCCGGATCGTCTTCGGGCGGACCGTCGTCGTCGACACCCTGGAGCGGGCGCGGAAGCTCCTCGGGAAGTACCGGATGGTGACCCTCGAGGGCGAGCTCCTGGAGGAGAGCGGGGCGATGACCGGCGGCTCGCTGAAGAAGGTGAAGGGCTTCGGGATCGCGGCCGACGACGACATCGCCCGGCTCCGGGCCGAGCTCCAGGGGCTCGCCGTCGAGGCCGAGGAGGCGCGGCAGGCCATCGCGAAGGGCGAGGAGGGGACGGGCGCCCTCCGGGCGAGGCGGACCACCCTCGACGAGGAGATGGCCCGGTTCCGGATCCTCGCCGAGGAGTACGGCAAGCGCCGCGACGCCCTCATGGAGGAGCGGGCGGTCGCCGTGGCCGCCCTCGCCCGGATCGACGAGGAGACCGGCGGGGGAGGGAAGGAGCTCGCCGCCATCGAGGCCGAGCTCGACGGGATGAGCGCGGAGATCGCCCGGCTCACGGGCGAGGTCGAGGACCTGAAGAAGGCCCTGGACGACGACGCCCTGCCCGGCATCGTGCAGGAGATGGAGCGCCTCCGGACCGAGGCCGACGAGGTGGAGAAGCGGCTCCGGAACAAGGACGGGGAGATCGCGGGCGTCCAGCAGGAGCGGTCCTACTTCACGAAGCGCGTCGAGGAGCTGACCGCCGACAGGGACCGGGTGACCGCGAAGAACAAGGAGATCGAGGCGACCGTCGCGTCCTCGAAGGAGGAGATAGCGAAGGCGAAGGAGACCATCGCCTCGCTCGACGAGCGCCTCTCCTCCTTCTCGAAGGAGCTCTCGGAGCTCCGCACCGCCCGGGACGGGATCACCGAGAAGGTGCGGAACGCCGAGCGGAAGCGCGCCGAGCGGGAGGCGGGGATCGAGCGGATCAACGTCCAGATCGCCGCCCTCGCGGAGAAGGAGACGGCCCTCTCGGCGGCCCTCGAGGGCCTGCGGGTCCAGGCCGCGGGGGTCGAGACCGAGCTCTCCCTCGGGGAGATCGAGGAGGGCCTCGCCGAGGCGAAGAAGGGGGTCGAGGGGATGGGCGCGGTGAACATGCTCGCCATCGAGGAGTACGAGCGGACCACGGCGAGGGCGAAGGAGCGGAAGGAGCGGAAGGAGGTCCTCTCGAAGGAGCGGTCGAGCATCCTCGCGCGCATCGAGCAGTACGAGAAGCTGAAGTTTTCCGCCTTCCAGACCGCCTTCACCGCCATCGACGGGAACTTCCGGGAGATCTTCGCCCGGCTCACCCAGGGGAGCGGGCACCTGGTACTCGAGAACGAGGAGGACCCCTTCGCGGGCGGGCTCACCTTCGCGGTGCAGCCCCGGGACAAGAAGGTCCACCTCCTCTCGGCCCTCTCGGGCGGGGAGAAGTCCCTCACCACCCTCGCCTTCATCTTCTCGATCCAGAAATACCTGCCCGCGCCCTTCTACGCCCTCGACGAGGTGGACATGTTCCTGGACGGGTACAACGTAGAGCAGATCGCGAACATGATCAAGGAGCTTTCGGGGAACGCCCAGTTCGTCATCGTCTCGCTCCGGAAACCCATGATCGACTCCGCCAACCGGATCGTGGGGGTGACCCTGCGCGAGGACAAGTCCTCCCTCGTGACCGGGGTGAAGGCCAGTGGATAGGGCTCCGGCGGGATTGGGCCGGGCGTCACCGGGGGTGAAGGCCAGCGGGTGAGACGGCCCGCGGCGCCCGAGGGGTGATGGTCCTTGGAAAAGGAACCCGTTGAAATCCTGGTCGGCCTTGCCGAGCGGGGGGAGATCGACCCCTGGAACATCGACATCCTGGAGGTGACCGACCGGTTCCTGAACGAGCTCGAGAAGCTCCGCCAGCTCGACCTCCGCATCTCGGGGCGGACCCTCTTCTATGCCGCGACCCTCCTGCGCCTCAAGTCCGAGTTTCTCGTCGAGCCCGAGGAGGGGACGGAGGAGGACGGGGACCTCTTCGAGGAGGAGCCCGAGGGCTTCGACATCCACGAGTACCTGGGCCCCATCGAGCGGCTCGAGCGCGAGATCCGGCGGCGGATCGAGCGGTAGAACCTCCGCACCCGGCCCGTCACGCTCTACGAGCTCATCCGGATGCTCCGCACCGCCGAGCGCGAGGAGCACAGGCGCCGGCGGACGCGCACGGTCACCCCCGAGTTCATCCCCGAGACCGAGGACGTGGTCTCGGTCGCGCACGACGAGGGGTACCAGGAGACCGCGGGCGACGTCTGGGAGCGGTGGGAGGACCTGTGCCCGTCGGAGGGGCAGGTCACTCTCGGGGACCTCTGCAGGACCCTGGACCGGCGGATCGCGGACGTGTA
>DATIYO010000172.1:0-14289 GCA_035517575.1 Methanomicrobiales archaeon
GCATCCCTGATAAGGGTTGAGATCAGCGGACGAAGAGCCTACAACCGGCGGAGCTTGCTCTCCACCTTGTCGAAGAAGGACTTCCCGACGTCCACGAAGAGGGCCGGGCTCGCCGACTTCCGGACGGTGATCACCGAGCCGATGGCGAGCTCCCTGGTCCGCTGGCCGTCGAGGACGAGCTTCGCCGGCTTCTCGCTCTCGAGGGTGATCCTGAGGACCCGGTCGCTCGCGACGACGACCGGCCGCGAGGAGAGCAGGTACGGGGCGAGGGGGACGAGGAGGATCCCCTCGACCCTCGGGTCGACGATCGGGCCGCCCGCGCTCATCGCGTAGGCGGTGGAGCCCGTGGGGGTCGAGACGACCACCCCGTCGGCCCGGAACCGCTCGGCGGGGATCCCGTCCGCCTCGACGGTGAACCGGAGCATCTTCGCGGGCCGGCTCGTCACGATCACCGCCTCGTTCAGGGCCTCCCCGACCTTCTCCCCGTCGAGCCGGATCTCGATCCGCATCCGTGGCTCGACCGGGAACCCCTCCCGGAGCTGCTCCAGGAACCCCGGGGCGTCGGCGGGCTCGAGCTCGGCGAGGAACCCCACCTCCCCCCAGTTGATCCCGAGGACCGGGACCTGCACCTTCATCCCCTGGACGGCGTAGAGGACCGACCCGTCCCCTCCGACGACGACGGCCAGGTCGGCGGCAGCCTCGCCGAGCCCCGTTCCGGGGAGCCCGAGCCGGGCCGCGGTGTTCTCCTCGAAGGCGACCGCGTGGGAGCCGGAGAGGGCCCGCCCCAGATCCCTCGCGTACCCGAGCGCCCCCTCGTCATCCACCCGCGACACGACCAGGATCCTCATCGCTTCACCCCGTCCATCCCGTTCACCTCACGTTCATCTCAGGTACTCGATGACCTTCCCGTGGAGGGCCCCGTTGCTCGCGACCAGGCACTTGCCGACGGTCACCTCGTCGGGGAACCGGATCCTCCCGCCCTCCAGGTCCGAGACCTTCCCCCCCGCCTCCTCGCAGACGAGCATGCCGGCGGCCGCGTCGGTCACCCGGAGGGTCGCCCGGAGGTCGATGAACCCGTCGAGCCTCCCCGCGGCGACGTAGCAGAGCTCGAGGGCCGAGGCACCGAGGAGCCGCCAGCGCCGGATCTTCTGCCCGAGGAAGAGGACCGGCCGGGGGTTGAACTTCCGGCCGTACACCGACATGGCGCTCTCCTCGAGGAGCCGGGTGCGGGAGACCCGGATCGGCTTCCCGTCCAGGAAGGCGCCCCCGCCCTGCCTCGCCGTGAAGGTCTCCCGGTGGGCGAGGTCCCGGACGAACCCCTGCCTCACCTCCCCTTCCTCGGCATAGGCGATGGAGAGGGCGTAGAAGGGGATCCCCGCGAGGGCGTTGTGGGTGCCGTCCACGGGGTCGAGGAAGATCGTCCCCCGCTTCCCGCCCATCTCGCGCCTCCCGAGCTCCTCGGAGACCAGGGTCCGGCAGAGGGGGTGGTCGGCGAGGTACCCGACGATGAAGTCCTCGGCGGCCTGGTCGATGCCCCGGGTCGGCGTCCCGCTCGCGCCCGTGCGCACGACCCGGCCGCCCTCGGGCCTCCCGAGCTGGTCGGCCACGATCTCCTCGACGCCGCGGGCCATCTCCTCACAACAGGCCAGGAATTCCATCTTCTCCAGCGTGCTATTTATGGTATCCCATCCTGATAAATGGTACCACGGAAAGAGGACGTTATTCATGAAGGAACAGACCGAGATCGGCAAGCTGAAGGAAGGCAGGTATGTGGTCATCGACGAGGAGCCCTGCAAGATCCTGGGGATCGCGACCTCGAAGCCGGGGAAGCACGGCGCGGCGAAGTCGCGGATCGACGCGGTCGGCCTCTTCGACGGGGTCAAGCGCTCCATCGTGCAGCCCGTGTCTGCGAAGGTCTACGTGCCGATCGTGGAGCGGAAGGGCGGCCAGGTCATCTCGAAGGCCGGTCGGGTCATCCAGCTCATGGACGTGAAGGACTTCACCATGTTCGAGCTGACCGTCTCCGAGGAAGAGGCGGCGAAGATCGAGACCGGGAAGGATATCACCTATATCGAGTCCATGGGCAAGCGGAAGCTCGACTGAGAGCTTCCCCCGTCCTTCTCATCTCTTTTTTTCCGGTGCCTGCGAAGGATCAGAGGTATTCCTGCGGCACCTTGACGGTGATGGTATAGGACTTGAGGAACTTGGCATCGACCTTGAAGTAGTAGGTCCGCTTCCCCTCGTAGATCTTCTGGCTCCAGGGCGTGTCCGAGTCAGGCTCCACGAAGATGTCCTGGACGATCGGGCTTGTCACGACCCGGTTGGGGTCCTGGGTATCGAAGACCTGGATGACGAGCTTGGGGAACGCGTCGGGCGGGAGCGCCGTGGGGTCGGCGGTGTACTCGAGCACCCACCAGGGGGTCGGGACATAGAGGTTCTCGGTGGTCCCCGACCACTGGTTCGAGATGGTCGCGTAGGTGACGAGGGACTGGTTCTGGACCGGCAGCTGGGGTATCGGCGGGTTCGGGGTGGGGGTCACCTGGTCGGCCGGCTGGCTGATGAAGCCCACGTCCTTCGCCTTCCCGTTCCAGGGCTGCGTCGTCGTGGGCGGGGGAGTGGCAAGGGTGCCCTTCCCGGGCGGGGCCGTCACCTGGGCGGACGGGATCCCCGGGGTCGGGTAGGTCAGCTGGGTCCCCGTCCCCCCTTCGGGAAACGCCCCGCCGGCCGGCTGGACGCTGTACGGGCCCGCGAGGATCGGCCTCACGAAAAGGGCGATGACCGCGAAGGCGACGATCGCGGCGGCGACCACCATGATGTCCTGTTTCTCCATAGGGCTACCGTGGGTCTCTCATCTCTATTGGGGGAAGGGAGGTAATAAGGGTTCTTTCCGGGACCGGGGGGAGAAACCGGGCACGCCCCATGCGGTTCTTACCTTTCTTATAACTGGATGCATAGGAAGGTTCCCGAAAACAGGATGTTATAAATAGCAAAAATATGAATTATTCATTCACCATGCCGGGAGCACTGCCCCTCTCGGCCGCGGAGGCCGAGGCGCGGGAGAGCGGGGTACTTCGGCCGTTCATCATCCTCGTATTCACCCTGGTCGCGATCCTCCTGAACGGGTACGCCCTCTCCCATGCCGGCGACCCCTTCATCCGGCAGATCACCCAGATCCTCCCCCACCTCTACTACATCCCCATCATCCTCGCCTCGGTCTGGTACCCGAAGCGGGGCCTCCTCCTCATCGGCCTCGTCGTGGGGGTCTCCCTCGGGATCCTGGTATCCGGCCTCGTGAACGGGACCTTCAACCCCATCATCCTCGTGTACACCGCCATCTACGTCTGGGTGGTGGCCATCATCTCGGTCTTCACCATGGAGCAGTGGGGGAGGTTCGCCCGGCTCCTGCCCCGGAAGAGGCGGGACCGGGAGGACGCAGGGGGAGGGGCCCCGGGCGCGGGGCAGTGGCCGGTGCCCGCCGCCAGAGACGCGGCAGAGGACGTCTCCTCGCTCCTCCCGATGCTCGGGATGGACGATGTCCGGGTCAGGCTCGCCGCCATCGCCTCCCTCGGGAAGACCGGCGACCGGCGGGCCATCCCGCCCCTCGTCGCCCTCCTGGGGGACGAGAAGCGGGGCGTGCGGGAGGCGGCCGTCCGGGCCCTCGGGGGCTTCGGGGAAGGGGCGGTGGAGCCCCTCATCGAGGGGCTCGGGAACGGGGACTGGCACATCCGGATGGGCTGTGCGATAGCCCTCCGGATCAACGGGGACCCCCGCGGGGTGGAGCCCCTGATCCGGACCCTCTCGGACGAGAACCGGTTCGTGAGGCGGGAGGCGGCGAAGTCCCTGGGGAGGATCGGGGACTCGCGGGCCACCGAGCCCCTCATCTCGGTCCTGGGCGACCGGGACAGCGGGGTGAGGGTCCGGGCGGCGGCCGCCCTCGGGAAGATCGCCGACCCGAAGGCCATCGACCCCCTCACCCGGGCCCTCTCTGACCGGAACTCGGAACTTGCGGAAGCAGCGGTCGAAGCCCTATCCAGAATAAGAAATACGGTAACTTCAGCTGATTAAACTGTTTTCTACCCGGTTTATATGGGAAGGTATTTATAGGGACAAATAGATTTAACAATGAGTATACCTGGAGAGATTCGGGATACTGACAGGTGTAGTCTATGAAGCGTCTACTGAGTCGTGAAGAGGCATTCACGGGCCTCGAGGCTGCGATCGTCCTGATCGCCTTCGTGGTGGTGGCTGCGGTCTTCTCGTACGTGGTGCTCGGCGCCGGGTTCTTCACCACCCAGAAGAGCCAGCAGGTCGTGCATCAGGGGGTCCAGCAGGCGTCCTCGAGCATCGAGATCCTCGGGAACGTCTACGGACTCGACATGACAGGGACGGGGGCGGAGATCGACATGGTGAACTTCACCATCGGCCTCGCACCCGGCGGCATGCCCATCGACATGACGAAGGTCACGATGGTCATCTCGAACCAGACCAACCGCACGGAGCTCATCAAGAACAACGCGAACCTCTACCCGTGCGTCTGGCTCACCGGCCCGCCGTCGGTCACCCCGGGGAACTCCTGGTGTATCGCGAAGATCACCAACGGGAACAGCAACACCTACCTCGAGGCGGGCGAGCAGTTCGACATCGTGGTTGCCCTCCAGGACGGGCTGAACTCCGTCTCGCCGCGTGACCAGTTCACTCTCGAGGTCAAGCCCATCATCGGCCCGGCACTCTCGATCGCCCGGACAGTCCCCGGTGGCATCAATTCGGTGAATGCACTCTATTAGGAGGAACAAGCGATGAAAAAATTCCAGAAACTCGAAGCCTTCACCGGACTTGAGGCCGCGATCGTCCTGATCGCCTTCGTCGTCGTCGCGGCGGTCTTCTCGTACGTGGTGCTCGGAGCCGGGTTCTTCACGACCCAGCAGGCACAGAAGGTCGTCTACTCGGGCATCAGCCAGGCGTCCTCGAACATCGTGATCATCGGGGAGGTCTACGGCGATGCGTCGGGCACCTCCCAGGGCGTCCTCGCCGCGAACAACCCCGGCGTGGTCCACACCCTGATCTTCACCCTCGGGCTCGCCGCGGGCGGGTCGCCCGTCGACATGAACCAGACGGTCCTCGTCTTCGAGAACTCGACGACCCTCCGCACCCTGGACTATGCGTCGAACATCAACCTGACGTCCACCGGGGTCGCGGTCACGCCCGCTGCCTGGCAGTGGGGTATTCTGTCCAAGCAGAATGCCAACTCGAACAACCTCCTCGAGGCGAACGAGCAGTTCACCATCATGGCGAACGTGAGCTCGTCGGTCTCCACGACCTCCACGGGTATTCCCCCGTCGGACCAGTTCACCCTTCAGGTCAGGCCACCGGTGGGTGCCGCCCTCCCGATCACGAAGGAAGCTCCGGGCGGTATCACGCCGCTGAACCTGCTCTACTGATCTCACCCATTTTTTTGGGCCGGGACCGGGAACCCGCGGGCAGAACCCGCCCGAGGGAGAGGCCGGAACCCGGGATCAGGGGAATCGAACCGGGTTCATTTTCGGGTTTTATGGTTGATTTTCTGATTATTTTGTAAACACCATATCTTTTATCCAAAATGACGAAACACAAACTATATTTAGTATGAGTTATTAATTTTTTTCCACGTGAGTGTGCTATGGCCAGGCTTAATATAAGCATGGATCCTCCCCGGGAGGAGACCCCCGTCGCGGCCCCTCCCGCCGGAGACATCGATGTCAAACTCCTCAAGATCCAGGAGGAGATGGACCTCCTCAAGACCTCCATCAAGAAGCTCCTCATCGACATCCGGGACCGGCTGAACGAGCGGGACAACCCCTTCCTCCACCCCGGGATAAGCTACAACTCCCCCAACCTCTTCAAGGACGAGGAGGGCGGGGAGGCGAAGGAGGAGACGGAGGAGAAGGCCGGGGAGGAGGCCAGGGAAGAGGTGCCCGGGGAGACCCCCGCAGAGGAGGTACCCGGGCCCGGGGAGGAGATCCTCCCCGAGTCCAGGAAGTCTGTCCAGGAGGAACTTGCACACATGCTCCGCGGAACCGGAAAACTCCCAGCTGCCGGGTCCCAGAGGTCGGGCGAGAAGCTCCGGCTCAGGAAGATCCACCGGATCTTCGGGTGGACCTCGAAGATCGTCAACCGGTACGGGCACGACCGCCTCGAGATCCTCCTCGGGGCGTACACGAGCATGGGCTACCTGAACGAGGAGATGGCCGGCCAGATCCGAGAGGTGGGGCGCCTCCTCCCGGCCTCCCTCGGGGAGCTCCATGTCATCGGGCCCGACGAGTTCGTCTCCGAGCTCTACATCCTGAACCGGATCCTCGACCCGCGGGACAACACCCTCGACGAGGACATGATCGAGGTCCTCATGACCCACCGGGTCCAGAGCCCGGTACCGGCCCTCCAGAAGAAGGCGGGAAAACCCGACAGCGACCAGGTCTTTGAGTGGATCGACAGCATGGACAGGACCTGATGGATGTCGAGTGAGACCATTGTCACGGCCATCTTCCTCATCGCCTCGGTGGTAGCGGCAGGCATACTCACGTCCCAGCTCTTCCCCGCCATCTACACCGTCTCGGGATCGGTCTCCTCGTCCGCCCACACGGCCGACCAGTCCCTCAGGACCGACTTCGTCATCGTGAACACCTTCTCGCTCCAGGGAACGAGCAAGGCCGAGATCTGGATCAAGAACACGGGGACGAGCCGGATCAGCCAGCAGGACCTCGTGACGTCCAACATCTTCATCGGCTCCACCCAGAGCTTCGACGTGCTCTCCTCGACGAACTTCGTCGCCGCCCCGCCCGCGGCCGGCCAGTGGACCTTCGACATCCTGGACGACACGAACGGCTACTGGGAGCCGGGGGAGACCCTCCACGTGACCATCCAGGACGCGAAGATCTCCCCGACCTACGCGGACATCGTCTACTTCCAGATCGTGCTCCACGATGGGACCAAGCGGTCCGAGGAGTTCACGGTGAGCTGACGGTATGGGCGCTGGAACCATCATCGCAACCGCGATCGCGATCATGCTCCTGATCGTCACCGGCTACGTCCTGATAGGGGGGACGCTCACCACCGCACGGACCATCGCCATGGCACAGCGCGACGCCGCCGACCAGCAGGTCGTCAAGGCCAACACCCGGATCGAGATCCTGAATGCCACCCTGGACGCGCCGGACGGGCAGACCTTCGTCGAGGTGAAGAACGCGGGGAGCGTGACGATAAGCGACTTCGCCCACATGGACATCTACCTCCTCCAGGGCGGGGCGCCCTACGTCTACCTGAACGCCTCGGGGGCCCTGAACTGGACCTATACCATCAGCCCCGACGCGGTCAACCCGACCTTCCTCGATCCGGGCGAGGTCGCGAACATCACGGTGAAGTACGACAACGCCCACGGAGATCCCTCCTGGGTGAAGGTGATCACCGGGAGCGGGGTGTACACCTCGGCGTACATCCCGCCGTAACCACAAGTGAGGAGTGCTCGATGCCAGAAGACGCAAAGCAGGGAATTCCCGGGCAGGCGGCCACGAGGGGGAAGGCCGTCCTCATCACCGGGAAGTCCGAGATCGACAAGAAGGTCGACGACGGGATCCCCCTCCGGTCCCTCACCCTCATCGAGGGCGAGCATGACAGCGGGAAATCGGTCCTCGGCCAGCAGATCATCTGGGGCGGGATGAAGCAGGGGCTCTCCATCGACCTGTTCTCGAGCGAGCTCACGCCGAGGAACTTCCTCACGCAGATGGAGACGATGAGCCTCGACGTCTCGGACTACTATGCCTGGGGGTACATCCGGCTCTTCCCCTTAAACCCGCCCGGCCTCGACCTCGAGAAGGAGAACATGGAGGAGCTCCTGAAGAACCTCCTCGCCCACATGCGGGACAGCAAGGCCGAGATCATCATCATCGACTCCCTCACCCTCTTCACCGAGACCACCACGAACGAGGTCATCATCGACTTCTTCACCCAGTGCAAGTCCCTCTGCGACCGGGGGAAGACCATCTTCGTCTCGCTCCACTCCTATGCCTTCGACGAGGACAGCCTGGTCCGGATCCGGTCCGTCTGCGACGCCATCCTCACCCTGAAGCGGGCCCTCATCGGGGACAAGTACCTGATGGTCCTCGAGGTGGTGAAGATCCGGGGCGCCCACAAGACGCGGGAGAACGTCGTCTCCTTCGAGATCGTGCCCGGGTACGGCATGAAGATCATCCCCATCTCGGTCGCGAAGGTGTGAACCGCCATGGGCACCCTCACCGTCGCCACGAACCTCCCCTTCAAGCCGGCGAAGGCCGACGAGGGGATGGACTGCGCGAATAACATCGAGGAGTGCTCCATCTTCCGGATGCTCCCCGCCCATGCGAAGGAATACGCCCAGAAGAACCCCCACCTCCTCGAGTACCTCCACACCTACCCGGTGAACACCTACGGGATCCCCCTGTTCTTCTCGGAGCTGAAGCGGGACCTGAAGGGCCTGAAGGACCCGAACCTCATCTACCCGGCGAACGAGGAGACCTTCATCCACATCTTCCCCGACCCGGTGGACGCCCGCAACTACTACATCCCCATCGAGCCCTCCTTCCTCCACTCGGTGGGCGACCTCGTCCCCGCGGTGGAGACCCGGCTCGTGAACCTCCTCGACGCCCTCGACGAGGACCCGAAGACCGATGCCGAGCGGGCCTCGGTGCTCCGGGAGCTCATCTCCCGGGTCTCCTACGTGACGAAGCCGGGCGAGACCCCCGAGGCGGTCACGGCCCTCGCCGCCTCCCGCCAGGGCCTGAAGGGGAAGCTCGTCGCCTTCCTGAACAAGGACCTCACCGCCGTGGCACCCGACGACGAGCAGCAGGCCGCCCTCGCGCTCGTGCCGAAGCTCCCCGACGGCAGGATCGTGATGACCCCCTCGGAGTACAAGGCGGTCGAGTACATCCTCGTGAGGGACAAGATCGACCTCTCGGTCCTCAAGCCCTACATCAGCGACCGGTGGATCGAGGATATCACCTGCGACGGGCTCGGCCCGATCTTCATCGAGCACAAGATCTTCAAGGGCCTGAAGTCGGTCATCGAGTTCAAGAAGTCCGACGAGCTCGACCAGTTCGTCGTGAAGCTCGGGGAGCGCCTCAAGAAGCCCCTCACCTACCGCACGCCCATCGTCGACTCCACCCTCCCCGACGGCTCCCGTATCAACATCGTGTACGGGACCGAGATCAGCAAGCGGGGGAGCAACTTCACCATCCGGAAGGCGATGGACGACATCATCAGCATCCTGAAGCTCGTCGAGTTCGGGACCTGCAACTACCTGATGGCGGGCTACTTCTGGATCTGCATCGAGCACGGGATGTCCCTCTTCATGAGCGGCGAGACGGCCTCGGGGAAGACCACCTCGCTGAACGCCGTGACGGCCTTCATCCCGCCCGAGCACAAGATCGTCTCCATCGAGGACACCCCCGAGCTCCAGGTCCCGCACAAGAACTGGACGCGGGAGGTCTCGAAGGCGAAGGGGAAGGGGGAGGGGGAGGGGGCCGACGTGACGATGTTCGACCTCCTGAAGTCCGCCCTCCGTCAGCGGCCGAACATGATCGTCGTGGGGGAGATCCGGGGGGTCGAGGGGGCGGTCGCCTTCGGCGCCATGCAGACCGGCCACCCGGTCCTCTCCACCTTCCACGCGGCCTCGGTCGAGAAGCTCATCCAGCGGCTCTGCGGTGACCCCATCAACATCCCGAAGACCTACCTCGATAACCTGAACATCGTGGTCATCCAGAGCGCGGTCAAGCGCCCCTCGGGGGAGACGGTGCGCCGGATGCTCTCGATCAACGAGCTCGTCGGGTACAACCCGGACACCGGCGGGATCTCCTTCGTCGAGGTCTTCAAGTGGAACCCGGTGAACGACACCTTCGACTTCAGCGGCAGGGGGGCGAGCTACCTCCTCGAGAACAAGATCGCGACCCTCCTCGGCGTGCCCGAGCACAAGAGGGCGGAGATCTACGACGAGGTCGAGAAGCGGGCCCGGATCCTCGAGCGGCTCCACAAGGCGGGGTACACCGAGTTCCGGGACCTCTTCCAGATGATCACGAAGGTGAAGAAGGAAGGGCTCATCAGGATCGGGGACATGGGAGGGACCTAGGGCCATGGCCGAGGTCGTCACCGGGGTCTCCGAGGCGGCGAGGACGAAGTCCCGGGGAAAGGCCTTCATCGAGGAGGAGCTCCAGGGGATCCGGGGCTTCTTCCGCCGGGTCGAGGAGGAGAAGCGGATGGCGGCCGACCTCCTCTTCATGGCCACGTACATGGCCTCCATCACGACCGCGGGGGTCTCGCGCCCCGACATCTTCTCCTTCACCGGCAAGCGGTACGAGTACGTCCCCTCGAAGTACATCGGCAAGGCCGACTACTTCGTCAAGCGCTGGAACTACAGCTACTCCGAGTCCCTGAAGATCGTGGCAAAGGGCCTGAAGAACGAGGTGCTCCAGTCGGTCTTCAACCGGTACGCGAACTCCATCGAGTCGGGGGTCCCGGACGAGGAGTTCCTCGAGCGCGAGCTCTCCACCATCCGGAGCGTCTACCGGAACACCGTCGAGCAGGGGCTCGAGATGGTCAAGAAGTGGGGCGATGCCTACGTGGCCATGCTCTTCTCGGGCGTCCTCGTGGCCCTGATCATCATGCTCTCGGTCGCGATCTTCGCCCCGGGCGGGATCGACGCGACCCTGAACCTCTCGTACTTCGTCATCATCATGATCTCCTTCTTCGGGCTCCTGACGATGTTCCGGTCGGTGCCCGATGACCGCCGGACCCATGGCCTCAGGGAGAGCTGCTCGCGGGAGCAGGGGACCATCCGGCGCATGGAGCGGCCCCTCCTCCTCGTGACCGTCCTGGGCTGCGGCATGCTCTGGTTCCTGGGCGTGGGCGCGGGGTACATCTACCTCCTCGCGGGGATCCTCCTCGCCCCCCTCGGGATCCTCGGGTACATCGACGACCTGCACATCATCGGCCGGGACACCGACTTCCCCACCTTCATCCGGACCCTCGGGTCGGTGATGGGGGGGAAGGGGCTCCCCATGGTCCAGGGCTTCGTCGAGGTGGACCGGGCCTCGCTCCCCAAGATCCGGGACCTCGTGGACTCCATCTACTCGAAGCTGAACCTCGGCCTCGACGAGAACCAGAGCTGGAACCGGTTCATCGGGGAGTCGGGGTCAAACAACATCTACAAGTACACGAACATCTTCCGGGACTCGGTCACCCTCGGGGGCTCGCCCGACAAGGTCGGCCTCATCGTCGGGACCTCGAGCCTCGAGCAGGTCCTCCTCCGGGACAAGCGCCACATGGTCTCCATGGGCTTCGTCACCCTCCTCATCCCCATGCACGCCGCCATGGTCGGGATCCTCCTCTTCCTCTTCCACATCATGGTGAACATCTCGGGGGCCATCGACAAGGTGATGGCCGGCCTCGGGGACACGCAGTCCGCCCTCACGCCCGGCGGGACCACGGGGATGCCCGCGGGGCTCAACGTGGCCTTCCTCATGCACTTCCCCGTGGACACGATGACCGTCTACGTGATGACCATCATATTCATCATCACCCTCTCGAACATCATCGCGGGGAGGATCGTGTACGGAGGCGACCGGTACATCTTTTACCTGTTCGCGACGATCTTCTTCACGATCAGCGGGGCCCTCGCCATCGTCGCCCCCATCATCGTCGGGATGTTCTTCAACATCCCCACCTTCCCAGGAGTCTAGTATGCACAAGACGATTCGCCAGGTGATCCTCGGGCTCGGGACCTTCGGGACCGGGACCGCCCTCCTCTACCTCGAGGTCAACCCCTACCTCCTCGTCCTCACCGACACCGTGGTCGGGATCGGCATGCTCTTTGCCGCCGGCTCCCTCTCGGTGAGCGACCTCGGCCTCGGCCGCGGGCAGGGGGCGCGGGAGAGCGCCGCACCCGCCGGAACGACCGCGACCCCGCCGGAAGCCACGACCGGGGCGCCCCGCGGGCTCCTCGCCTCCCTCGGGAAGTTCAGGAGCCCCCTCAAGCCGGCCATGGAGCAGGTGACCATGGGGAAGGAGGAGAAGGAGGTCAAGGTCAAGGAGATCGACCGGATGCTCGACACGGCCCTCGCCGGCCAGTCGAGGCGCCTCATCTCCATCGCCGAGGGGCAGGGCGCCCTCGCCGGACCCGCGGTCGCCGGGGCCGGGGCCGTGCCCGTCCCCGAGGGGGAGCCCCTCGACGAGTTCGCGGCGCCGGTCCCCGACGAGGAGGGCGCGGAGGAGGAGGGCCAGGCCGCGCAGCCGGGCACACCGGCGCCCGCAGCCCTCCCCCTCGAGGAGGTCTCCCCCGCCTCCGTCCTCCTCGGGCACGAGGAGGGGAAGGACGAGGCGCAGGTGGAGGTGCTCCCGGTCGCCGACGAGGGGCTCGGGGCGGACGACCTGCTCACGGCCCTGCGCCGCGAGGCGATGCGGGAGAAGGCGAGGGACGACACGAGCCTCTACCGGGACCTGAAGGGGGTCAGGGTCACGGGGAGACAGCTCCTCGAGGAGCTCGACTCCCTCGTGAAGGAGATCCGGGAGCGGTAGGGGCGCGGGACCCCGGGCAGGCGGTGGTACGGTGAGGCGGCTCGTCTGGGGGAAGGCGCTCTCTCTCGTCCTCTGCGGGATCCTCGCGGTCACCGCTCCGGCCCTCGGCGGGGTGGTCACCTTCGCCGCGGGGTCTGACCAGATCTCCTCGGTGGGCGTCCTCGACATCGCCCAGGACCTCCACGGCACGGTCTACTTCGGGACAGATAACGGCCTCTCGTACTACGACGGGAACTGGCACATCGTCCACCAGACGTACGGGAACGCGAGCCTCGGCCTCCTCTCTGACCACGTGCTCTCCCTCGCCTTCGACCGTGACGGGACCCTGTGGCTCGGGTACCCCGACGGGCTCCAGAGGCTCGAGGGGGTCACCTTCGTCACGGTACGGGACCAGCAGCTGCTGAAGTCCCTCGACATCCACCTCCTCCTGAACCGCGACCGCGAGATGTGGGTGGCGGCAGGGCAGGTGGGGGTGCACCGGTACCTCGACGGGACCTGGACCTGGTTCCAGCCGAGCGGCAGCGGGGGCCTCGGCTGCACCTACGTGAACTCCATGGCGACGGACCCGGCGAGCGACACCCTGTTCGCCGCCTGCAGGGAGGGGATCTGGTACACGAACGGGACCGGCGGCACCGAGACTTTCTCCCGGCTGGTGAACCCTGCCCTCCTGCCGGCGCCGGTGCGGGGGGTCCACGGCGACTCCTTCGGGGGCATCTACCTCTTCAATGCCTCGGAGGTGCTCCACTTCACCCCGCCCTCCCAGTGGGGGCTGACGATAACGTCGCAGGACCTCGTGCCGGGCATCGAGATCAGCGACCTCGCCGTCGCACCCGACCGGACCCTCTGGATCGCGACGAACAACGGCATCTATGCCTGGAAGGACGGGCAGGTGAGGCAGCACCTGGACACGAGCTCGGGGATCGTGAACAACGGCGTGAAGAAGCTCTTCCTCGACAGCTCCGACCGGCTCTGGTTCGTCACCCCCGAGGATGTTGGTTATTACCAGATCGAGGAGACCCCGGCGGCCGGGAGCGCCGTCATCCCCATCACCACCTTCGAGCTCCCGACCACGACGCCGGGGCCGGCCGTCACGCCCGGGGTGCTGCTGACGCCCGGGATCTCCATCGAGGGGACCCCCCGGCAGACACCCGGGGCCTCCGATCCCCTGTCCGGGTTCTTCGAGTCCATCGGAAACTTCTTCAGAAAACTCTTTTCGCGCTGACGAGCCCCTCCTCCTGGACGGGCAGGTCACGAAGGGCTGGGCGCCTTTCGTTCCTCCTCCTGTCTCTGATAGGGCCGTCGGAACTCACGAAAGGCTGATGCCCTTCGTTCCTCCTCCTGTCTCTGATGAGACAGTCGGAACTCACGAAAGGTTGGGCGCCTTTCGTTCCTCCTCCTGTCTCTGATGAGACAGTCGGATTTACCTCTCGATGCCGAGCTCCTGGGTGCAGAACCGGTCGATGGAGTCGAGGAGGATCTTCTTCGCCCGCCGGCTCCGCTTCGGGTCCTCGACCGAGGTCTCACCGAGGACGTACTCGAGGGAGATGAAGTAGTACTCGTACGAGGGGTACTTGCCCTTGAGCTCCCGAAGGGTGGCCATGGCCTGGCGGGCGTTGTTGTTCATCACCTCGTACGCGACGTCCATGATCGAGGGGATATGCTCGGGGATCCCCTTCATGAGGAGGAGCTTCCGGAAGCCGTCGTACTGGGTCTTCT
>DATIYO010000173.1:0-4711 GCA_035517575.1 Methanomicrobiales archaeon
CTCGATTCCCGGCTGAGGCGGTTCCTCTACCGCCCCGACCGGCTCGCGCAACGATACGTGAAACAGGGCGATCAGGTCCTTGACTTCGGCTGCGGGCCGGGTTTCTTCACCCGCGAGTTCGCGAAGGCGGCGGGTGAGACCGGCCTCGTGATTGCTGTCGACGTACAGGAGGAGATGCTCCGGATCCTGCGGGAGAAACTCGGTCCCGAGGGCCTCCTGCCGAGGATCAGGACGCACCGGTGTGCACCTGACTCGCTCGGGCTCTCACCGGAACTTGACGGGAGCATTAATGCAGCCTTCGCAATCTTCGTCGTGCACGAGGTGCCGGATCCGGATCGATTGTTCAGGGAGATCGCGGCGCTCCTCGTGCCCGGCGGGGTGTTCTTCCTGTCGGAGCCACCCTTCGTCGTGAATGGCAGGGAGTTCGGGGTGACCGTCTCGCGAGCCGGGGCGGCCGGATTTACCCTCGTCGAGAAAAGGTTTCTCCTCGTGAACCGGGCGGCGGTCCTGAGGAAGAGATAAAACAGGGAATTTCCTGCGGGGAGAAGGGAGAATCAGAAAAAAGTGAGGCATCGGCCCCTATTTTTTGAAATCGAGCCTTTAAAAAAGACGAGATGGAGAGAAATAGGGGGTAGCCCTATTTCTTGAAGATATCGAAGATCTGGTCGCTGCCTGTCGAGGCGAGCCGGCCCCTCTCCGTGGGTTCCTCGACGAGGGCGAGGATCGGCAGGGAGAGGTCGACCCCGGGCACGTGCCCGAACATCTTCTCGAGGTCCTGCTGGAGGGCATGCATGTACAGGGAGTTCCTGATCTCCATCGGGCATGCCTCCTCGCACTGGCCGCAGTTCACGCACGAGTCCGATATGTGGACGAACCGGATCATGTGGAACATGAAGGGCACGGGCAGCTCGCCCGGCGGGACCAGGTACGGCTTCTTGGTGCTGCACTCGACGCAGTAGCAGATGGGGCACTGCTCGATGCACTGGTAGCACTTGATGCACCGCGAGGTGTCCTGCATGATGGTCTTCAGCCGTGCCGTCCCCTCCCCGAGGCCCTTGAAGTCCTTCTCGCGCCACTTGTCGGCGAGCTTGAACATGGCCTTCTCGACCTTGCCCCGGATCGCGATGGCGGGTTCGGGAGGCTTCTCGGCCTGGAGGGCGCCGGACTGGACCGCCCGGTTGAAGAGGTCGGCCCCCTTCTCGCTGCAGATCTCGACGAAGGTCGCGTTCCCGGCCTTCGGGCCGATGACCCCCCAGTTGCCGCAGGCGATATCGGCCTGGCGGGGCACTTTCATCTTGCACCGGCGGCAGTTCGTCCGCCGGCCGAAGCCATGCTCCTCGAGCTCGTCCACGGAGATACCCTTGTGGCCGCCCTCGTACTCGATGATGAACTGCCCCTTGTCGATCTCTTCCTTGTGGACCTTGTCGGGGTCGACCCCGAACTTCTCGGCGATCATCCTCCGGGCGGGGACCGGCGATACGGAGCCGCCGCAGTTCACCCCGATCATGAGCAGGTTGTCGAGGTTCACCTGCTTGCGTTTCGCGAGCTCGTAGAGGCCCATGGCATCGCAGCCCTTGATGGTGATCCCGAGCTTCATGTCGTTCGCGCCGTTGAAGTACTTCTTGACGAGCTTGGAGACGAGCAGGGTCCCGCAGTGAAGCGACCCCGCGGTCTGGTCCAGGTCCTTCGGGTCCGTGATGATGGTCGGGACCGCGTCGTAGAGGTCCTTCCCCTTCTTCACGGCAAGGACGGCATCGACGATCTTGTTCTCCAGCGCATACTTGAGGAGGCCCGTCACCGCGCCCCCGCACTCGGCCTTCTCGGCGAGACCCTTGTTGGTCGTCCAGGCGTAGAACATATCCCCTTTGGCCGCCATTTACTTCGCCTCCTGGATCTTCTCGACGGCAACAGCGCTGTGCTTCAGCTCCGGCATCTTGGACAGCGGGTCGAGAGCGGTGTTCGTGAGCATATTTACCCCGTTTGCGAAGTGCATCGGCATCCAGAGAACGCCCGGCGATACCTCGTCCGTGACCCGGGCGAGCGGGAACGATTCCCCGCGCCGGCTCCGGACCTTGATCCGTTCCCCGTTCTCGATCCCGAGCCTGGCCGCGTCCTCGGTGTTGATCTGGACGAAATCCTCGGGCACCTCGTAGTCGAGCACCTTGGTTCTCCCGGTCTGGGTCCTCGAGTGGTAGTGGAAGATGATCCTTCCGGTCATCAGGGTGAAGGGGTACTCCTTGTCCGCAACCTCTGCGGGCGGCCGGTACTCGATCCCGAAGAAGGTCCCGAGGCCGTCGGGGGCCGCGAACTTCTCCTTGTGGAGGATCGGGGTCCCGGGGTGTTCCTCGGTGGGGCAGGGCCAGTGGACCGACTCGGGCTTCTCCATCTTCGCGTAGGTGGCCCCGAACATCGACGGGGTGCAGGCCCGCATGTCGTTCCAGACCTCCTCGGCGCTCTTGAAGTCAAAGCCCTTGAGGGCCATCTTCTTCGCGAGCTCGACGAAGATCTGCCAGTCGGCCTTCGCCTCGCCGGGCGGCTCCACGGCCTTCCGGACGCGGTTGATCCGGCGTTCTCCCGAGGTGAATGTCCCGTCCTTCTCCGCGAAACAGGCGCCCGGAAGCACGACATCCGCATAATCGCAGGACTCTGTCCAGAAGATGTCCTGGATGACGAGGAAGTCGAGCTTGTCAAGCGACTTCATCACGTGGTTCGAGTCGGGGTAGGACACCACCGGGTTCAGGCCGAGGATGTACATCGCCTTGATGGGATCGCCGCACTGGTTGATCTGCTCGGTCAGGGTCGAGCCGTACCAGTCGGGAAGGCCGGTGACGCCCCATGCCTTCTCCATCTTCGCCCGGTTCTCCGCGACCTCGCACTTCTGGTACCCGGAGTAGACGTTCGGGTAGGCACCCATATCGCAGGCGCCCTGCACGTTGTTCTGGCCCCGCAGCGGGTTCACGCCGACGCCCGGCCGGCCGATGTTCCCGCAGAGCATCGAGAGGTTCCCGAGCGAACGGACGTTGTCCGTCCCGGTCGTGAGTTCCGTGATCCCGAGGCAGTAGATGATCACCGCGTTCTTGGCGGCGGCGTACTTCTTTGCCATCTCCTTCACGGTGGCGAGGGGGACGCCGTGAATGGACTCCGCGTCCGCGTACTTCTCCGCGGTCTTCTTCATCTCGTCGAAGCCCTTCGTCCGCTTCTCGATGAACTCCTTGTCCTGCGCCCCGTCCTGGATGATCCAGTGCATCATCGAGTTGATCAGCGCGATGTGCGTCGAGGGGTTGAACCTGACGTACATGTCCGCGAGCCTCGCGGTCGGCGAGAACCTCGGGTCGACGACGATGATCGGGATGCCCTTCTTCTTCGCCTGGACGATCCGCCTCGCCGCGAGGGGGTGCGCCTCCACGGCGTTCGAGCCCCAGATGAGGATCAGGTCGGAGTTCACGACATCCTCGAAGGGGTTCGTGGCCGCGCCCGAGCCGAAGGAGAGCGAGAGGCCGGCGACCGACGGGCCGTGGCAGATCCGGGCGCAGTTGTCGACGTTGTTTGTCTTGAACGCGACCCGGGCCCACTTCTGCATGATGTAGCAGTCCTCGTTCGGCGTCCGGCAGGAGACCTGGAAGCCGAGTGCCTTCGGCCCCTGCTTGTCGCTGACCTCCTTGAACTTCTTCGCGATGAGCCCGAGGGCCTCGTCCCAGGATGCCTCCTCGAACTTGTCGCCCTTCCTGATCAGCGGCTTGGTCAGCCGGTCAGGGCTGTGGACGAACTCCCAGCAGGTGACCCCCTTGGGGCAGAGCTTGCCTTCGTTCACCGGTGTGCGCCGGTAGGGCTCGACACCCACGACCTTCCCGTTGGAGACCGCGAGGTTGAGACCGCATCCCACCCCGCAATACGGGCACGTGGTGGGTACATATTTCAGTGAAGGTGGTTTTGATTCTCCCATGGAAACACTCCTGAAGATACGCCGGCCACAGGGACCGGCAGCTGCTTCTGTTGTTTACACAGCACCTGTACTTGACAACATTCCTCATATATAAAAGAAATCAATTGACTTACGTCGTAAGTTCACTTTCTCGTTGATTTTTTCCACCGGTAATCACCATTTTCAGATCATTAACCCTGGTTGTTGCCGTCGGAGCCCCGCCTGGCGCGCGGCCCCCGGTGGACACCTGCCGAAGGAGAAGGAAAAGGTTAACCCGCCTCCTTTCCAGTGTTATTCATGTCGCCGGAGAAGGGAGAGGCAGATCTTGCGAGGATTCAGGAACGGATGGACCGACTGGGTATCGACCCCAGGCTGAAGGACTATGTGACCCGGTCCATCAGGTTCCACACTCACCCGGCCCCGGGAGTCCTCATCGCGGTCTTCATGGTGGACTACGCCCTCGAGATCCTCGGGGCGACCCCCGGCGAACGGCTCTATGCGGTCTGCGAGACCCGGAAGTGCGCCCCCGACCCGGTCCAGGTCATCCTCGGCTGCACCACCGGCAACAAGGGCCTCCAGGTCCTCCCCATCGGCCGGTTCGCGCTCACGCTGAACAGGCCCTCCGACGGGCCGACATCCGACGGGGTCAGGGTGTACGTGGACCCTGCGAAGGTGAAGGCGTTCCCCGCCATCAGGGCATGGTACACGAACGCCCCGGGCTTTGACAAGAAGAAGCAGGAGGGGGCACTCACCGACGAGATCTTCCGGGCGGGGAGAGAGATCCTCTCG
>DATIYO010000174.1:0-2200 GCA_035517575.1 Methanomicrobiales archaeon
GAAGGTGGGGGGGCTCCCGATCGTGGATGGCAGGGAGGCACTCGTCGGTATCGTCACCGAGCGGGACGTGATGAAGGTGCTCTCGTCCGAGAAGGGGCAGGGCCTCGTGGAGGAGATCATGTCCACCTCGCTCAAGGTGACCGGGCCCGACAGCCCCATCGGCGAGGCGACGAAGGAGATGATCACCCAGCACTTCCGGAGGCTCCCTGTCGTCTCGGACGACGTCCTCTACGGGATCATCACCGCCACCGATATCATGAAGTACCTGGGCACCGGCCAGGTCTTCCAGCGGATGGTCACGGGGAACATCGCCGAGGTGATGGCCCTCCCCGTCCGCACCCTCGTCTCCGGGAACCTCCATACCATCGACCCGAAGAAGAACGTCAACGACGCCGCACGGGAGATGCTCGCCCGGAACGTCGGGGCGCTGCCCGTGATCGAGGACGCGAAGCTCGTCGGGCTCGTCACCGAGTTCGACCTCGTGAAAGCCTTTGCGAGGAGGGAAGCATGAAGGCATCTGACATCATGTCATCGCCGGTCTACGTGGTCGGCCTCCAGGAGAACGTCGCCCATGCCCGGCACCTGATGCTCGCCCACAAGATCTCGCGCCTGCCGGTCCTCGACGGGGAGAAGCTCGCGGGGATCATCACGAAGAAGGACCTCGCCTACCGGCTCAGGCAGTCGGACCCGATCTGGAGGCGCCGGCCGATCGACAGGATCCCCGTCCATGTCCTCATGGTCCCCGACCCGGTCTCGGTCACCCCGGGGACGAGCGTGCGGGACATCGCGGCCCTCATGGTGGCCCGGGACGTCTCGGGGCTCCCTGTCCTCGACGGGAACAGGCTCGTCGGCATGGTCACGAAGACCGACCTCCTCGGCTCTGCCTCGGTGAACGGCCTCACCCTGAAGGTCTCCGGGATCATGACCGAAGCCGTCACCGTCGACAGGTACCACTCGCTCGACCACCTCATCAACCTCATGAGCGAGAGGAGCGAGCCCCTCGTCGTGGTGAACAGCGACGGCACGCTCGCGGGGATCATCACCGAGAGCAACCTCGCGTTCTTCAGCTATTCCACCGATTCCGCTACGGGCCTCCCCGAGAAGGATGTGAAGATGCTCCGCAAGGGGGAGTCGGGCGGGAGGAAACGCTTCAGGTACGTGATGGAGGTCCACGCGGTCGCCGAGGATATCATGACCCGCCCCGTGGTCACCATCGGGAAGGACGAGCCCGTGAAGGCCGCGGTCGCCCTGATGCGGGAGAACGGGATCAACTCCGTGGTCGTGGTGGACGGGGCGAATCTCGCAGGGATCGTGAACAGGGACGATATCATCAGGGAGGTGGCGAAATGAGCAGCAAGACCATTGTTCGGGACGTGATGGCGAGGCCGGCATCGATCGCGAAGTCCGCGTTCATCACCGAGGCCCTTGAAAAAATGCTCGCGGGCCGGGTGGACCCCCTCATCGTCACGAATAACAGCGAGGTCATCGGGACCATCTCGAGGAGGTCCATCGCCGAGATCCTGGGGTCAAAGAAGAACGCCCAGATCTCGCCGACGAAGATCCATGTCGCGACCCATGTGAAGGACGACTTCACGAGCGCGTACCCCGACCAGTCGGTCGAGATCCTGGTGCCCCTCCTCCAGGCCTCGAAGGTCGTGGTGGTCCTCGACAGCGACCACCACCTGATCGGCCAGGTCGGGTACGCGGACCTCCTGAAGGTGATGAAACCCGATCTCCCGATCGAGAGGATGCTCGAGAAGGCCTGCACCATCCAGGCCGACGAGCGGGTCGTCCACCTGCGGAGGAGGATGCTCGACGACAACATCACCCGGTTCGTCGTCACGGCGAACGGGTCCATCGTGGGGATCGTCACCGAGACCGACGTCGCCACCTCCCTGCGCAGCTTCAGGGAGATGGTGGAGACGAAGCACCAGGACGCACGGATCCGGAACCTGATCGTGAGCGATATCATGTCCGCCCCCGTGATCGCGGCCGAGAAGACCGTCGGGGTCCCCGATGCCGTGGACCTGATGCTCGGGAAGAGCATCTCGGCCCTCCCGATCACCGAGTCAGGCCAGCTCGCCGGCCTGCTCACCCTGGAGTCCCTCGTAAAGGCGCTCTAGGGAAGAAGGAATTCTATTTTTTATCCGGTCGGGGACCGAGATCCCCCTTGCCCTCAAAACCACAACCGGTTCCCCAT
>DATIYO010000175.1:0-4903 GCA_035517575.1 Methanomicrobiales archaeon
CACCTCGTCCCCCTCCTCCTCGGGTCCGCGATCCTCGCGGCCCTCTCGATCCTGGTCCTCGTGGCCGGCTCCCAGGCGGCCTCCCTCCTCCTCCCCGCGGCGGCCCTCGGCTCGGTCGCGGTCATCCAGGTGGTGATCGCCTGGGCCTTCCCCTCGACCCTCTTCGGGCAGTGGAAGGGGGACTTCTACCAGGAGAAGCTCCAGTGGGACTCCTTCCGCTCCTTCCTCTCCGACCTCGCGAAGATCAAGGAGTACGCCCCCCAGGACCTCTCGATGTGGGGCGAGTGGCTCGTCTTCGGGACGGCCCTCGGGGTGGGCGACAAGGTGGCCCAGGCGATGAAGGAGCTCAACATCCGCATCCCCGAGATGTACGTCGTCCCCGCCCTCTACCTGGGCTTCGCCCCCATCTGGGGCTTCGCCCCGCCGGCGCGGGGCGGGATGGGCGGCATGGGCGGGTACCATGGCGGCGGCGGCTTCGGCGGCGGCGGAGGGTTCGGCGGAGGCGGGGCGGGCGGGAGGTGACCTCCTCCCACCGCAACCGACTTTTTTCAGCAGTTCACCCGAACGCCAGGTACAGGAAATAGATCCCGATCGCGATGATAGCGATCCCGATCACCCGGTCGGCTAGCTCGCCGCTGACCCGGGTGCACTCCTTCACCCGCTTCCCGAGGACGCCGCCGACGGTGCTGATCCCGATGAGCGGGATGGAGAGCCCGAGGCCGTAGAGGAGCATCGTGAAGAACCCCTGGACCAGGTTCTGGTAGAGCGCGATGTAGGTGAGGACGATGACGAGCATCGGCGCCCCCCTCCCGATGGTGATCCCGCCGAAGGATGCCCCGAGGAGGAAGGCGCCGAGGACGGTGTAGGACCTGGGTGCCCGGAAGAAGTTGAAGATGCTCCGGATCGGGGGCTTGTAGACGTGGAGGAGCTGGAGGCCCATCAGGACCATGAGGATCCCGCCGATGGACCAGGCGACGGTGCTGTCCAGGAACAGGAGGTACCTGCCGACGAGCCCCGCGATGACCCCGAGGGGGAGGAGGACGAGGACGGTGCCGGCGCAGAAGGAGAGGGCGAGCCGGAAGACGTTCCCCGGCGAGAGCCTGGTCTCGCCGCTCGTCAGGTAGCCGATCAGCCCCAGGCAGAGGACGCTGTTGCAGGGGCAGATGCCGGCCACGAGGCCGAAGAGGAAGATGCCGACCGCCGAGGGGTCGAGGGGCGGTGCCATTTCGTGCTTTCGGGACCCTCCCTAGGGCAGGTTCCCGTCGCCCATGCACTCCTGCTGCCGCTCCTCGCTCATCCGGACCAGGATCCCGAAGATCTCCTGGACCGAGACGGGATCGACCTTGGCCTCCACGGCCCGGTCAAAGGCCCGCCCGAGGACCCGCTCCCGCTGCCCGGGGTCCCGGATGGGCATCCCCTCGCGGGACTTGAGCCGGGCCATCTCGGCGGCATGCTGCTGCCGCTCGGCGATGAGCCGGATGATCCGGCCGTCGAGCTCGTCGATCTTCTCCCTCACCGATGCAAGACTCATACCGGATCATGGGCCGGCGGGGATATACGTTTTTGGAGGGAAGGACTTTGGCAGGGAAGGCCATTCGGGGAATGGCTTTCCCAAAGCAAGGGAATATCCGTGGGGAGGTCGACCTTCCATGGCATGCTGGAACGGATCCCCCCCAGGGAGTGGCGCGACCTCGGCGTCGCCTGGTTCGCCATCACCCTCGCCTTCACCGTCGTCTTCCTCCGTGAAGGGCTCTCCATGTCCCTGTCCTCCTTCCTCCTCGTCTTCGCGGTCTCCTCGGTGACGGTGGGGGTGGGGTTCATCCTCCACGAGCTCGCCCACAAGTTCACCGCGATCCGGTACGGGTACTGGGCGGAATTCCGGAAAGACAACCTGATGCTCCTCGTCGCGGTCGCCCTCGCGGCCCTCGTCGGGGTGGTCTTCGCCGCCCCGGGCGCGACCGTGATCTACGGCACGAACCTCTCCCGCGAGCAGAACGGCCGGATCTCGGCATCGGGGCCGGCGACGAACCTCCTCCTTGCCCTCCCCTTCGTGGCCCTCGCCCTCCTCGGGGGCGGCCTCTTCGCCATCGTCGGCTCCATGGGCTGGAAGGTGAACGCGATGCTCGCCTCCTTCAACCTGCTCCCCGTCGGCCCCCTCGACGGGAAGAAGATCCTCGCGTGGAACCCGGGCGCCTTCGCGGCCCTCATCGCCGCGGCCTTCGGCCTGCTCGTCGTCTCCTATCTCGTCTGAGGGCCTGGTTCCCCGACGGGGGACCCGGCCTCCCTGATCCTCGCGATCTCCTCCACCACCTTTCTCCCCTTCGCGGCGGCATCGGCGAGGGCCGTCGGGTGGTTCCGTATCCCCTTCCACCGGTCCATGTCGTTTGCGATCACGTTGTCGTAGTACTCGAAGCCCGTGATGTCGAAGAAGGCGGTCATGATGGGGAACGCCGAGGAGAAGACCCGCTCCCAGCCGGTGCCCGCGGTGGAGATGAAGACCCCCTTGTGCCTCCTGATATGTTCGCGGGTGAAGTACAGGGTCTTCAGGAGGTACTTCCTCGCCCAGAGGTACTGCGCCCGGTCCAGGAACCCCTTCATCTCGGCGGTGATCCCCATGGTGTAGATGGGGGAGGCGAGGGCGAGGGCGTCCACGGCGAGGACCCGGTCGAAGAGGGGGACGAGCTCGTCCTCGATGATGCAGGCCCCGCTTTTGTGGCAGGCGTTGCACCCCTGGCAGGCGGAGTACTTCACCGACCTGAGGACCACCTTGTCGGTCTCCCCGCCCGCCTCCCTCGCCCCGTCGAGGAAGGCGTCGAGGAGGGTCTCGGTGTTCCCGTGCCTGCGGGGGCTCCCCGAGATGCCGAGGACCATGACGGGGGGTTCCATCGGGCTCACCGGTTCATCTCGCGGAGCCGCCCGACGGCCTGCCTCGCGATCGCCCGGGCCTCGTCCCGCGCCGTCGGGTGGGTCTCCACCTCCCCCGCCTTGTCCACCCCGCGGACGAGCAGGTAGAGGATGTCCCGGTCCTTCACCTCGGTCACGTGGAAGAAGCACTTGATGGAGAGCTTTGCCCCGTCGAACACGATGTCCCACTTCTGGCCGGCCGCGGCGATGAAGATCCCGAGGCGCTTCCCCAGCCGCCCGGGCGGGACGACGGGGAGCTTCAGGACGTACTTCCGCGACCGGAAGACCTGCGCCCGGTCGACGAGGGCCTTCCCCTCGGCGCAGATCCCGAGGCAGTAGATCGGGGTCGCGAAGACGATGCAGTCCGCCGCGATGATCTTGTCATGGATCATGTCCATGTCGTCCCGCTGGACGCACCGGTTCAGGACCTCGCAGGCATTGCAGCCGCGGCACGGGTGGACGGTGACCTCGTCGAGCGCGATCTTCTCGACGGCGATGTCCGGCTCCCCGGCCATGTCGGCGAGGACCCAGTCGAGGAGGGTCTCGGAGTTCCCGTGCCTCCGCGGGCCCGTGGCAAAGGCGAGGACCGAAAACGGCATGCTCCAATGCTTGTCCCTGCGGATTTAAAAAGCTCTATCCTGCATCCCGGAGGCGAAACGTTCACCAGCCGGAGACGCATACTCCCTCACCATGGGAGAGGAGGAGGGGAACCCGCCGGCGACGGAGGACGAGGCGATGTGGAACCACCTCCTCTCGATGCTCGCCGACGAGGACCCCTCGCGCCGGTGGAAGGCCGCCGAGGGGCTCGCCCGGCTCGGGGACCCGCGGGCCCTCGGCCCTCTCGTGCGGCTCCTCCAGGACGGGGACTGGCGGGTGCGAAGGAAGGCCGCCTGGGCCCTCGGGGAGCTCGGCGACCCGCGGGCGGTCATCCCGCTCCGCCACGCGATGCGCAACGAGATGGACTCGGTGAAGGAGATGATCGAGGAGGCGATGCAGACCATCGCGAGGAAGGCAGGCGGGGGCGAGGCCTGGGTGAACCCCTGGGAAAATGAACGGGGAAGTTGAGATCAGATCTTCTTAAAACAGAGGTACCACTCTTTGCAGTCGTACCCCTCGGAGAGCCGCTTCTCCATCTCCGCGGTCGTCTTCGGCGCGGGGACCACGACCTTGTCGCCCGGCTGCCAGTTCGCGGGCGTCGAGACCTTGTACCGGTCCGTCATCTGGAGCGCCTTCACGAGCCTGAGCACCTCGGGCATGAACCTCCCGTTCTGGAGCGGGTAGTAGATCATCGCCCGCATGATCCCCTTGTCGTCGATGAAGAAGACGCAGCGGACCGCGGCCGTCGAGGACTGGCCGGGGTGGATCATCCCGTACCGCTTCGCGACCTTCATGGTGAGGTCGGCGATGACGGGGAACGGGATGGTGACCCCCATCTTCTCCCTGATGTTCCGGATCCAGGCGAGGTGGGCCGAGACGCTGTCCACGGAGAGGCCGACGAGCTGGACGTTCAGGGCCGCGAGCTCGTCGTGGATCTGGGCAAACGCCAGGAACTCGGTGGTGCAGACCGGCGTGAAGTCCGCGGGGTGGGAGAAGAGGACCACCCACTTCCCCCTGAGGGCCGAGAGGCTGAGGGGCCCCTGGGTGGTCTCGGCCTCGAAGTCGGGCGCCGGTTCCCCGATGACCGGGAACGAGACAGGCTCCTCGGGCATGCGGGTCAGTCCCGGCTCATGATCTCTTCCATCGCCGCCCTGCCATAGACGTAGGCGGGCATCCCCGAGAGGAGGAAGGTGACCCGGAGGGCCTCCTCGATCTCGTCGGGGGTGACCCCGAGCCTCTTCGCCCCCGCGAGCTGGGCCTTCACCGCGTGCTGGTCCCGCAGCGCCGCGGCGATGGCGATCGCGATGAGCTTCTTCGACTTCCGCGAGAGGGCGCCGTCGTCCCAGATGTGCTGGTCAAAGGCGAGGACCGCGCCGTGCATGTCCGGCTGGGTCCGCATGAG
>DATIYO010000176.1:0-24662 GCA_035517575.1 Methanomicrobiales archaeon
TGTCATGTTCCCCCAGGGGTGGGACTGCCACGGCCTCCCCACCGAGGTGAAGGTCGAGGAGATCCACGGGATCACGAAGAACGACGTCTCCCGCGAGGAGTTCCGCCGGATGTGCCGCGAGCTCACGGCGAAGAACATCGAGCTCATGCGGGCCACCCTCCGCCGGCTCGGCTTCTCGGTCGACTGGTCGAACGAGTACGTCACGATGAGGCCCGAGTACTTCGGGAAGACCCAGAAGTCGTTCCTCAAGATGTACCACGCGGGGTACATCTACCAGGCCGAGCACCCCGTGAACTTCTGCATCCGGTGCGAGACCGCCATCGCCTTCGCCGAGGTGACGTACCAGGAGCGGGAGACGACCCTCACCACCTTCCTCTTCGACGGGGTCGGGATCGCGACCACCCGGCCCGAGCTCCTCGCCGCCTGCGTCGCGGTCGCGGTGCACCCCGAGGACGAGCGCTTTGCGAAGCTCCACGGGAAGCGGCTCACCGTCCCCTTCTTCGGCCAGAAAGTCCCCGTCCTGAAGGATGCCGCCGTGGACCCGACCTTCGGGACCGGTGCCGTCATGATCTGCACCTTCGGGGACAAGCAGGACGTCCACTGGTGGAAGGAGTACAACCTGCCCCTTCGGAAGGCCATCGACCGGCGGGGGAGGATGACCGCGGTCGCGGGGAAGTTCGAGGGGATGACCGTCGCGGAGGCGAGGAAGGCCATCGTCGCGGACATGAAGAAGGCGGGTATCCTCCGCGGCGAGAAGAAGATCACCCAGCGGGTCGGGACCTGCTGGCGGTGCAAGACCCCCATCGAGATCCTCTCCGAGCGGCAGTGGTTCATCAGGGTGAAGCACGACGAGATCCTGAAGGCCGCGAGGGAGGTGACCTGGATCCCCGAGCACATGCGGATCCGGCTCGAGAACTGGGTCGCCCAGATGGAGTGGGACTGGTGCATCTCCCGCCAGCGGATCTTCGCGACCCCGATCCCCGTCTGGTCCTGCGACGCCTGCGGCGAGCTGGTCCTCCCCTCCGAGGACGAGATCCCGATCGACCCGACCCTCACCCGGCCGAAGCTGCCCTGCCCGAAGTGCGGCGGGACGAAGTTCACCCCCGAGGAGGACGTCCTCGATACCTGGATGGACTCCTCCATCTCGGTCCTCAACGTCACCGGCTGGGACGGGAGCGGGACGCCGCCCCTCTTCCCCGCCCAGCTCCGGCCCCAGGGGCACGACATCATCCGCACCTGGGCCTGCTACACCATCCTCCGCTCGGTCGCGCTCACGGGCCAGAAGCCATGGGACGGGATACTCGTGAACGGCATGGTCCTCGGCGAGGACGGCTTCAAGATGTCCAAGAGCCGGGGGAACATCATCCAGCCCGAGGAGATCCTCGCGAAGCACGGCGCCGACGCCTTCCGGCAGTGGTCGGCCTCGGGCGCCGCGACCGGCTCGGACATCATGTTCAACTGGAACGACGTCGTCGCCGCGTCCCGTCTCCAGACGAAGCTCTGGAACATCGTCCGGTTCATCCTCCCGAAGATCGGGGACGAGCCGCCCGACGAGGGAAGGGTGACCGCCCTCGCCGACCGCTGGCTCCTCACCCACCTCTCGGACACGGTGGCCGCGGTCACCGCGGCGATGGAGTCCTATGCCTTCGACCAGGCGTTAAAAGCCCTCCGGGAGTTCGCCTGGGACGTCCTCGCGGACGAGTACATCGAGCTCGCGAAGGGCCGGCTCTACTCCGGCGGAGAGGAGCGGGGGAGCGCGACCGCCGCCCTCTCCATCACCCTCGACGCCCTGGTCCGGATGCTCGCCCCCTTCCTGCCGCACTTCGCCGAGGAGTGCTACCACCAGCTGAAGGGCAGGCCGGTGCACCACGAGCCCTGGGTGAAGTTCGAGTGGAAGGACGATGCCGCCCGCGGGCAGGGTGACCTCCTCGTGAGGCTCGTGGCCGAGCTCAGGAACTACAAGCATGACCGGGGCATGGCCCTGAACGCGCCCTTCGGCCGGCTCACCATCTATGCGGGGACCGGCGTGGAGGACGCGGGGGACGCCGCCCGGGCCCTGAACGCCGAGGTCAGCTGGAGCACGGAGGAGCCCGGCCTGGAGAGGCGCGTCCGGGACGTGAAGTTCAACATGTCCGTCGTCGGGCCGGCGCTCAAGGGAAAGGCCCGGGAATTCATGGACGCGGTCCGGAAGCTGCCTCCCGGACAGCTCGAGAACCCGCCCGCCTCCCTCGTCCTCAAGGGCTGCGAGGTCCCCGTCCCCGCCGGCGCCTTCGCCCCGGACTTCTCCTATGCCATCGGCGGGAAGGACGTGGACGTCGTCACCGTCGGCGACGTGATCGTGGCCGTCGAGCGAGCCCCCTGATCGCCTCCCCGACGAACCCCAGGATCTCTCCCGCGGGGAGGAGCGCGTCCACGAGGACGAACCGCGCCGGTTCCGCCTCGGCGAGGGCGAGGTAGTTCGCCCGCACCCTCTCGAGGAACGGCCCGTCCTCGAAGTGCTCCCGCCGCTTTTCAGGAGGCAGGCGCCTCAAGGCCTCGTCGACCGGGATGAGGAGGAGGAAGGTCCGGTCGGGGACGACGGTCCAGCCGTCGTGGAGGGCATGGAGCCAGGAAAGCGGGTCCGGCACCATGCCCTGAGGGGCCCCTCTCCCCCCCGGGCGATCCCGGACCTTTGCGTGGTCCGGGATCCACCCCTCGAGCATGGCTCCCTGGTAGGCGTACCGGCTGTCGGTGTACCGGTCCGAGATGACGAGCCTCCCCGCGTCGAGGGCCGGGCGCACGACCGCCTCCAGGTGGGCCGCGTGGTCGGCGACGAAGAGGAGGGCCTCGGTCACGGGGTCGGCCCGCTCGGCGACGGCCCTCCTGACCGCGTCCCCCACCCAGGTCGAGCCGGGCTCCCTCGTGAAGACGGGGTCCAGGTCCGAGAGGGTCCCGCGGAGGCCGGCGAGGAGGGTGCTCTTCCCGCTCCCGTCGATCCCCTCGATGGTGATCAGCACGGCGACCCCCTCCTCACCCAATCGAGGGGGATGGCCCCGCGGTGGACGCCGGTCGCGACGATGGCCCCGTCGAAGCCCGCGTCCCGGAGCAGGCCGAGGTCAGCGACCGACCCCACCCCGCCCCCGTAGAAGAGCCGCTTCCCGAAGGCCGCCCGGATGTCGTCGAGGCCGGCCGGGAGGCCGGTGGCCGTCCCAACCCGCCCGAGGTTCAGGAAGATGCAGCCCTCGAAGGACCACTCCCCTGCCTTCGCGAGCACCTCGAGCGGGTCCTCGCCGCGGGGGATGACCTTCCCGTCCTTCACGTCCACCGAGAGAAACCCGCCCCGGTACGCGGAGAGGTCCTCTCCCCCGGTCTCCGTCCCCACGACGTTCACCAGGTGTTCATCCCGCAGGTAGTCCGTGGGTGACCTGATCCCCCGGTCGACGTACGCCCGTTCCGCGAGGCGGGCGCAGGCGCGGACCTGCCCGTCATGGTCGCCGGTCCCCATGATCCGGTCCAGGTCGGCGAGGTAGAGGAACCTCGGGGCGAGCGAGGAGACGACCCCGGCCGGATCGGCGGACGGGACGCCCGGCAGGAGGAGCGGGCGGTAGGTCGCCCTCTCGCCCCTGGCGCCGTGGACGACCTTCCCGTCCATGAGGTCCAGGGCGAGGACGAGTTCCATGGGAAGGGGTGAATCCTGAAAGGATATGAAGGGTGAGGCCCGGGGGAAACGATATATGAGAGGAGATTGATACCCGGAGGTTTGACCATGCCCGCGATCTCCGGAAAGGGAATCCTCCTCGTCGCGATCGAGCTCGTCTGCGGCGCGGCCATCGGGGCCATCCTGATGGCAACCCTGATCGATGCCATCGAGCCGCTCATCATCTTCGTGATCGTGCTCGCGACCATCGTCGCCATCCTGGACTTCGCGAGCTACATGCCCGCCTTCTCGCTCGCGTACTTCGCGGGATACCTCGCGGAGTTCCTCCACCCCTTCGCCGGGATCCTCGGGGACCTGAAGATCCCCGTGCTCATCATCGCCGTCGTGGGGATCGGCTTCGCCGTCGCGATGAAGGCGGCCGGGAGGAAGGCCGGGCCGGAGCTCTGAAGGGTCCGGATCAGGCCCGCGGCCCTCTTCCCGACCGGGGATTCCCCGGTTCCGGAAACAGTAATTCTATTAACCACGACGTACCACCATCTTCCATGTTCCTGCTTGTCAGCCCGCGCAGTGTCGAGGAGGCGTCCCGATCGCTTGCCGCTGACATCATCGATGTGAAGAGGCCGGCAGAGGGGTCCCTCGGCGCGAACTTCCCCTGGGTGATCCGGGCGGTGAAGTCCATGACCGAGAAGCCGGTCAGCGCGGCCATCGGCGACTATGACTACCGGCCCGGCGGGGCCGCCCTCGCGGCGTACGGGGCGGCCTGCGCCGGCGCCGATTACGTGAAGGTCGGGCTCATGTTCTCCGGCCGGGACCGTGCCCTCGAGCTCATCCGGGGCGTGGTCCAGGCCGTGAAGGAGGAGTTCCCCGAGAAGTTTGTCGTCATCGCCGCCTACTCGGACTCGGCCCGGCTCGGGACCATCTCGCCCTTCGAGGCGGCGGCCCTCGCGGCCGAGGGCGGGGCCGACGTGGCCATGATCGACACCGGCCTGAAGGACGGGCGGAGCACCCTCGACTTCATGGACGAGGACACCCTGACCGGCTTCACCGAGGCGAACCGGAACTATGGCCTGCGCACCGCGCTCGCCGGCTCCCTCAGGTTCGAGGACATCGCGACCTTAAAAAGGATCAACCCGGACATCATCGGCGTGCGCGGGATGGTCTGCGGCGGGGACCGCTCGGCGACCATCGAGCCCACCCTCGTCGAGAAGGCCCTCAGGATGATGGGGTGAACCCATGTTTGTCGAGAAGCTCTCCATGCCCCTCGCCATCACCTTCGACGACGTGCTCCTCGAGCCCGCGGCCTCCTCCATCGAGCCCGACCAGGCCGATGTCAGGTCCCGGTTCTCGCGGTCCATCCCCCTGAACATCCCCATCGTCTCCGCCGCGATGGACACGGTCACCGAGTCGGCGGTGGCGGTCGCCCTCGCCCGCGAGGGGGGGATCGGCGTGATCCACCGGAACATGAGCGCCGAGCGGGAGGTGGAGGAGGTCCACGCGGTGAAGCATGCCGAGGACCTCATCCAGCGGAACGTCATCACCGTCGGGACCGACGCGACCGTCGCCGATGTCGAGCGGCTCATGAACGAGCACCAGATCAGCGGGATCCCCGTCGTGAAGGGGAAGCGGATCTGCGGGATCGTGAGCCGGCGCGACATCCGGGGCATCGCGAAGAAGCGCGGCGGGGAGAACATCCAGCAGTTCATGACGAGGAGGCCCATCACGGCCTCGGAGAGCATCACCGCCGAGGAGGCCCTCGAGACGATGTACGAGCGGAAGGTGGAGCGCCTCCCCGTCGTCGGGAAGAGCGGCACCCTCTCCGGCATCATCACGATGCAGGACATCCTCCACAAGCACCAGTACCCGCAGGCGAACCGGGACCGGCAGGGGAACCTCCGGGTCGCGGCCGCCGTCGGCCCCTTCGACTTCCGGCGGGCGGGGATGCTCGCGGACGCGGGCGCCGACGCCATCGTCGTGGACTGCGCCCATGGCCACAACCTGAAGGTCGTCCAGGCGGTGAAGGAGATCAAGGAGAGCCTCGAGCTCGACGTCGTCGCGGGGAACATCGCGACGAGGAAGGCGGCCGAGGACCTCGCGGGCACCGTGGACGGCCTGAAGGTGGGGATCGGGCCCGGCTCCATCTGCACGACCCGGATCGTCGCGGGGGTCGGGGTGCCCCAGATCACCGCGGTCGCCGACGTGGCCGAGGTGGCCCGGGGCGAGGACGTGCCGGTCATCGCCGACGGGGGCATCCGGTACTCGGGGGACATCGCGAAGGCCATCGCCGCGGGGGCCGACAGCGTCATGATCGGCTCGCTCTTCGCGGGAACCGACGAGTCGCCCGGGCGGATCATCGTCATGAAGGGCCGGCGGTACAAGCAGTACCGGGGCATGGGTTCCATCGGGGTGATGAGCAGCGGCGAGTCGAGCGACCGGTACTTCCAGAAGCGGTCGCGGGAGTTCGGGAAGACCAAGTTCGTCCCCGAGGGGGTCGAGGGGGTCACCCCGTACGCCGGCCCCATCGCGGAGGTCGTGTACATGCTCGTCGGCGGGCTGAAGCAGTCCATGGGGTACGTCGGGGCCGCGTCCGTCGGCGAGATCCAGGAGAAGGCGCGGTTCCGGCGCATCACCTCGGCGGGCCACACCGAGAGCCACCCCCACAACATCCTTATCACCGACGAGGCCCCGAACTACCGGATCTTCGAGTGAGGGCCGCTCCCCTTCTTTTTCTGTCGCTCCCTTCCGCGGGGACGGGGTAACCGGGCTTCGGGGAATATTTTAACTGCCCCCGGGTCGCAGATTACCCTGATGGGGATCTCTTCCCTCCCCGTGGAGCAACTGGTGGCCCGGTCCGCATGCGAGTCCTCCTCCTGAACGTCCCGTCCCGCACGGTGAACGAGCGGTTCCCGCCCCTCGGCCTCCTCTACGTCGCGGGGATCGTCGGGCGCGCCGGCCACGAGGCGCGGATCCACGACCTCTACTTCCACGACATCCACCTGAGAAGCCTCGACGACCTCGACCGGCTCGTCGGCGAATACCGGCCGGACCTGATCGGCTTCGGGGGCATCGCGTCCTCGTACGGGAAGACCAGAATTCTCTCGAACCACCTGCGGCAAAAGTACCCCCGTATCCTCCAGATGGCCGGTGGATCGCTCGCCTCCGTGTACGAGTATCTCCTCGCGAAGACGGCGGTCGACATCGTCTTCCACGGCGAGACGGAACAGACCATGCCCGTCTTCCTCGACCGGATCGCGAAGGGTGAGGCATGGAGCGGCATCCCGGGCACCTCCCATCGTTCCGGCGACGGGATGACCAGGAACCCGCCCGCTCCCCAGATCGAGGACCTCGACACCATCCCCATCCCGCCCTACCACCTGGTGAACCTCCAGGACTACCTGTGCAATACGCGGGACAGCATCGGCGGCCTCCTCGACGACCTGGCGCCGCCCCGGAGGGACGCCATCCTGAAACGGGCAGAGGGGAAGGACCGGCTCCTCTTCATTATCGCTTCGCGGGGCTGCACGAACCGGTGCTCCTTCTGTTACCGGCACATGAAGGGGTACCGGCAGCACAGCGTTGGATACGTCGTGAAGCACCTCAGGCATCTCATGGACACCTACGGCCTGCGGGCCTTCTCCTTCAGCGACGAGCTCTTCAACCACGACCGGAACTGGGTGCTCGCGTTCTGCGACGCCGTGGCAGGGCTCGACATCGTGTACCTCATCGGCGGGGCGCGGATCAACCGGATGGACCCCGAGCTCCTGGACCGGCTGAGAGAGAGCGGCTGCATCGGCATCGCCTACGGGCAGGAGTCCGGGTCGGACACGATCCTCAGGGAGTTCAGGAAGGGCGTGACCGCAGGCGAGAACCGGGCCATGACCCTCGCGACCCACGAGCACGGGATCCCCTGCCCGGTCCAGCTCGTCATCGGTTCCCCCTCCGAGACGGAGGAGACGATCCAGGAGACCCTCCGGTTCCTCCTCGACGTGAAGGCGAGGACCGCGTCCGTGAACTACCTGATCGCCCTCCCCGAGACCCCGATCTGGGCGGAGGCGCTCACCCGGATCCCCGACCCCGAGGCCTACCTGGACGAGGTGGCGCGGCACGGCGGGGCGCCGCTCGTGAACCTGACCCGGGTCCCTGACCGGATATGGCGTTCGTGGGCCTTCATGCTGAAGACCGAGATGAGGCTCGCGGCCGTCCGGAGGGAGAAGGGCCTCGCGAGGTACCTCCTCGCCCTGCCCTTCTTCAGGGCCCTGGAGACGGGGTACCGGTTCGTCCCCGGCCGGATCATCAGGATACTGAGAGAGATCCGCGACAGGCCTGCCGGTACGGAGTGACGTCGCTGTATCCCCGGATAGCCGTGTCCTCAGGCTGACGGGATAAAATACATCTATGGAAACACCCTAACATTTCGTTAGGATGCTCGACAGTGACGAGTACTCCCGGATCCTCGACATCCTGGGGAACCGGAACCGGAGGCGGATCATCAGCCTCCTGCGGCAGAAGCCGTGCTACGTCACCGAGCTCTCGGAGCGGCTGATCCTCTCCCCGAAGGCCCTCATCGAGCACCTCGCCCTCATGGAGCAGATGGAGATCCTGGGGAGCTACCTGGACGACCGGCGGAGGAAGTACTACTACATCGCGCGGGACATCTCGGTCAGGGTCTCTCTGGGGGAGGAGGAGAAGGGGGAACGGGTCCCCGCGGAGCAGCTCCCCGCCTGGCAGAACACCCTCACCCTCCTTCGGCGGATGATGCGGGCGCGGGAGGAGCTCATCACGAACCTGGAGCAGCTGGACGGCGACATCCACCAGAAGATCGCCGACCTCGCGCGGCAGGGGGGCGACCTCATCTCGAGCGAGGAGGAGATGGACGTCATCCTCGCCCTCTGCCACTCGGACCTCACCGCCGCCGAGATCCATGACTTCATGGAGATGCGGGAGGAGGTCGTCGGGGCGGTCCTCGGGGGCCTCCTCGAGAAGGGGATCGTCGAGCGGAAGGGGCGCCGGTACTCCCTCAGGGGCATCGACGCCATGGAGTGAGCCCGCCCGATCGCGGGGATTTCCGGCGGATAGTAAGGAGACGAAGAACGGCGCAGGCCTCCGCCGTCACGACGCCGGCTTTTCGGCCTTCTCCCCGTCCCGCTTCGCTGCCTTCATGAACAGGTACCCGATGTAGAGGACGAAGGGGATCCCGATGGGGATGGCGTAGCCCGATGGGCCTGAATAGAGGGGCCCAAACTGGACCGCCCCCCAGGCGAGGAAGACCAGGCCGGCGACGATGACCAGGGGCCCGGGGAAACGGCCGTGCCCCGGGTTGTCGAGCACCTTCCAGGAGAGGACGAGGACCACGGCGAGGACGAGGATGGCGAGGCCGGCCAGCCAGAGGTAGGTGGCGACGGCCGTCCTCCCCGTGGCCTTCCCCACGATCCCCATGGAGATGAACTGGACCTCGCGCATGACCGTGATGGTGCTCACGGTCAGGTTCCCCGCCGTGGTGTTCCCGTGGGCGGTCACCGACGGGAATGCCACCTGGACCCGGAAGAACGGGAACCGGATCCCCGCGGCGAGGTAGTCCCCGATGACATAGACGTACTGGGGCATGAGGAGGAGGAGCACCGCGAGGGCGATGGGGAGCCGTGGCCGGTCGAACATAGGCACCGGAAACTGGGATGCGAACCCTCATCATGGTATCTTTATCCCCAGCCGTGGCGATGCGTCCGTATGGGGACGTACCCGTCCTACATCGCCCTCTCGGGGACCGGCGAGCTCGGCGAACGGATCGCCCGGGCATGCGACCTCCTGGGGGACTGCACGGTGTGCCCGCGGTCCTGCCACGTGGACCGGACCGGCGGGGAGAGAGGGTACTGCCAGGGCGGGCTCCTCCCGAGGGTATCGAGCGCCGGCCCCCACTTCGGGGAGGAGCCGCCGCTCGTCGGGAGGCGGGGGTCGGGGACGATCTTCCTCACCGGCTGCAACCTGCGCTGCTCCTTCTGCCAGAACTACGGGATCAGCCAGTGCTACCACGGCGACGAGATCCCCGTAGCCCGCCTGGCGGGGCAGATGCTCTCCCTCCAGCAGGCGGGGTGCCACAACCTCAACTTCGTCACCCCGACCCACTTCGTCCCCCAGATCCTCGCCGCCGTCGGGATCGCGGCAGGGCTGGGCCTCCGCATCCCGCTCGTGTACAACAGCGGCGGGTACGACCTACTCGGGACCATCCGGCTCCTCGAAGGAGTCTTCGACATCTACATGCCCGACGCCAAGTACGGGAGCGACGACGTGGCCCTCGCCCTCTCCGACGCGCCGGATTACGTGCGGTTCAACCGCGAGTCGATGAAGGAGATGCACCGGCAGGTCGGTGATCTCGTCACCGAGGGGGGGATCGCGAAGAGGGGGCTCATCATCCGTCACCTGGTCCTCCCCGAGGGGCTCGCGGGCACGGAGGCGGTGATGGAGTTCATCGCGAGAGAGATCTCGCCGGACTCGTACGTGAATGTCATGGACCAGTACCATCCGGCATGGAGGGTACTCGACGAGGGACATCCCCTCTACCCGAAACTTCGGCGGAGGATCACGGGCAGGGAGTACCGCGAGGCGGTCGAGCTTGCAAGAAAAGCGGGGCTGCACCGTGGGATCCCGTTCGATTCCTGCGAATAGCTGTCATGGCTTCGCCTGTGAAGGCAATATCGGAACCAAAGGGATCCGGACCAGCTCCTCATGGTGGGGGCAACCGGTTCAAGGCCGACGTTCAGTTCCGTAGCAAAGACGGTTTCATCGAATCGCCCGGGCGAGGGTCCTGCCCAGCTCCCTGCTGGTCTCAAGGTCCTTCTCCGTCGGGCTGCCCTGTGAGACGACCGCACCGGCCGCCACCTGCATGTGAAAGTATCCCGCGATATACCCGATGGATTCAGCCGCCTTCTTCCCGCTCTCGATGATGCCCGCAGACACGAATACGGCGAAGGGCTTCCCGCTGAATTTATCCCGGGCCTCGATGAGCATGTTCTCGAAGACGTCCTTCAGTTTCCCGCCCATGTAGCCCCAGCTCGTCGCGGAGCCGAAGGCTATGGCATCTGCCGCGACGAGTTCGCTGATCTTCACGAGCCCGGCCTTCTTCACCACCACTTCGGCACCCGCCTGGCCTGCTCCCTCTGCGACGGCCTGCGCCATCTTCTCGGTATTGCCGGTATGGGAGAGGTACACCACCATGACGGTAGGCATGTTTCATCACCAAACAGGCCAATGCCCTTCCGAAGATATAAACACACCTTTTCCGGGATCCCTTCGATCGCCCGATGAGCATCGTCCCCTCGACACGTATCCTGGGATGACGAAGGGGGTATCAGGACCGCCGTTGCCCGGCTATCCCGGGCCCGGCTCCTCTCACTCGGGGTGGCACTTGTAATCGTTACCGCAAACGTACCCAGACAGGCAGTAGTGGTTCGAATCGATGCAGGCAGGGTGGCACTGCCCGTCGGGGCCGAGCACGAACCCGGAGTTACACTTCTCGCACCTGCCGTTCACGCATGCCTCGTTCCCCATGCAGTAGCCTGGCCCGCATTCCAGGTGGCACTGGAGATCGGTACCGATCACGTATCCCGAGCGGCAGGCCTGGCACTGGCTGTCCACGCACGTGTTCGACCAGCAGTAGGACTGGCCGCAGAGGTATTTCGTCATGTCCGCGGGGGTATCGAACTGCATCCCCGTGTAGTAACGCGGGTTCATCGCTTCAGGGACGACGTAGCCGCCCGTCGTCTCGATGGCGAGCCACTGCAGGGGCCCGACCTCGGCGAGGACCCAGGCGTGGTTGACGTCGGCGAGGGTCGTGACGTTGTGGTCCACGTTCCCGACCTCGATCACCGCGTTGATCCCGCGGGTCTTCACCATGTTCCAGACGTCCTTCGCCATGTCGATGCAGACGAAGATATCGCCCGACTGGCCGGTCTGGACGCCCAGGTAGGTGTGGGTATCGTGGTACCCTTTCGCGATCTCCTCGACGATCGCGACATTTTTGTCGTACTGTGTCTCTTCGGCAGGCGTTCCCGTTGGAGCGGCCTGCGTCCCTGTGGTAACTCCAGGGGGAGGTGTGGGCGACCCGATCGTGCCCGGCTGGGCCAGCCTCGCGGGGCCGACCGCGAAGGCGACGACGAGCAGGACGCACGCCGCGACGAATAACAGGAGAAGCGCTCTCGGGATGCCCTTCGGGACCTTCCGTTTCGCCCCCTGGGAGGCCAGGCGCGTGTCGCCATGCTTGCGCAGGGCCATCTCGATGCCGTGCCTGAGGTCGTGGATCTCGAAGGGCTTGAGGATATACCCGAAGGGGCCGGATTCGAGGGCGTGCCAGAAGGTCGATTCGTCCCGGTGGGCCGTGAGGTAGACGACCGGGATGTCGAGCCCCTCCATGATCTGCTTCCCTGCCTCGATCCCGTTCATCTTCCCCGCGAGGCCGATGTCCATGAGGACGAGGGAGGGGCGCAGCTCCCGCGCCTTCCCGATGGCCTCCTCGCCGTTGTCGACGGGCGGGGGGACGTCGTACCCGAGGCCGACCAGCTTGTTCCGGATATCGGTGGCCGTGATGAACTCGTCCTCGACGACGAGGATCGTGAGCTTCACCCCGTCACCCCCGCCCGTGCCGCCGGCCGATCGGCCCCGTTGATCTCAGGAAGAAGAAGTGTCATCCCGGATGGATCCATCCCGGTCGCCGGTGCGATCTCCCCCTGCACCGACGGTTCCGGCTGCGCGTATAAGAAATGTGGGGCGATTTTTCCGAAATAGTTTTCGGCACCGCCGGTCCGGCCCATCGGGGAGGGCGTCTTCCCCCTTCAGCACCGGAGGTTCGCCCCGCCCCGCCGTCGGGAGAAGAGGCCGACAGCCGCGAGGAGCCCCAGGGCCATCGTGGCCGGGGAGAGCGCCATCCGGGTGGCGGTCGGCACCGGCTGTAGTGGGGTCGGTACCTCGCTCAGGGGGATCGACTCTTTCGGGGACTCAGGGGAGGAAGGGCCCGACGGGGATCCCGGAGAGGCACCGGTCCCGGTGCTGACGCCCGTACCTACCCCGGTACCGATTCCGGTGCCGACCCCTGCCCCGGACACGCCGCCCGTTCCCGAGCCCCCGCCATTGCCCCCGCCCATGCCGCTCCCGAGCGAAACGGGGGTCAGGGGCACGATGACCTGCGTGGTCGTGAACTGCAGGTCCTGGCTGGTATAGAGGTTACCCGACGAGTCGGCCGAGATGATCCGGTAATGGTAGATCGTGCTCTCGGCGAGGCCCTGCACCAGGAAGGCATGGTTCTTCACGAGGGCCGGGTCGGTATCGGTGAACCCGTAGCCGGCCGTCGGGCCGTACTCGATGGTGCCGTCGGCGTCCCCGTTCGTGCTCCAGGAGATGGTGGCGTCCGTGATGTGGATGGGGGATACCGAGATGTTGTACGCGAGGAGGTGGACGACGCCGACGACGGACGCGGTGCCCGAGGCCGCCATGACCGGGCAGGACAGGGTTATACTCGCGACGGCGAGGCTCGCACAGAGGACAAGAGACAAAAAAAGGGTTTTTTCTCTCATCCGCGACGTCTGCCCAGGTACGAGAGGCCGCCGATGGCGATCACGAGTGCGACGAGGTCCACGATCACGGGAAGGGGAGTCTTCGTCCCGGAGGGCGAGCCTCCTCCCGAGGTCACCATGACCGCCCAGACGCTCAGGTGGTTCGTGCTCGCGGTGAGGGTCGTGTGCTGCGTGTCGAGCTGCGTGGCGAGGACCTGCCACCCGTTCTGGGTCGTGTCCCAGTAGGCGAGCCTCAGCCGCGAGGGGTCCTGGCCGGCGGCCGCGAGGTCGTCCGTCGAGTAGGTGACCCGGAGCGTCGCGTCCTTGTTGAGCAGGCCCGCGAGGCCGGTGATCTCAAAGCAGGTTGTGCCCAGGGCATCGCCCGCCGGCGCGGGGCGGAGGTTCTCCTTCGCGAACGGTTTCAGGGTGACCGTGACATCGGAGAGGACCGAGCCCTGCGGGAACGACACCGAGAACCTGCCGTCGGGCGAGGTCAGGGTCCCCGCGCTGTTCGGGGTGACGGTGAGGCTCGACTCGGTCACGGGGGGGAGGTAGGGCTGCTTCACGTCGAACGTGATGGTCTTCTGGTCGAGGAGCGGGCCGCCCGCGATGAGGACGCGGGAGACCACGGTGTAGCTGCCCGGCTGGAGGCCGCCCAGGTCCGGCGCGATGACGAACTGGATGGTGTTCCCCGGGATGATCGCGTAGGCGAGCGGCGCCGTCGAGACGTTCGCGAGGGTCTTCCCGCCGCTGTCCTTCACCGTGACCCAGTCGAGCGCGTTGTAGTAGTGGTAGTTGCCCGTGTTCCTGAAGCTCGTCGTGACCTTGATGGGCTGGCCCACGGTGACATCGCCGGTGTCGACCGAAAGGATGCTCCCGGTCTCGGTTGGCGTCGTCCCCGCGATGGTCACGAAGATCGGGATATCGATGCCCGTGGAGAAGGCCTGCCCCTTCCCCGGGAGGGCGTGGACCGCGATGAGGGCGTACCTGCCGCCCTGCCCGACGTTCTGCGGGACCTGGATGGTGGCCGTCACGGTCTGGGAGGTGCCGGGGTCGAGATGGAGCGAGGTCCGGTCGAGGGTGATGAAGCTCCTCGCCGAGTAGGGGCCGGTGTCCTGCGAGGCGTCGAGCGGCGAGTACACGCCGGTCGGGGTCTGCCCGAACCCCTTCACCTCGATGCTGACATCGGTCGGGTTCTCGGTGGAACCGATGCTGATGGTCATCTGGTGGACATCGGTCCCGCCGGGCGCGATCGTCCCCGTGTACTTTGCGCCGGATAACCCGATGGCGGCCGCCGGCGGGGTGCACATCGCGAGCGCGAGCGCGAGCAGGAGCAGGAACGCGGGAAGGACCCCGCGGCCGGGCCTGGATAGCAGAGATGGCAGAGATGGTCGTTTCATGAGACACGTCCTAAAAGGGATGAGACATCGGGGAAAGATCCTTTTTTGCCCCCGTTCAACCCTCCCCTCGGTTCTTCAACCGGGATTGCGTGTTGGCAGGAGATAAAGAGCTGGGTCGCGTTCATAAAGGTCACGTCGAAGTGATGGTGAACTGGAGGTCGATCCGGTACGCCGAGCCCGCCGGGAGCACGCTATCGCCGAATGTGACCGGCTGGGAGAACAGGGTGACGAGGGGCTGGTTCGTCTTCGGCTGGCCGGTGTACAGGGTCTGGGGGGTCGCGGTTATCGGGGGGGCGATGGCAGCGGCGACCGTCGTCCCGTTCGTCGTCCCCGAGAGGCCGAGGGCCGAACCGAGCTTCGTGTTGATGGGGGACGACTGGTACAGGGTCGACGCGGTGTAATTCCCCATGTAGCCCTGGTCTCCCGAGGTCCTGCCCGTGGTGTCCTGGACCGTGACGGCGAAGTTGACGTTCGACGAGACGAGGAGGCCCAGCGACGAGTTGGTGGCAGGGGAGGCGGAGTAGTTGAGCGCGAGGTAGATCGGGCTCGTCTGGTTCAGGGCGATGGAGACGGTCGCAGCCGTGACGTTCTCCCATTTCGCGGCCGAGACGTTCGAGCCGAGCGGGTTACCGATGGTCAGCGTGACCGACCAGTTCCCTCCCGAGAAGACCTGCGTAATGTTCTGGCTCGTGGAGAACTGGACCCGCGTCCCGTTCAGCTCGGTCATGTTCCAGCCCCAGGTCGCCGGGTTGTTGAGGCTCGTGTCATTGAACATGACCGGCTGCGGCCCCACCCCGAGGTTTCCGGTCCGGTTCGCGGTGAAACTCACGATCGGGTTATTGTAAATCGTGATGTAGTTGCTCCGGTTGAGCCAGGCCGTGCCCTGGAAGTTGGAGACGGAATGGTTGATGGCAAAGATGCACGTCCCCGACGGGCAGGGGAACCGGTGGGTCGTGTTCTTCACGGTCGTCGTGTTCCCGTCGTTGAAGTTCCAGGAGTAGGCGTCCCCGTTTATCGAGGTGTCGTTGAAGGTGAAGACGGTCGTCACGCTCCCGTTCAGGGGGGTTCCCGACCAGGCGATGATGGGCGGGGGGACGAAGTACCTGAGCCAGACGACCCCTGAACCTCCCGCACCCCCCGTACTGCCACCGGAGGAATAGGAGCCCCCTCCACCGCCGCCGAGGCCGGCGGTGCCCGCCCCGCCGCTCGTGGAGGTGCTGTTCCCGCCGGTCCCTCCTCCGCCGGCTCCGCCCAGGACGAGGGTGGCGTTCAGATAGTTCCCGCCGCCACCTCCGCCCCCGTACACGACCGGGTTCCCGGCCAGGGAGAAGGCGCCTCCGTCCCCGCCGGTCCCGCCTGTACTGGTAGTGCTGTTGACCGGGGTGGTGCCCGCGGTACTGTACCCGCCTCCGCCTCCGCCCGATCTGGACGTCATGTTACCGTCCCCCCCGTTCTGTCCCTGGCCGGCGATTCCACTCCCTCCGGCTCCGGCGCCCGTGTTGATGGCCCCTCCTCCACCGCCGGATCCCCCGGGTAATCCGCTATTGGCGGCTCCGCCCGCACCGCCATGACCGCCACCGGCCGCGTGCATGGCATCGGTCGAGGTGATGTTCGCGAAGGTCGAGTTCTTCCCGTTCGCTCCGGCGGCACCGCCGGCCCCGACGGTGACGTTGTACCGCGTTCCCCCGGTGACGGCAAGGGTCCCGTTCAGGATGCCCCCTCCACCGCCCCCGCCGGACCCGCCGTTCCCGGACCGGCTCCCCCCGCCTCCTCCGCCGGCCACCATGAGGTACAGGACGGAAGTGACCTGGGACGGGCAGAGCCAGCTGGAAGAACCGGTGCCGGTGTACTGGGTCAGGTTATCGGAATAACTCCCGTTGACCACCGTCGTATTGGTGATGGTCACCGCGGCACCGGCCGGTGTCGCCAGTGCCAGCAGGGCGAGGAAAACGACGGAGAGGAAGAGTATCGGGAAGTTCGTGCGGCTCTCGGGGACGGCTCCCCGGACGTGCGGCGCCATGACTCGTAACCAGGATATTGATCGTGAGATGAAAAGGGGATATCCCATCCCCCGGGGATCACATCGCAGTTATGGTGAACTGCAGGTCGATACGGTAGACCGAGCCGCTGGGGAGCGTCGCATCCCCGTAGCCGACGTTCTGGGAGAGCAGCGTGGTCAGGGGCTGGTTACCCTGCTTCTGGCCGCCCGTGTAGAGGGTCTGCGCGACCGTGGTGATCGGCGGGGTGATGGTCCCGGCCGTCGTGGTGCCGTTCGTCGTGCCCGAGAGCGACAGGGACGAGGCGAGCTTCGTGTTCAGGGGGGTGGTCTGGTACAGGGAGGTGTAGTTCCCCATGTACCCCTGGTCACCCGCTCCTCTTCCCGAGTTGTCGGTCACCGCGACAAAGAACGGGTCGTTCGTCGAGACCACGATGCCGAGGGACGAGTTGGTGATGGGCTGCGCCTGCGAGGCATCGAGGTTCAGGTAGATGGATGTCTGGTTCAGGGTGATCGAGACCGACGCCTTCGGGTTCCCCGTGATGGCGGCTGACCCGGTCGTCGCCGCGGCAACGGGCCCGATGAAGAGCACCGATAGGATCAACAGCATGCCAGCTAGGACAGAAAGGCTGACCTTCATGAATTCTCCTCAGGGATTTATCCTTTTAGTTGTGCTTATTACTATATATATCTTCCTATTTGATTTATATGATGGATCAACAGGCATATGAGAAAGTATATATGATATGGTTTTGTTTTCTGGAACCGGGGACTTTAATACGCGCATTAAACCCGATTCCGGCAGTGCCTCGCGCGGATGGCACCCGCGGCCGTGCGAGCTAGTGGCATGCACGGGGGAGACCTGCCCCGATTCCATGGAATAGAACTCGGACAAACCTTTATACCATCCCCCCCCTCACGCGGTTCCATCCGGAGCCTTCCCGATGGCAGGGATTTCCTACCTCGTCGCCTTCCTCGCGGGGATCGTCTCGTTCCTCGCCCCCTGCGTCCTCCCCCTCGTCCCCGGCTTCCTCGTCTACCTCGCGGGGACCTCGGTCGGGGAGAGCGCCGCCCGCCGGTGGGACGTGCTCCTCGCGAGCGTCCTCTTCGTCGCGGGGTTCTCCCTCGTCTTCTCCCTCCTCGGGGTGCTCTTAAACGGCATCCTCTCCTCCGCGAGCTACGGGGTCCAGCTCTGGCTCTCGCGGGCGGGCGGGCTCGTGATCATATTCTTCGGCCTCTACCTGGCGGGGCTCATCCGGGTCCCCTGGTTCGAGCAGGAGCACAAGCTCGCCGTCACCGGCATCCGGTCGCGCCCCCTGACCGCGTTCCTCTTCGGCATCGCCTTTGCCGCCGGCTGGACCCCCTGCGTCGGCCCCGCCCTCGGGGCGATCCTCGGCTTTGCCGCGACCGAGCCGGGCATCGCGTTCTCGCTCCTCCTCGCGTACTCCCTCGGCCTCGGCCTGCCCTTCATCGTCGTCGGCCTCTTCGCCGGCCGGGCGATCGGGTGGATCCAGAAGTACTCCCGGTTCATCCGGTACGTGAACATCGTCTTCGGGGTCCTCCTGATCGTCATCGGGATCCTCATCTTCACCCAGACGCTCACCCTCGTCGCGAACCTCCCCGCCCTGAACCAGTTCCTCCTCGGGAGCTGACACGCACATGGAGAAGAGAACCATCGCCCTCATCGTCGCCCTCGTCCTCATCGCGGCGGCCATCATCGCCCTCGAGCCTCTGAGCCCGAACACCTCCTATGTCGGGACGGCAGTCGCGCCCGGAAACCGGACCGCCATCAACGCCGAGAAGGTGAAGCTGTACCCCTATGCGAAGGAGATCGCCGACCCGTCGGGGTTCATCAACGTCGACAACATCACCATCGGGAGCCTGATCGGGAAGGACGTGATCCTCGTCGACTTCTGGACCTACAGCTGCATCAACTGCGTCCGGACGATCCCGTACCTGAACGCCTGGTACGCGAAGTACCATGACCAGGGCCTCGAGATCATCGGGATCCACTCGCCCGAGTTCCAGTTCGAGAAGGACATCGGGAACGTGAGGGAAGCGGTCCGGAAGTACGGGATACAGTTCCCCGTCGTCCTCGACAACGACCACGCGACCTGGAGCTCGTACGGGAACGAGTACTGGCCCGAGGACTACCTGATCGACATCGACGGGTTCATCGTGTACCGGCACATCGGCGAGGGGGACTACAACGAGACCGAGGCGGAGATCCAGACCCTGCTCCGGGAGCGGGCGCAGGCCCTCGGTATCGCCGTGAAGATCGCGAACACGACCACGGTCCCGCCGAACGCCGTCGACGTCAACTTCACGATGGTCGGGAGCCCCGAGACCTATTTCGGGTCGGCGCGGAACGTGTACCTCGGGAACGGGCAGCCCTTCACGGCGGGCCTCCAGAAGCTCACGCCCCCGAAGACCATCGACGTCAACCGGCTCTACCTCGCCGGCACCTGGAACTTCACGGACCAGTACGCCGAGAACGAGGGTGCGGGGACCGTCGTCTACGGGTACGACGCGAAGAACGTCTACCTGGTCGCGAGCGCCGCGAACGCGACGGCCGTCCGCGTCCTCCTCGATGGCCAGCCGGTACCGGCCGCGGAGGCGGGCCCCGATGTCGCGGGAAGCGTGGTGACGGTGAGTGACGAGCGGCTGTACTCCCTCATCCAGGGGAGCGGCTACCGCCTGCACACGCTGGAGCTCGACATCCCAGAGCCGGGGTTCCGCGCGTACACCTTCACCTTCGGGTGAGGACGGGAGGAATCATGGACGAGAAACAGGCAACCGAAAGGAAACTGGAGAAGGCGACCTTCGCGGGCGGGTGCTTCTGGTGCATGCAGCCGCCGTTCCGGATGGTCGAGGGCGTGGTCGACGTGGTCTCGGGGTACGCCGGCGGGACGAAGGAGAACCCGACCTACGAGGAGGTCTCCTCGGGCACGACGGGCCACCTCGAGGCCGTCCAGGTGACCTACGACCCCGCGAAGGTCTCGTACGAGGCCCTCCTCGACACCTTCTGGCGGCAGATCGACCCGACCGACCCCTCGGGCCAGTTCGCCGACCAGGGATCGCAGTACCGCACGGCCATCTTCTACCACGACGAGGAGCAGCGGCGGCTCGCCGAGGAATCGAAGAAGCGGCTCGATGCCTCGGGGAAGTTCAGGCGTCCCGTGGCGACCGAGATCCGGCCCTTCACGAACTTCTACCCCGCCGAGGAGTACCACCAGGACTACGACCGGAAGAACCCCGTTCGGTACCACCAGTACAAGGTCCTCTCGGGACGCGAGGGCTTCATCGGGAAGACCTGGGGGAAGGAGGGGGAGGGGGCGAAGGGTGGGAAGGACCGGAAGGTGGTCGTCTTCGCGACACCCGGGTGCACCGGCTGCAAGGCGGTGAAGGAGTTCCTGAGATCAAGGAACGTGGAGTTCACCGAGGTCGACATGGCCGCCGACGAGGAGGCGAGGAACTACGTCCTCGCAAAGACCGGCCACCTGAGTTCTCCCATCGTGCAGGTCGGCGACGAGTTCATCATCGGGTTCGACCGGAAGAAGCTCGAGAGGGCCCTGGGTTAGGGAGGGGCGGGGCCGGATCGGCACATCCCCGCCGTGCGAGCATTTTCACCCCCTGCCCTCCACGCCCTGATATAGCTCCCGCGGCCACTTCGATCATGGCAGGCGATCCGGTCCTCCCCTGCCCGGCGTGCGGGTCTTTCCTCACCGGCCGGGCTTCCCTCGGCGGCATGTGGGAGTGCCGGTACTGCGCCGCCCTCTTCCCCGTCGAACTCAGGCCGGACGCCCCGTGCCGGGTGGCCGCGGCCGCGGAGGACGCGGCCCGGGTCAGCTCCCGCGGATCCTCGTGATCTTCGCCTGCACCTCCGGGGCGTCGAGGGCCTCGAGGACCTGCCTCTGGATCGCGGCCCCGCCCATGCACTGCTGGAGGGCCTGCTTCACGACCTGGTCGTCCAGGGCCCTCACCAGGTGCTGCTTGAACTCGTCGAGGGAACGGACCTCGGACATGGTCAGGTCCCCCGCCATCCGCCCCTGCCTCTGGTCCAGGAACTCGTCGATGTCCGACACCGGTACCATCGTCACACGGCCCTTCTTCACCGCGCCGATCTCCCCGTTCTTGATCATGGCCTTCAGCGTGGAGGGGGGGACCCCGAGCCTCGCCGCGGCCTCCCGCTCGGGCAGGAATCTTCCGGGCATGCGGGAGGATACACGCTGGTGCACATAAGGGTTCCGTCGTCAGCAGGGACGGTCCGGCCCGCCGTCTCCGCTACCCTTAGTATCCCCGAAGACCATACCCTGTGTACATGGCCCTCGTTGACCGGATCAGGGAGCTCGCGACGTCCCGGGGGGCAGACTATTTCGGGGTCGCCGACCTCACCCCCGCCCGCGATTTCATCGTCGCCCAGGGCGGTGAAGCGATGGGGGAGTACCCGAGGGCGGTGGTCATGGGGATCGTCCTCCTCGATGCCCTCGTCGACGGGCTCCCGCAGGGGGACGCCCAGGGGAAGATCCTTTACCGGCACCATGCCTATGACGTGGTGAACGCCGTCCTCGACCAGGCGGCCCTCAGGGTCGCGAACCTGCTCCAGCGGGAGGGCCACCGCGCGTTCCCGATCCCCGCGTCGAAGCGGGTGGACGACGCCCGGATCTGCGCCGCGTTCTCGCAGAAGCTCGCGGCCCACCTCGCCGGACTCGGCTGGATCGGGAAGAGCTGCCTCCTCGTCACGCCGGACCACGGGCCCCGGGTGCGCTGGATCAGCGTGCTCACCGACGCCCCGCTGGCTCCGACGGGCAGCCCCGTGGAGGAGCGGTGCGGCGACTGCAACCTCTGCGGGGCCGCCTGCCCGCCGCAGGCGATCACCGGCCGGCCGTTCCGTGCCGACGAGCCGCGGGAGGCCAGGCTCGACGCGGCCCTCTGCGAGCGCCACTTCGGGGAGGTCGGGGAGAGGACAGGCACCCCCGTCTGCGGGCTCTGCGTGTACATCTGCCCGTACGGGAGGAGCCAAACCATGAAAGACGGGGGCGCGGGAGAGGGAGGGCAGCCGCCCGGCCATCAGGGGCCTGACAGGTATAAATAGTCCGTGAGCGAGAGCGATGGATCGGTGAGATGCACCATGGCAACCGACCCGGTCTGTTACGGAGAGGTGGACGAGGATACGGCGACCCAGGTCGCGACCTACAAGGGGCAGAAGTACTACTTCTGCACGGCGAGCTGCAGGAAGAAGTTCGAGGAGAACCCGTCGAAGTTCGCGAAACTCGGCACGCCGCCGAAGATCGATCCCGGGATGAGCTGCTGACCGATCACCCGCATCTCTTCTTTTCAGGCCGGACCGGTTTCAGGCGAAGAGCTTCCTCAGCCAGAACTGGTACGGCCCGAGCCTGCCCCCGAAGTTGGAGGCCCCGATGAAGAGGGCCTTCCCCGTGCCCGTCGCCGCCTCGATCCCCCGTTTCATCGCCCCCTTCACGGCCGCCTCGTCCACGCCGTTCACCACGATCTCGTAGATCGAGCCGACCCCCTCGGGCACGAGGGAGTCCCCGATGCTCCCCCTGAGCGACGGGCAGAGGGGATGGTTCGTGCTCGCGGGCATCGGGAACCGGTTGTTCCGGCAGCCCACCTTCGAGCCGCTCGCGACGATCCCGCCCGGGAAGCTCGTGATGACCCCCCTTATCCCCGCGATGGCTCCCGCCGCGGCCTCGGCGGCCCCGAGGGCGGACGGGCGGTCCCGCCCCATGACGAGGAAGTTGCCCCCCGCTATGCCGGGCACCGCCCCGAACCGCTCCTCCCCGACGTAATCCCCCTCCAGGGTGGGGATCCGCCAGCAGCTCCTCCCGCCGACGGTGCAGCGCTCCTCGTACGAGTCCCCGAAGTAGTGCATCCTCGTGTAGAACCGGGTCTTCGCACCGGGGAGCCCGTCGAAGGCCGAGGCGGTCGGCACGGGGAGGACGCACTGCCCGACCCTCGCCGCGACGTTCGCCTTCAGGTTCTTCTTCTCGGTGCAGACGAGGATCGCGACCCCCTCCCTCCCGTCGGGTGTCTCGCCCGGGCCGAGGTCGGCCTCGATCCCCGCCTCGCAGGGGCAGCCGATCCGCGAGGTGGCAAAGCCGGTGGCCGCGACGGCCGCCCGCCGGGCCCATGCCCTCGACGACGCGGTGATGACGACCCTCGACACCCAGACGGGGAAGGCCTCGGCGTAGGTGTCGAGGATCTCCGCGCCGTTCCGGTCCATGGTCAGCCCTTCCCGTCGGAGTAGACGATCCCGTCCTCGGTGATGATCAGGTGCATGTGGATGTCGTTCTCCTCGCACGGGACCTCATCCGCCTCCTGGCAGGCAAACGCGATCCCGATCCGCCGGATCCGCGGGTTCTGAGCGAGGAACCGGTCATAGTAGCCGGCCCCGTACCCGAGCCGGCCTCCCTTCCGGTCGAACCCGAGCATGGGGAGGATGATGGTGTCGACCTCCCCTGCCCGAGCCGGGATCTCGCTCCCGATGGGCTCGGGGACCCCGAAGGTGGAGACGACGAGGACCGAGGGGTCCCGCAGGTAGGAGAGCCTCAGGCTCACGTCCTCCTTCACGATGATCGGGACGACGACCGGGTTTCCCGAGGCGAGGAGGTCGTCGATGAGGGGGCGCGTGTTCGCCTCGAGTTCCTTCGAGGAGTAGACCATCACCGTCTCGCCCTTCCGGATGAGCCGGCGGACATGCCCGCAGATCTCCCTGCTGCCCGCGAGCCGCTCGGCCGGGGTCATCGCCTCACGCCGCTCCCGCATGGCCTGCCTGACCCGGTTCTTCCGTTCCCTCATACCGAGAAGTGGGCCCCGTGGGTATTTATGGGTTCATGTCAGGGGCCTCCCGGGGGGGAGGGGCAGGCGGGATCCCGGACAAGGTTTTTTATCGTTCGTGGGCGAGCTTCCGGTTGAGGAGGATCGTTCCTTTCCGGGTGATGCTTCTGGAGAGCCCCGTCTTCTTCGCGGTATCCGAGAGGGGTGGCAGGGAGCGGAACGAGGACGCGATCCTCGCCCTCGACCTGGGGGATCACCTCCTGTTCGCCGTGGCAGACGGCCTCGGGGGGCATGCCTGCGGCGAGGTCGCGAGCGGGATCGCCATCGCCGAGCTCTCGCGGATCGATGCCGGCACCGTCTCCCGCTCCGATCCCGAGCTGCTCCTCCTTCAGTCCTTCGCCGAGGCGAACCTCCAGATCGTCAGGTACAACCGGGAGCATGGGGTCAACTCGGGGACGACCCTGACCGCGTGCCTCGCCACCCGCGACGGCAGGTGCACCATCGGGAACCTCGGGGACAGCAGGGTCTACGTGATCGGGGAAGGGACCTGCTGGCACACGAGGGACCACAGCTACCTCCAGCAACTCATCGACTCCGGCGAACTCAGGGAGCGGGACGCGATCCGGCACCCCCAGTCCAACATCATCACCCGTGCCCTCGGGCTCGAACGGGGGTGCGTGCCGGATATCTATGACCGGGACGCCGGCGGGAGGGTGCTCGTCCTCACGTCGGACGGGATCCATGACTTCATCGAGCCCTCCCGCTTCAGGGAGCTCGCCCGGCTCCCCGATGCGGGTGACGCCGCCCTCGCCCTCGTCGATACCGCGGTGTATGGCGGGAGCACCGACAACCTCTCGGTCATCGTCTGCCGGTTCGGCGGGAACCCTGCCTGATCCGCGGCCGGTCAGCGAAGGGCCGCGAGGGCCCGTTCCGCGGCCCGGCGCACGAACTCGTTCTCGTCCGAGAGCGCCTCGGTGAGCGGTCCGATGGCCCGCTTCTCTCCCAGCCTGCCGAGGCCCTTCGCCGCCATGTACCGCACGTGGTCGCGGCGGTCGGAGAGGGCACGGAGGAGGGCCGTTCCTGACCGCTCGTCCCTGATGGAGCCAAGGGCCTCCGCGGCACGGTACCTGACCACCCAGTCACCGTCCTCCAGGGCCACGATAAGAGAGCCGACGGCTGGAGCTCCGATGGCGGCGAGAGCCGCGGCGACCGCGGCCCGAACCCCGCGGTCGGTGTCGTGGAGGGCACGGACGAGCGCCGCGATGGCCGGCCTGTCGCCGCCGGTTCCGCCGAGG
>DATIYO010000177.1:0-4211 GCA_035517575.1 Methanomicrobiales archaeon
AATCCATCTCCCCGCGCTCGGCGAGGCGATAGGTCCCCCTCGGGAGGCCCGCGAGCTCGTGGCAGACGATCCCGACGGCGTGGGAGATGTTCAGGATGGGGTAGGCGGGCGAGGAGGGGATGGTGCAGACGAGGTCGCACCGCCGGATCTCCTCGTTCGAGAGGCCGCGGTTCTCCCGCCCGAAGAGGACCGCGACCTTCCCCTTCACCTTCCGGATCCGGTCCCCGATCTCCGCGGGGGTGTAGTAGGGCATCCGCATGGACCGGCAGACGGACTTCGGGAGCCCGCCCGTGGTCGCGACGACGAGCGGGAAGCCCGAGAACACCTCGTCGAGGGCCATGGTCCGCGCCTGCCTGAGCACGTCGGAGGCGTGCATCGCGCAGGCGATGGCGAGGTCGCCGAGCGGGCACGGGTCCACGAGGACGAGGTCGGAGAAGCCGAAGTTCTTCATCACCCGGGCCGAGAAGCCGACGTTCCCCTCGTGGATCGGTTCGACGAGGACGACGGAGATCTCGGGCATGGGTGCCCAGAAAGTCACTGGACGGCGTCCACGGTCTCTTTCAGCACGCCGATGCCCTTCTCGTACACGGCGTTCCCCACGACGATGGTATCGGCGAACCTGGACATCTCGGCGGCCCGCTTGCCCGAGTCGATCCCGCCGCCGTAGTAGAGGTGGGCGTCGTGGAGGGCATCGGAGGCGGCCTTCACCACCGCGGGGTCGCCGTAGATGCCGCTGTACTCGATGTACACGATGGGGAACCGGAAGTACCGGTCGGCGGTGGTCGCGTAGGCCGCGACCTCGCGGGCGCCGATGGCGCAGTCCGCCTTCGTGACCTTCCCCACCGACGAGTCGGGGTTGAGGACCAGGTAGGCCTCGGGGACGACCTTCTCCCACTGCACCCGGTGCTTCATCACCCAGTCCTGGTGCTTCCCGACGATCCACTGGGGGTCGCGGCTGTTTAACACCGAGGGGACGAAGAGGAGGTCGATCCCCTCGAACCGGACCGCCTCGGGACCGGGCGGCTCGATGACGAGGGGGAGGCCGTGGTCCCTCACCGTCGCGAGGAGCCGGGCCAGGTTCTCCTGGGTCACGTTCAGGGTCCCCGAGAGGACGAGGGCGTCGGTGCCGCTCGTCACGACCCCCTCGACGAGCTCGGGGGTGAAGGGCCGGTCAGGGTCGAGCTTGGTCACGTGGACCCAGGATCTCCAGGCAGGCGGCATGTCTCTCTCAGGTTCCCGTGGTGGCGGTTATCTTTTTCCTTTCTTCGCGAGCCGGTCCGCGAACCCGCGGAGGAGCTCGGGGGGGAGGCCCGTCCTCTTCGCGAGCTCGTCCGGGTCGGCGGCGGCGAGGCCGTGCCGGTCGAGGATCCCGGCCCGGTGGAGCTTCTCGAGGGTCGCCTCCCCGAGGCCAGGCACGGCCAGGAGCTCCTCGCGCCCCTTCTCGACCTGGGCCTTCTGGACCTTCGGGGGGACCTTCGCCCCCTGAGCGGCGCAGACCAGGGCGACGTGCCGGTACACCGTGTCCAGGGAGAGGCCCGACCGGTCGGCGAGGTAGGCGGGGTGGAGGAAGCAGAAGTCCTCGGACCGCGCGACGCCCGCCTCCTGGTACCGCTTCAGGCTCGCCGCGGGGATACCGGCCTCGCGGAGCATCCGGTTGTCCATGGCCGCCCGGGCCTCGGCGAGGAGGGTCGCGGCCTCCTTCGGCCCGATGTTCGCCTTCGCGAGGGTCGCGGCGTCCCCCCGGGCGAGGGAGGCGAGGTCCCCGATGCCGTCCTCCCCGAGCCGCTTCAGGATCTCGGCCCGGCTCCGGCCCTTCCTCGGGGGCAGGTGGGCCCGCAGGAACCGGCGGAGCTCGGCCCGCCGGCGGAGGATCGCGAGGGCCTCCCCCGCACCCGCGAGGAGCCGGGTCGCCTCCGGCTCGGGAACCCCCAGCAGATCGGCGAGTTTTCCCGGCTCCCGGGCGGAGATCTCGGAGACCGTGTAGATGTGGTGGTCCCTGAGCCGCTTCATGAGGTCGGGGGTCATCGAGGGGATGAGGCCCATGGACTCCTCGCTCGCCCTGATGTGGGAGCAGAGCGGGCACCCGATGTCCCACGGCCGCGCCCCCTTCCTGATGAGCCGGACGTGGCGGAGCCCGTGCTCGGGGCAGCAGGCCTCGATCTTGATGGCCTTCCCCCACTGGGCCGACGGGAGGTTGATGTTGAAGCCGCAGGCGGGGTACCGGCCGCACCCGATGAACTGGCTCTGGCCGGCCGAGAGGATCCGGAGGTCGCCGCCGCAGGCCGGGCAGGGGCCGACGACCCTCTCCTCGTCGGCGCGGTCCATGATCTCCCTCCCGATCTCCTCGCCATGGACCTCGAGGGCGTCGAAGACCTTGTGGAGCATGTCCCGCGACTCCCCGATGACGAACTCCTTCGTCCGGTTCCTCACCTTGATCTCCTGCATGTCGGCCTCGAGGGTCCGGGTCATCTCGGGCTTCGTGATGGCATCGGCATGGTCCTCCAGGGACTCGATGACGCCCCTCCCGACGGGCGTGGGCCGGAGCGGGTTCCCCTCGACGTACCGCCGCCCGAGGAGCTTTGCTATGACCTCGTGCCGCGTGCTCTTCGTCCCGAGCCCGAGTTCCTCCATCCGCTGGATGAGCCGGGACTGGGTGTACCGCGCCGGAGGCTGGGTCTCCTTCTCCTCGAGGAGCACCTCCTTCACCGGCAGCCGGTCGCCGGCGGCGAGGGGGGGCAGGACATGGTCCTCGGCCTCCTGGTAGGTGTAGACCTTCCGCCAGCCGGGCACGACGAGCCGGGCGCCGTTCGCGAGGTAGGGCTCCCCGCCCGCCTCCATCGTGCACCGGACGGTCTTCCAGACCGCGTCGGGCGAGAGGGTCGCGAGGAACCGGCGGACCACGAGCTCGTAGACGCGCCAGCGCTCCTCGCCGAGCTGCTCGCGGTGGGCGGCGCCGGTCGGGTGGATGGGCGGGTGGTCGGTGGAGAACTTCTTCCCCCGGGTCGGCTCCTTCCGCCGGTTCTCCCGCACCCAGGCGGCCTCGCCCGCAAAGGCGGAGCCCTTGAGGATCGCGAGGATGGACTCGAGCCCCAGGCTCTTCGGGTACACCGTGTTGTCGGTGCGGGGGTAGGAGATGAACCCGTTCATGTAGAGGTCCTCGGCGACGCGCATCGCGTTCGAGGCCGAGAACCCGAGCCTCCCCGCCGCGACGAGGAAGCCCGTCGTGTCGAAGGGCGCGGGGGGCCGGTCGACCTTCTCCCCCTCCTTCACCTCACGGACGAGGAGGGGCGGCTTCGTCCGGTCCCGGGCGGCCTCCGCCTCAGCCTGCACGGTGAACCGCGCCGTGGCATGCCTCGCCGTGAACTCCTCCCCCGCTTTCTCGGAGGTGAGCTGGAGGGTCCAGTACTTCTCGGGGACGAAGGCCTCTATCTCCTTCTCCCGGTCCACGATCATGGCGAGGGTCGGGGACTGGACGCGCCCCACCGAGAGGATGTTCTTCCCCCCGCGGCGCGCGGCGATGGAGATGAACCGGGTGAGGGAGGCCCCCCATACGAGGTCGATGACCTGGCGGGCCTCCCCCGCGGCGGCGAGGGCGGTGTCGAGCTCCTTCAGGTCCGAGAAGGCGCCGTGGATCTCCTGGGGGGTGATGGCCGAGAACCGGGCCCTCTTCACGGGCACCCTCGGGTTCACCGCCCGGATCAGGTCCACGGCCTCCTTCCCGATGAGCTCCCCCTCGGTATCGAAGTCGGTCGCGATGACGACCTCCCCCGCTTTCTTCGCGAGCTTCTGGAGGGTCGCGATGATCTTCTTCTCGGTGGGGACCTTCACGGTTCCCGCGTCGATCAGGGAGCGGGGGGTGTTCTCCTTGCTCCGCCAGTCGTCGTAGCCGGGGACGAAGTCCACCTCGACCACGTGACCCTTGAGGCCGACCACCACCGTGTCGTCAAAGGAGTAGGTCGAGATCCCGGTCTCCTTCCGTGTCGCGACCTTCCCCTTCCCCGCGAGGATGTGGGCGATCCGGTCTGCGGAGATGTTCTTCTCGGCGACGACGAGGGTGTTCACACCGCCGCCCCCTTCCCCCCGATCGCCTCGCGGATCATCCGGGCGAGCTCCTTCGGATCGGCCCTTCCCCTGGTCCGCTTCATCGCCTGGCCGACCAGGTAGTTGAGTGCCTCGGGTTTCCCGCTCCTGAAGTCCTGGACCGCGGCAGG
>DATIYO010000178.1:0-4242 GCA_035517575.1 Methanomicrobiales archaeon
GCGGATGTTCGGGTTCGAGATGACATTCGCGATGACCTTCTCGATCCCGAGGTTCTCGGTCTTGCAGGAGCCGCAGATGGCGGCGCCGGCATCGCAGATGCCCTTCTCGTCGAGGTGGGAGCCCATGGTGACGACCGCGACGCAGTTGTTCGCGTCGCCGCTCTGGAAGTCCCCCTTACTGATGGGCCATCCGCTTGCGGCTGATTTCTTCTCTGCCATCGTTTCCTCACCTCACGAAGAGCAGGGCCATTACCCCTGCGATGAAGAGCCCGACGGCGAGCCCGTACCAGAAGGTACTGATGCCCCCTGCGACGGGGAGCGCCTCCTCCCTTCCCGGGAACGATGCCAGGAAGTTGCCCTCCCCCGAGAGCATGTTCACCAGGTCGTCGGCGACGGTCTCGAGCACGGCCACCTTGTCGATGACCGGCTGGAGCGACTCGCCGGCCGATGAGAGGACCCCGATCAGGGGATCGACCACGAGCCCGAACTCGGGCAGCGCGAGAATCATTCCCATGTCAGTGTCCCTCCGGCTCCTTGATGGGTTTTGCATCGAGCCATGCCGCCGCGTCCCGCTTCGAGAGGCAGAGGTACTGGCTGTACGTGTAGAACCAGCCCGCGAGCGAGACGACGATCGAGACCACGACCGCGGGGAGGCTCAGGTACGCGATGGACATGAACGCGACCGGGATCATGGAGAGGAACCCGCACTCGGCGGCGAGCATGAGCATGCGGTCCTGCTTCCAGCTCGGCCCCAGGCACGCGTTGAACGGGTGCTGGACCGCGATCGCCCCGAGGATGAAGGCGACCGCGAGGATGGACGCCCCGAGGAAGGACCCGCCGAAGCTCGGGAGCCCGAGGGCGCCCGCCTTTGCCGCGGCGAGCCCCACGAGGGAGTAGCCCGAGGTCGCCATCTGCGCAAAGCCCATGAGCATCAGGGCGCCGATCAGGGCGACCTCGGTCATGGACCGGCGCATGACGGGGATCTTCATCATGATCACGTCGTTCGCCATGTACCCGATGATCGCGCCGATGATGACCGCGACGATCACGAGGGCGATGGGCGCGTAGTACCAGGAGAACCGGGTCGAGATGAGAAACGCGACGACGCCGGAACCGAGGGAGATCATCCCCACCGAGGGGACCCCCGTCCCGATACCGTACGAGCAGAGGGTCTTTATCGTGTTACTCCCCCAGACGATGGCGGCGACCGCGGCGAGCCCCCCGAAGAACGAGAAGGTATAGGCATTGAACATGAGGTTCAGGCCCGCCCCCAGGTAGATGCAGACGAGGGCCGCGATGAGCCCCGCCCACATGAGCGTGTTGTGGGGGGTTCCGCCTTCAATCTTTTCAACTTTGACAGTCATCTCTCCACCTCACATTGCACCGACGAGGATCGCCACGAGGCCGATGACCGCCGAGGCCCCGAGGCATGCGACGATGGCCCGCGGGAACCTCGCGAACTTGGGGTCATGGAACCCTTCGGTGGTGCCCGTGATATTGTACGCGGCGAGGACGGCGTTCACGAGGAACAGGCCGACCGCGAAGATCCCGGCGAGGGAGACCGCGACCGGCGTGATCGCCGTGGCCGTGCCCGAGAGGAGCGCGGGGAGCCGGTCCTCGTACACCTTCAGGAGCGCGTAGTAGATGAGCGTCCCGCCGAGTCCGCCGAGGAACCCCCCGATGACGCCACCGGCGAAGGAGGAGAACGGGAGCCCGTGGCCCTCGGTGCCCTGGGACTTGTACTCGACCTGGGAGTCGCCCGTGATCGGGTCGACCTTGACCTTGCCCGAGGCCGAGGGGATGCCCATGCCATAGGTATAGATCAGGACCACGAAGAGGCAGGTGATCGCCATCATGAGCGCCCCGCCGATCCCGCCCGCGACGATCGAGGTCACGAGCCCGAGGTTGCTCTGCACGGCGAAGGCTCCGCCGAAGAGGCCGGCGAGGCCCGCACCGGCGGCGAGCATCGCGACACCGGTCGCGATACCGGGCGCCTGCCCCATCGCGGCCGGCGCACCGCCGACCGGGACGAAGTGCACGCCGAAGCCGACGAGCACGCTCCCGATGATGACCGCGACGAGGGCCTTGAAGACGAGGGAGTTCCACCCGAAGAGGATGAAGGCAGCCCCGAGGATCGCGATCAGGAGTATGATCGAGAGGGCGTTCGCGAGCGGATTCATCCCGACGCCGCCCGTGGGCTTGGGAGTGACGGTCATTTCGCCGCCTCCTTTGCGTACGGCCCGAAGGTCTCTCTCGCCCATACCTCGGCGTACCGGTCGATGAAGGTGAAGACGAGGATCAGGATGAACCCGACGAAGATCGCGCCCCAGCCTGCCCAGAAGGGCTCGAAGAGGACCGTCCTCCAGAGCTCGAGGAAGACGATGAGGCCGAAGCAGATCCCCGAGGCGGGCCCGCCGAGCTTCGCGGTGAACCAGCCGTTATCGAGGGAGTTCCGCTCGCCGGCCTCCGCGTACCGGACGATGTTCCCCGACGCGGCGACGGGCACGCCGGCGCCGAACTTCTGGGTCTGGTACTGCCGCTCCTTCCCGTAGTACGGGTTCCCCGTGGCCGAGCCCGCGGCTCCGAGGGCGATGCCCCAGACGAGGCCGAGGAGGGCGAGCGGGAACGGGTGGCCGAGGGCCGCGTTCATCAGGTAGCACATCGTCACCGAGGTGAAGATGGCGATGAAGGCATGGGCCATGGTGACAGATGTCATCGACTTCAGGATGTCGATGTACACCGGCTGTCCGAACTTGGCGAGGCTTGCGATCCTCCCCAGGTACGCGGTGGTCGCGTAGATGCCCTGAACCAGGGTGGCAATGGCGCAACCGAGCGCGAGTGCAAGTACCGGATTCACGTTCACCTGCATGAATGCCGCGGCAAGCCCTGCACCGAGGGCGACCCAGAGGCCATAGGCAGGGGGTTCACCGGACACAGCCTTATTGAAGATCCGGTGGATGTACCCCATCTGGGGTGCGAGCTGGACCTGCGAGTTCGGGTCACCCTGCGACCCGATATCGGACTCGACGTCCTCGGCAGCTCCAGCGACGCTTGCCAGGGCACCGGCGAAAGCAGTGACTCCGATGCCAATGACAATGTTTTCAACCATTCAGCATCCTCCCTGCGTGCATCTGCACGAGAGTAATTTAACCGTTTGCGGTTCACCCTACGGTTGGCCGGTGTTTAGTTAAAGGTTTCGAAAAGTTCCGTCTGGCGCGTTTTTTCGGAAAATGCCGCGTTTACGCGGGGATTTACGCATGCCTACTTTCGTTAAGACAAGGTAACTTGAGTAAGGATCAACCGGCCTTGCGGGGACCTCAGGAGGGAAAAACCCTTCATGGGGAAGGTCCCCAGTTATCATGAGGAGGGAAGGATGGCCACGCCCGGAGGGGGGAGAGGCATGGGCAGGTGCCGGGGGAGACCGAGGGTCAACCGGCACATCGACCCCGGCGAGCCCCCGAGGTGCTACGCGCCCCGGTGCTGGATCTCCCCGGAGCAGGGGTTCATCTCGCTCAGGCCGGAGGAGGTGGAGATCCTCCGGCTTGTCGATCTCGACGGCCTGGAGCAGGAGGAGGCGGCGAGCCGGCTGGGGGTGTCCCGGAAGACCGCCTGGCGGGACCTCCACGAGGCACGGAAGAAGGTGGCAGACGCCCTGGTCCATGGGAAGGTGATCGAGGTGGCAGGGTGCGCGAGGAGAGAGGAGGGGCTCTGTCCCCGGTGGAACACCGAGGTCTGCCCAAAGCGGGGCGGGGGCGCCTGCCCGAGGGGCTTCCACGACGACCCGGCTCCCTGCCCGTCGGGTACGGAGGAAACGGGACAGCCCTGACAGGTCCCGAGGCACGACCGGCGATCCGCCCCGCTTCAGGCACCTCACGGCCCGGGGGTGCGGGGCGACCCGGGTGCAAGTGAAAAGGCTTTTCTTTTTGTGCGCATATGAGTCATTATCGATCCCTGCCGCGGCTGGGCAGGGGGAGCAGGCGCCATGCAGAGTCCCCTCATGTCGGTGGAGGACCTCTCCCTTGATCTCGACGGGAAACGGGTCCTCGATCAGGTCTCCTTCAGGATGAACGAGGGCGACATCCTGGGTATCGTCGGGCGGAGCGGTTCGGGAAAGACGGTGCTCATGCACCTCATCCGGGGCATCGAGCCGCCCCCGACCGGCGGGACGATCCTCTTCCATGTCTCCACCTGCGGGCGGTGCGGGAGGGTGGACCTCCGATCGAGGTCGGGTGAGGCCTGCAC
>DATIYO010000179.1:0-6473 GCA_035517575.1 Methanomicrobiales archaeon
GGGACACGAAGGAGCGGAACGGCGAGTTCACCCGGTTCCTCCGGGCGACCGAGAGCGAGATGGGCGAGATCGACCGGGCCGCCCTCGAGGAGATGCGGACCGTCCGCCGGTTCACCTACTACACCTACGACACCACCTGCCTCGTCGAGGACGACGAGGAGCCGCCCGCCCCCCTGAACGCCGAGGCCGTGGGGGTCTGCCTCGCCATCGCGAAGTGCTTCGGGATGGAGCCCGTCGGGCAGGTCCACACGATGCGCAAGATCGTCATCGACGGGTCGAACACCTGCGGGTTCCAGCGGACCGCCCTCGTCGCCGTGGGGGGCTCTCTCCCCGCGGGGGCCCGGGTCGAGACCATCTGCCTCGAGGAAGACGCGGCCCAGCGGGTCACGGACCGGGTCTTCTCCCTCGACCGGCTCGGGATCCCGCTCGTGGAGATCACCACGGCGCCCGACCTGCGCAGCCCCGAGGAGGTCCAGGAGGTCGCGGAGTACATCGGTATGGTGCTCCGCTCCACGGGGAAGGTGAAGCGGGGCAAGGGGACGATCCGTCAGGACATCAATATCTCCATCCCGGGCGGGGCCCGGGTGGAGATCAAGGGGGTGCAGGAGCTCGGCCTCATCGCCGAGGTCGTCCGGCGCGAGATGGGCCGGCAGGAGAGCCTGATCGCGATCCGGGACGCCCTGAAGGAACTGGATGCCGGCGTCGACGGGGACCCGGTCGAGGTGACCGGCCTCTTCAAAGGGACGAAGTCGTCCATCCTCTCGAAGGCGCAGGTCATCCTCGCGGTCCGGCTGCGGGGCTTCGCGGGACTCGTCGGGAGGGAGATCCAGCCCGGCCGGCGGCTCGGGAGCGAGCTCTCCGACTACGCGAAGCGGTGCGGCGTCGGCGGGATCTTCCACACCGACGAACTCCCCGCCTACGGGATCACCCCCGAAGAGGTCAGGTCCCTGCGGGAACGGCTGGGTGCGGCGGACGGGGACGCGGTCGTCCTCGTCGCGGGCTCCGGCGAGGAGGCGTCCTGCGCCGCGAGGCAGGTGGTCCGGCGGGCGGGGATGGCCCTCGAGGGGGTCCCCGAGGAGACCCGGCGCATGCTCGAGGGGGGTTCGACCGCCTACATGCGGCCCCTCCCGGGCGCGGCCCGGATGTACCCCGAGACCGACATCTTCCCCGTGACCGTCGACCGGGCGCTCTGGGAGGGGATCGCCGTCCCCGAGCTCCTGACCGAGAAGGCGAGGCGCTTCGAGCGGGAGCTCGGCATGGACCCGGCCTCGGCGTACCAGGCGGCCACCTCCCCGAACGGGCCCGTCTTCGAGGAGGCGATCCGGAGGGGGAGCCGGGCGAACCTCGCCTACCGGGCGGTCATCACCGCCCCCGTCGAGGTCGCCCGGGCGGGGGTGGACACGAGCGGGGTCGCCGGCAAGGCCCTGCTCGGGATCCTCGCCGCCGTGGAGGAGGGGCGCGTGGCAAAGGAGGCGATCCCCGACCTCATCGGGGCAGTGGCCTCGGGCAGGTCACTCGCGGATGCCATCGGGTCCCTGGGCTCCTCGGTCACCGCCGGCGAGCTCACCCGTATCATCCGGCGGGTCCTCGAAGAGCGGAAGGAGTTCGTCGCGCAGAAGAAGATGGCGGCCCTCGGCCCGCTCATGGGCATCGTGATGCAGGAGGTGCGGGGGAAGGTGGACGGGAAGGCCGTGAGCGAGGCCCTCAGGCGGGAGCTCGAGCGGGCCGCCTGATGGGGGGCGCGGGCAGGAATATCTTTATCAGTGTCATCGTTCACCTTTAAGGGGACTTATCCATGGGAAAGACAGGCAGCGTCAACTGGATGCAGGTGAAGGGCGTGAAGGGCCAGATCCGGCTCGTCCCGCAGAAGGACGCCGAGGTCAAGAAGCCGGGCCCGAACCAGCGGTTCAAGCCGAACGCGCTGGCCCGGTCCGCGAAGTCAGAGGAGATAATGTCCCGTCCGGGCGGTGCCCGCCGGGGCGGGCGGGGCCGCGGGGGCCGGGAGAAGGACCCGAGGCTCCGCAGGCGCATCCGGCGCTCCAAGTCTGCCGTCATGGGCGCGAAGGCCAAGGCCAAGAAATAATCCCCCGGATTCCCCAAAACATCCCCATCCCCATCCCCAAAGAGAACCAATACCTTTTTTCACTGCGGTTCCCCCATAGTGATCCGTATGGACGACAAGACGGCGGTGAAGGAGTACCAGTTCGGTGAAAGGGCGAAGTCGGAGCTGATCCTCGTCTCCCAGCTCCTCATGATCCTCGCCGAGCTGAAGGAGAAGGAGCTCGCCGGCGGGAAGCGGATCCTCCTCGCCCTCATGGAGGGGATCCGGAGCGAGCTCCAGTTCGCCCTCCAGGCAACCGGCTCGGGCGACTTCCAGAAGGCCATCAACCACCTGAACGAGGCGATCAGCGAGGTCGAGAGCGGCCAGCCCGGCCCCGCCACCCTCCGGGTCGCCGACGCCGTCTCGGACGCGACGACCGCGGCCCAGCAGGCCTGGCAGGTACTCTCCGCCCATGGACTCCTCTGAATTCCTCGCGTTCCTCTCGTCGCGGGCCTCGGTGCGGGAGTTCTCCCCCGAGGCCCTCGGCGAGGAGGAGATCGACGCCCTCCTCGCGGCGGCCCGCACCGCCCCCTCCGCGGGGAACCGCGAGGCCTGGGACGTGGTGGTGGTGACCGACGGCGAGGTCCGCGAGGCCCTCTCCGCGGCCGCCCTCTCCCAGCCCCACGTGAAGGAGGCGCCCTGCGTGCTCGCCGTCTGTGCGAACTACATCCGGTCCATGTCCCGCTACGGCGAGCGGGGGATCCTCTACGCCATCCAGGACGCGACCATCGCCTGCACCTTCCTCATGCTCGCCGCCCATGCCGCGGGGCTGAAGACGTGCTGGACGGGGGCCTTCGACGAGGAAGAGGTGAAGGAGGTCCTGGACCTCCCCCCCCACCTCCGGCCCGTCGCCCTGCTCGCCGTCGGGAGGGGGAGGAATCCCCCGAGCCGCACCGGCCGGATCGAACTCTCGGAGCATGTCCACCGGGACCGGTGGTGACGGGGGGAGGACCATTCCCGACTACCTGGTCACCCTCGAGTCGGCCTGGGTCGTGAAGGACGCCCGTTCCTTCGACGACGCCCTGGGGATCGCCATCGCCGAGGCGGGGAAGCGCCTGAACCCGGCGGCGAAGTTCGTCGAGATCGAGGCGGGGCTCCTCCCCTGCCCCTTCTGCCGGAAGGACCTCTCCTCGACCCTCGTCGTCGCGGGGACCGCCCTCGTGGGGCTCCTCCTCCAGATGAGGGTCTTCCGCGCCGAGTCGGAGGAGCACGCCTCCCGGATCGCGAAGTCGGTCATTGGGAAGGCCCTCCGGGACATCCCCCTCTCGGTGCTCGAGGTGAAGGCGCTGTGATCCCGACCAAAGGGAGGAATCACGGAGAGGCGCCGAAGGTGATGGCCGGTGATCCCGACCGAAGGGAGAAATCACGGAGAGGCACCGAAGGTGATGGCCGGTGATCCCGACCGAAGGGAGGAATCACGGAGAGGCGCCGAAGGTGACGACCCGTGATACACGTCGTCGGCCACACGGCCATCGACCACATCCTCCGGGTGCCCCGGTTCCCTGAACGGAACTGCTCGACTTTCGTGAGCGACCACCAGGTCTTCTTCGGCGGCGGGGCGGCGAACATCGCGGCGGGGATCGCCCGGCTGGGCGCGCCCGTCACCCTCGTCTCCGCCGTGGGGGAGGACTTCGCGGGGAGCGAGTACGAGGGCTGGCTTCGGGACCTCGGGGTCGCGACCCGGTTCTTCGTCGTGCCCGGGAAGCACACCCCGACCGCCTTCGTCTTCACCGACGAGAAGGGGGACCAGATCACCTACTTCGAGTGGGGCGCCTCCGGGACCTTCGCGAGGCAGGAGGCCCCCGCCCTCGACCTCGTCCACCTCGCGACCGCCGACCCCGACTTCAACGTCCGGGTGGCCGAGAAGGGCCGGTCCGTCTCCTTCGACCCCGGCCAGGACATCATCTGGTACTCGGCGGACCAGGTCAGGCGCATCCTCGCCCGGATCCGGATCCTCTTCGCGAACCGGCACGAGATGGAGCACCTGACCAGGATCCTGGAGATGGAGAGAGAGGCCATCATCGCCCGGGTCCCCGTCGTGGTCGTGACCATGGACACCGAGGGGAGCGTGCTCTACACCGGCGGGAGGGAGCACCGGATCCCCGTCGTCCCGGTGAAGGCGGTGGACCCGACGGGAGCGGGCGACGCGTACCGCGCCGGTTTCCTCGCGGCGACCCACCGTGGCCACTCCCCCCTCACCGCCTGCAGGGTCGGGGCGACCACCGCCTCCTTCGTCGTGGAGAAGGCGGGGTGCCAGACGAACCTCCCCGACTGGAGCCGGATGGCGGCCCGGTACTGGACGCATTTCGGCGACCTCCCTCTGCCGAACGGGGGCGAGTGATGGGACCGTCTTACGGGGACCCGCCCGTTCGGGAGCCCCGTCACACAGCAGGAGAAGACCATGGCTTCTAGCCCCGACGCCCGGATGGAGAACCTCACCCGGTTCCTCTTCACCGCCCCGCCCTGGTATATCCCCGCGGTGATCGCGGTCCTCATCGGCATCGCCTTCGGGATACCCCTGTTCACCATCCCTGCCCTCCTTGCCCTCGTCCTCTCAAAACCCCTCGTCAGGCTCGCGGGCTCCTTCACCACCTGGAACCGCTCCGCCTCCCTCGCCCTCGCCTCCCTCGTCTTCTCCCTCTGCACGACCCTCCCGGGCATCCTCCTCCCCGTCCCGAACCTCTTCGCCTTCCTCTACGCCTTCTCGCTGGGCCTGATCTTCGGCGTCCGGCTCCTGGTCCTCGTCGCCACGGCCGACTACCGGCCCGCGGGGATGATCCCCGCCGCCCTCTCCCAGAGCGTCTGGGGGGTCGCCGCCGGATGGTACCTCATCCCCGGCCCGTTCCTCGCCGCGGCCCTCGTCGCGCACCTCACCGTCGGCGCAGCCGCCGTGGTCCTCGTGTACCTGGTCGAGCGGCCCCTGTACCGGAACTTCCGGATCCACATCTTCCACTTCCTGAACGCCTTCCTCGCCCACCTCACCGATGGTTCGCGGGGGATGGAGGGGTTCTTCGACGCCCTCGGGGAGGGGATCACCCTCCCCCAGGTGTCGTTCCTCTTCAGGCGGGCGGGGAAGAAGGACATCATCCTCACCGTCCCGAACGTCCACCCCGGCCCCCTGGGAGATGTCGGCGGCGGGAGGCTCCCCCACATCCTCCACGACTCCCTCGACGGAGAGGTCCTCACCGCCCACGGGTGCTCGACCCACGACTACAACCTCACGAGGGAGGAGGAAGCGGGGAAGGTCGCCGCGGCGGTCCGCGAGTCCCTCGGAGGGATCAGACCGGCACCGGGTGCGAGCCGCCCTGCCCGGATCAGGGAGGGGAGCGTGGACCTCCTCTGCCAGCGGTTCCCTGACTCCCTCCTCGTCGTCGGGACCCGGGCGCCCGAGCGGACCGAGGACCTGGACCCCGCCGTCGGGTGGATCCTCCTCGCCGAGGGGCACCGGCTCTACGGCCAGGTCGCCCTCGTGGACGCCCACAACGCCATGACCGAGGTGAGCGGCGCCACCTTCCTGGGGAGCCCCGTCGCGGGGGAGTACCTCGCGGGGGGGATCCGGGCGATGGAGACCTGCCGCGGCCTCGAACTCCAGCCGTTCCGGGCCGGGGTCTCGCACCTCGCGCTCCCCTTCGGGAGGGAGCAGGGCCTCGGCGACCTCGGGGTCCAGGCACTCGTCATCGAGGCGGCGGGGCAGAAGACCGGCTACGTGCTCCTCGACGGGAACAACATCGTGAGGGGAGGCCGCGAGCCGCTCCTCGCCGCCGTCCGCGACCTGGTGGACGAAGCAGAGGTCATGACCACCGACTCCCACCTGGTGAACACCATCACGGGGAAGAACCCCATCGGCCTCGCGGTACCTCCGGCGGAGATCGCGCCCTACGTCCGCGAGGCCGTGCAGCTCGCCATCGCCGACCTCGCCCCCGCCGAGGCCGGTGCCGCGACCGCCTGGTGCCGGGACGTCAGGATCTTCGGCCCCCAGCGGATCGCCCAGCTCTCCTCCATCAGCACCACGACGGTGAACTTCATCGGGCCCCTCGGGATCTCCCTGCTCCTCTCGGCCTACCTCCTCACCCTGGTCACGTACCTGGTGCTCATTTAGCCGTGCCGGACCGAGGAGGGGGGGCGCCGTAGATCAACGGGCAATGGAGCCGGTTCTCAAGAGGCCTGGCCCGGTTCTCAGGGGGCTTGGCCCGGTTCTCAGGGGGCAAAACCCTTTTTTACGGCCGGGACAAACCCTCCCGTGCGAGGGTAACCAGGCCAGGCCAACGGTGATGGACTTAAGATCCATTCTCTCAGGAGTTCGTGGGTTCGAATCCCTCCCCTCGCATCTATGACGCGAAATTGGTGGAATGACGCATTCGGTAAAATTCAA
>DATIYO010000180.1:0-3891 GCA_035517575.1 Methanomicrobiales archaeon
GGCTCGCCGAAGGAGAAGAGGCTCTCGGGGACCGAGGAGGACATCTTCCCGCCCTGGAGCCCGGGCATGAAGATATGGTACGTCGACGAGGGGATGAAGAACCCGTACCCGCCGTGCTCCCGCTCGATCTCCCGCGCCCGCTCCTCCACCTCGCCGAGGGGATGGCCCCGCACGTCCACGTGCCCCTCGAACTTCTTCGAGCCGGGGAACGCCCGGTGGACCTCCGAGATCGCCTCGGGAGGGGCGTTCTTTCCCCTGACCGAGACGTACCCCTCGCGCTCCTCGACGGTGAACATCCGGAGCTTGTGGGCGATCCCCCGGGTCAGCCGGAGGTGGGGGTCCTGGTCGACCCCGACGGGGACCACCGTGGGGGCGGGGAACCGGTCGACCTGGGGGAAGAGGATATCCGCCACCTGGGTGATGACGCTCTCCGCATGGGAGAGTGAGGTCTCGGGACCGAAGCCGTAGATCGCCGAGAGCTCCGAGAAGTTCACCTTCGTCGAGGCCTCGAAGGCGAGGGCATGGAGGGGGTGGTTCTCGCTCTGGTAGTACGTGGTCCCCTTATATCCGAGGGCGTACAGGCACCTGAGGTACTCTTCGCCGTATTCCTTACACTTCTCCCAGGAGATGCCCCGCACGGCATGGGCCTCGCGGTCGGCGATGGCGATGTAGCCCGTCCCGCCGTGGCGGACGTGCCAGACGACCTCCTTCATGACCATGAGGTGCCCGAGGTGAGGGTGCCCCGACGGCATGAAGCCGGTCATCACGTAGTAGGGGGAGCGGTTCCGGATCGCTCTCGCGATGGCCCCGTAGTCGCGGTGGCCCACGACGATCCCGCGCCTGATGAAGGAGGGGACCTCGGGGAGGTCGGGGACGACCGGGGAGATCGGGTCGATGCCGAACTCGGCAAAGACGGCCTGGTAGTCCTGGGCCTGGCCGTTCCCCCAGGGGTTGACCGCCGTCTGCCCCCGTTCCTCGTCCTTCACAGCTTCATCCTCCCGAACTCGATGTATCGGATGCCTGAGGGGTGTACGCAGGCAAACAACATCTTCTTTTTCACGGAATGGGCGAGCCTGACCGAGCGGGAGATGACCGACACGGCGAGGGTCCGGCCAGGCGGGACTGCATCGACGAGGAGGTCGGAGTGCGTCTTCTGGCCGGCGTAGACCCGGAAGTGGTGGCCGAACTTGTAGCCGGTCCGGGGGATGTAGCCATGGTCCCTCAGGTCGGCGTACACCGCGGCCTTCTCGGCGATCTCGGGGTCGGAAGGGAGGGACCCCTCCAGGAAGGCCTCGGGGGTGACGGGCCCCTTCGCCCCGGGGAGGGAGAGCGCCCCCCTGCGCATCAGGTAGAGGGTCTCGACGGGCGAGAGGAGGAGCCGCTCCTCGTCGAGCGGGGTCCCGAACCATGCCTCGCGGACCCCGGCCGGCGGCGAGCAGAGGACGGCGGTGTTCCCGAAGAGGCTCCCCTCGTGGGGCGGACAGTCAGGCGGGGCCGAGATCGCGGCGAGATCGGTCACCTTCACGCCGTAGTAGGTGAGCTCGCCCTCGTCGTCCACCACCGCGAGGACATGGTCCTTGCGCATGTTGTCCGAGGTCTCCACCTCCCCGCGGATCACCTCGAAGTCCACGAGGTCACGCTCGGAGAGGACCCGCACGAGGAGCCTGGACCGGCCGGTGCCCGGCCGCTCGCCCCTCCTGAAAAGGCGGTACAGACCGAGGCCCGGCTGCACCGCGTAGCCCCGCTCCCTGATGTCGCGGTACACGAGGTACCGCCGGAAGAGGCCGGGGAGGTCGGCGAAGGCGGCGAGGAGGCCGTCGAAGGAACGCCCCTCCACCTCGACCTTCTGCCGGTGGACCAGGTACAGGGCTTCTTCGGGCGAGAGCCGGAGCCCGCCCCGCTCCATCCGCCCGAAGCCCCCCTGTTCGTGGAGCGCCGCCCCATCGGGCCCCAGGACGACCGATGATCCGTCGAGCCTCCCCTTCACGGGAGATTATTGGCGCCGTCTTCTCTTTATACCAGTGGATCGGCAGTGGTCCGGCGTCATCCCGGTCGGGCTCCCCTGCCGGCTGCCTGTCTCAGGTCGGCCGCCAGGTGTGCGAGGAGAGTCCCGCCGCCCGCCTTCTGCCTGAGGCGCAGGGAGAGGGCGTACTCGTAGATCCCCGACCAGAAGAACCCGAAGGCGAAGGCAAAGGCGAGCTCCTCGAGGGGGATCCCGAGGACGCTCGCCCCCGAGAGCACCCGCAGGTCCCAGACCCGCTGGACATAGCCGGGCACCGCGACGATCAGGGTGAAGAAGTAAGCGGAGTAGAGGCCGAGGAAGACGAAGGCCGAGACGAGCATCTTGCGGAGGAGGTCCGGCCGGCTCGCGACCACGAGGGCGCTCCCCAGGGCAAAGGCGAGGAGCGCACCGTAGATGGGGTTCAGCCCCGTCGCGAGGTCGAGGACGGCGAAGGAGACCGGCGTGACGACGAGGGCGACGGGGTGGAAGGCGTGGGTGCGGGAGCCGCGGCCGACGGGTTCGTGCCGGACCGGCACGAGGAGCTCGTAGAGCACCACGGCGAGGCCGCCGATGCTCCAGCAGAAGATGAAGCTCTCGACGTCGAAGCCGGTCGACTGGGCGAGGCCGAAGAGGGAGGGGGGATTCCAGTACCTGGGCACGAAGAGCGGCTCGGTGAGGGCGAGGAGCGAGGTCCAGGCCGAGACGACGAGCATCTCGTGCCGGCTCCCCCGGTCCTTCAGGCCGGCGAGGACGAGGCACCAGACCGCGAGGAAGGCGAGGCTCCACCCCAGCCAGACCAGTTCCATAGCACCGGAATGGGCGGGTCCGGGCAAAAAGGATGCGATTGGGACTGCGCGACGGATCAGCCGGATCCCGAGGGGGATCCCGAGGGGCGCCTCTTCTTCGGGCCGGACGGCTTCCGGCGTTCCCTCGCCGAGAGGAACCCCGCCGGGTTCGCCCGGCCGGTCGCCTCCCGCCCCCTTCCCGCGACCGACCCCGCCCCGTTTCCGGCGAGTTCCCTGACCTTCCGGAGGTTCCCCACGTCGTCCCGCCGTTCGTCTACCGGCGTCTCGCAGATCAGGGGCAGGCGTGCGAAGGCCGGGTGATGGAGGATATTCCTGATGCCCGCCTCGCCGATGGCCCCCAGGCCGATGTGCTCGTGGTAGTCCCGGTGGCTCCCGAACCCGCCCTTCGCGTCGTTCAGGTGGACGACCTTCAGCAGGGGGAGGCCGACCTCCTCGTCGAAGCGGTCCATCGTCTCCCCGAGGCCCTCCGGCGTCCGGAGCTCGTAGCCGGCGACGAAGGTGTGGCAGGTGTCGAAACAGACCCCGGCCCGCTTCCGGTCGTCGATCCCGTCCAGGATGTGCCCGAGGTCCCCGAAGGTCCCGCCGACGGTGTTCTTCTCTCCCGCGGTGGTCTCGAGGAGGAGCATCACGCCGTTTCCCACCGCCGCGAAGGCTTCGTTCACCGCACCGATCACCCCCTGGTAGCCTCCCTCCAACCCCTCGTCGTGGAAGTGGCCCAGGTGGGTCACCAGGTACGGGATGCCGAGCTGGCCGGAGCGGTGGAGCTCCGCCTTCAGGGTGTCCACCGATTTTTTGTAGTGCTCGCCCTTCGGGGAGGCGAGGTTCGGGAGGTACGGCATGTGATCCACCGGATAGGCGATGCCGCTCGCCGCGAGCTTCCTCCGGAACTCTGCCACCTTCCCTTCTTCCAGGTCCTTGAAGGCCCAGCCCCGCGGGTTCCGTGAGAAGATCTGGAAGGTGTCGCACCCGATCTCGCTCGCCCGGTCCACCGCGAGGTCGATGGACTTCGCGATGGAGACGTGCACGCCGACGGTGACCATTTTTTGCCTCACTCCTTCCTCACGGCCACTCCACCCGGCCCGT
>DATIYO010000181.1:0-7918 GCA_035517575.1 Methanomicrobiales archaeon
GGGGTGGGGTAGCTGGTTATCCTAGGGGACTGTGGATCCCCCGACCCGGGTTCGAATCTCGGCCCCGGCCTCCGATTTTCTGCTTTGACCGGCGGGGACTTCTTGATATAGCTTCACGGCCAACCATATAAGAACAGATAAAAAAGACGGTGATCTCCATGGTTGTTCCCAAGGTCCCGAAGGGGCTCGCCCTCGGCGGCCCCGCCCTCCTGCTCGCCTTCCTCCTCCTCGTCGCGGCCCTCCCCCTGGGGGCGGCCGCGGACACGACCGACCCCGCGGTCACGATCAGGAACTACCAGGTGACCCCCTCGGTCCTCCTCCCGGGCGACGAGGGGACCATCACCGTCACCCTCGCGAACACCGCGAGCCAGGCGAGCCAGAGCACCGAGCTCGTCCAGACCCTGACCGGCTCCACCACGACGACGACCTCCACGAGGGACGTCACGGTCCTCGTCGAGTCGGTCTACATGTACGGGCAGGGGATGGACGTCCTCGAGGGCAACTTCCAGGAGGTCGGCGCCCTCGGGCCAGGCCAGTCGATGACCCTGACCTTCCTCGTCCGGGCCCCCCCGCAGCCGGGGATGTACTTCCCCGAGGTCTGGATCCGGATCCCCCAGGGCACGAGCGTGAAGTACCCCGTCCCGGTCAATGTCAACTCCCCCATCTCGGTCCAGAAGCAGGCGGTCCTCGTCCTCTCGAGCGCCGTCCCCGACTCGGCGAACCCGGGGGACGAGATACCGGTGGCGCTCACGGTCAGGAACGACGGGGCCCTCCTTGCCGAGGATGTCACCCTCCGGATCGGGAACGTGAGCTCCCTCGTCGCGCCGAAGGGGAGCGACCTCTACCACCTGGGCCTGGTCGGGTCCGGGCAGGTGAAGACCACGAACCTCGTCCTCCTCTCGGACAAGGACGCGAACCCGGGCCTGACCCAGGTGCCGGTCACCGTCACCTACAGCTCCGTCGACGGGGTGGTCCACACCCAGGCCTCGGCGGTGAACCTGATGCTCAGGGGGAGGAGCGAGCTCGGGTTCGTCTCGGTGGACACGAGCCCCCGCCGGGTCGGGGAGAGCACGCCCTTTGACCTGACCATCCGGATCGAGAACACGGGGACCGGCGACGCGAAGCAGGTGTCCGCGACGGTCGACCTGCCGATGACCGGGACGAAGCAGTCCTTCATCGGGAAGATCAAGCCGGGCAACGACGCGCCGGCCGTCTTCCTGCTCGACGGGGCGAAGGGCGGGACCTACCCCTACAACCTGACCGTGACCTACGTGGACGACCTGGGCACCCACACCGAGGTCCACGGGATGTCCCTCAGGGTCGACCCCGCGGACTCGACCGGCGGGTACATCCTCCTCCTCGTCGTCATCCTCGCCGCCGGGTTCCTTGCCTACCGGTTCTGATACCTCCCGAGGAAGCAGGGTGACGGTGCCCTCCCATGGGTAAGAAAGAGCTGAAGGTCGCCCTCTTCCTGGCGTGGCGATCCCTCATCCGGGGGAACCGGTCGAGCACGGTGATGACGGTCATCATCATCGCCCTCTGCTTCACGAACATGATCTTCCTCCCCGGCCTCTTCAACGGGATCGGGCAGAGCATCACCGGCCAGCTCGTGGACTACGAGGTGGGGAACGTGCTCGTCAGCCCCCGGGCGGGTGACCAGTACATCACCGACCTCGATGCCACCCTCTCCCTGATCAACAGCCTGCCAGGCGTCGAGCGGGCGACTCCCCACTACACCAAGGGTGCGACGCTGAAGTTCAGGGACCGGATCCTCGGCGTCAGCGTGCGGGCCATCACGCCCTCGGACGAGAAGTACGTCTCCCCCCTGTACACGAAGATCACCGCCGGTACCTATCTCGGCGACGGGGACACGGGAGAGATCCTCATGGGGCAGACGGTCGCGGGGGATCCCTCGGTCCGCCCGGAGGACGAGTTCCAGGCCTCGCTCGGCGGGGTGCGGGTCGGCGACTCGGTCACCGTCGAGTACGGCAACGGGTACACGAAGGACTACCGGGTCAAGGGGGTCTACTTCACCGGCTGGAGCCAGGCGGACAGCACGGTGTACACCACCATGACCGACATGGCCCTCGTGGAGGGACAGGCCCTCGACCGGGCCGATTACATCACGGTGAAGACGAAGCCGGGCTACACCGAGGGGTACGTCAAGGACGAGCTCCAGTCCTACGGCGTCTCGCAGGACGTCCAGACCACGAGCGACCTCCTCGCGAAGGGGATGGGGAGGGCGCTCCAGAGCTTCGCCATCATCAACCTGGTCTCGCTCATCGTGAGCATCGTCATCACCACGGTCGTGCTCTTCATCGTCATCACGATAAAGACCATCAACAACCGGAAGCAGATCGGGATCCTCAAGGCCATCGGCGTGGACAAGACGGTGATCATGCACAGCTACGGGCTCCAGGTCATCATCCTCGCCCTGTTCGGGATCATCATCGGGATCACCATCACCTCGCTCCTCGGGCTGTACATGGCCCTCCACCCCATCGTGACCCCCGAGTGGTCGGCGACCCTGTACCTGACCCCCCTCGACATGCTGACGAACTCCCTGATCCTCTTCGCGGCCGCGCTCGTCGCGGGTTATGTCCCTGCCTGGCGGGTCGCCCTCGAGGACATCCAGAAGACCATGAGGGCCTGAACCATGATCCGGACCGAGGACCTGCGGAAGGTCTACCGCATGGGGACCGTCGAGGTGAAAGCGCTCGACGGGCTGGACATCCATATCGAGAAGGGGGAGTTCGTCGGGATCATGGGCCCCTCGGGGAGCGGGAAGTCGACCCTCCTCCACATGCTCGGGCTCCTGGACGTCCCCACCGCGGGGAAGGTCTTCATCGACGGGACCGACGTCGGCAGGCTCACCGACTACCAGAAGACCATGTTCCGGCTCTACAAGCTCGGGTACGTCTTCCAGGACTATGCCCTCGTGCCCGAGCTCACGGTGATGGAGAACGTCGCGCTCCCTGCCATGCTCCGGACCGACCGGACCGAGGAGGAGACCCGGGCCGCCACGGTGGACATCCTGGGGAAGATCGGGCTCTGCGACCGGCGCGGGCACCTCCAGGGGGAGCTCTCGGGCGGGCAGCAGCAGCGGGTGGCCATCGCCCGGGCCATCGTGAACAAGCCCGACATCCTCTTCGCCGACGAGCCGTGCGCGAACCTGGACACCGAGAACTCCCGGATGGTCCTCAACCTCTTCCGGGAGATCAACCGGGAGCTGAAGCAGACCATCGTGATGGTCTCCCACGAGGACTGGCACAAGGAGTACTTCCACCGGATCATCCGGCTCCGCGACGGGAAGGTCGTGGACGGCGCCGGCGCCTGAGGGGCCCCGCCGGGGAACCCTGATCCGGGTGAATTTCCCCAGCTTTTTAAACCGGATGAGAGTATCTGTCATACACCGGATTCAGGGGGCGGTGAGAGAGGGGTGATCTCGGTACTCCACGTGGACGACGAGGAGGAATTGCTCGGCGTCACGAGGCTGTTCCTCGAGAAGGAGGGGGACTTCCGGGTCGACGGGGTCAGGTCGGCAGAGGCGGCGCTGGAGCGGCTCGCCCGGACCCGGTACGATGCCATCGTCTCGGACTACCAGATGCCCGGGATGGACGGGATCGGCCTCCTGAAGGAGCTCCGGAAGGCGGGGAACGTGACCCCCTTCATCATCCTCACCGGCCGGGGGAGGGAGCACGTGGCCATCGAGGCACTGAACAGCGGCGCCGACTTCTACCTCCAGAAGGGGAGCGACCCGAGGCTCCACTTCCTCGAGCTCCGGAACCTCATCCTCCAGGCCGTCACCCGCCGCCGCGCCACCGAGGCCCTCGTGGAGAGCGAGGAGAAGTACCGGAACCTCGCCGAGGCCTCGCAGGACAGTATCTACATCATCGACCGCGACGACCGGGTGGCCTACCTGAACGCGAGCGCCCTCGCGTTCCTTGGGAAAGGGAAGGACGAGGTGGTGGGCGGCCCGAGGGCCCTCCTCTTCCCGGCCGAGACGGACGGGCGCCTGAAGCGGAACCTCGACGCGGTCTTCTCGGGCGGGAAACCCATCAGGGTCGAGGATCGCATCTCCTTCCGCGGGAGAGAGCTCTGGCAGGATACCTCCCTCATCCCCCTCCGGGGCCCGGGGGGGATGGTCACCCGGGTCATGGGGATCTCCCGGGACATCACCGAGCGCAAACGCGTTGAGGATTCCCTGCGGGAGAGCGAGGAGAAGTACCGGAACCTGGTCGAACGTGCCCACGAGGGGATCATCGTCGTCCAGGACGACCTGGTGAAGTTCTGCAACCGGCGGACGGCGGAGATGTGGGGGGGCGAGTGCGGGGAGATCGTGGGCCGGCTCTACCGGGATTTCGTGGACCCGTCCGAGTACCCCCGCCTCAGGGAGAACTACGAGCGCCGGATGGCGGGGAAGGAGGTCCCCGGCCGGTACGACACCCGGCTCGTGAGGAAGGACGGGACGAGCTTCCCCGTGGACCTGGACGGGGGGCACCTGACCTACGAGGGGAGGCCCGCGGACCTCATCATGTTCCGGGACATCACGGAACGGAAGAGGACGGAGGCGGTGGTCCGGGAGAGCGAGGAGAAGTACCGGGCCCTCGTGGAGCGTGCCAACGACGGGATCATCGTCGTCCAGGACGGGCTCGTGAAGTTCTGCAACGCCCTCGCGGCGCGGATCTGGGGGGGCGGTGCGGACGAGGTCATCGGGCAGCCGTACGAGCGGTTCATCGACCCGTCCGACCTCCCCCGGGTCAGGGAGTACTACGAGCGCCGCGTCGCCGGCGAGGAGGTGCCCAGGCGGTACGATGCCCGCCTCGTCTGCCGCGACGGGAGCCGGCTCTCCGCCGAGCTCAACGCCGGGACCCTGTCCTTCGAGGGGAGGCCCGCTGACCTCATCCTCTTCCGGGACATGACCGAGCGGAGGATGGCAGAGGAGGCCGTGAAGATCGCGAACCGGAAGCTGAACCTCCTCTCCTCGGTCACCCGGCACGACATCCTCAACCAGCTCATGGTCGTCCTCGGGAACCTGGAGCTCGCGGCGGAGAGCGGCTCCCTTCCCGACGTGAAGGGGCTCGTGGAGCACGCGGCCAGGGCGGCGATCTCCATGCGGCACCTGATCGAGTTCACGAAGCAGTACCAGGACATCGGCGTCCATTCCCCGGTCTGGCAGGACCTCGGGGAGGTCATCGCCCTGGCGAGGTCGGGGGCGGCCCCGCGGGGGGTGACCATCCTCCTCGAGATCGACCCGGTCAGGGTCTTTGCTGACCCCCTCCTCGGGCGGGTCTTCTCGAACCTGATCGAGAACGCGCTGAACCACGGGGAGAAGGTCTCCACCATCCGGTTCTCGACCCGGGTCACCGGTTCGGGCCTCTCCATCCTCTGCGAGGACGACGGCGTCGGCGTGCCGCCATCGGAGAAAGAGCGGATCTTCTCCCCGGGCAAGGGCACGGAGACCGGCTACGGTCTCTTCCTGGTCAGGGAGATCCTGGGCATCACCGGCGCGACGATCCGGGAGATCGGGGAGGAGGGGAAGGGGGCGCTCTTCCTGATCGGCTTTCCCGAAGCGGCGTACCAGGTCAGGAGGCAGGTCAGGAGGTGACCGATCGGTGACCTTCCGGTGCCGGATGTGCGGGACCTGCTGCCTGCCCATGGGCGAGTGCATCTCCGTCGAGCGGCAGGTCGGCCCGTTCAGCTTCGAGTGCGAATCGGTCTCGACCGGCACCCCCTTCCTCGCCGTCGTAGACGAGGACAAACGGGAGCTCTTCATCGACAGGAGCTGGATCGACACCCATCCGGCCGCGTGCCGGTTCCTCCGCCCCCGCGGGGAGCACGTCATCTGCACCATCCACGAGACGAGCCCTGCCCAGTGCAAGTTCTACCGGTGTGTCGTGATGCGGGTCTTTGACCACGGGGGCAACCCCGTCGGCACGGTGACCGGTACTCTCGCGCTTCACTCCGACGATCCGGCCCTCAGGGCGATCTGGGAATCGGTGATCGGGGGGGCTCGGGAATGGTCCGGGGATCTCGAGGAAAGGCTGGAGAAGGCCTTCAGGGACAGGGGCTACCGGGTCGGATGAACCGGCCGGTGGCAGAAAACGCAAAAAATGGAAAATTCCGGGTTTATGAGATTAGAACCGGGGGCGCCGGTGCTTCGGGAGGCACTCCTGGCAATACACGGGCCTTCCCTCGGTCGGCTTGAACGGTACTTCGCATTCCTTTCCACAGTCTGAACAGATGACCTTGGTCATCTCACGCGGGCCGAAGTTCCTGCGGCCACCAAAATCTGATCCATACATGGCTTTACCTAAACAGTCTTCACTCGAAAAACTGCATTACCATATGCGACTTTCAGGCTGAAGAACCTTTGGATGGTTCGGGATCAGATGTACCGGTTCCGGCGCAGCCACTCGACCTGGGGCGGGAGGTACCGGTACAGGATGTCGCACTTCTCGTCCTGGAACGACCACGGGGTCACGATCAGGATGTCGCCCTCGCGGATCCAGACTCTCTTCTTGATCTTTCCCTTGATCCGGCCCATGCGCGTGATACCGTCGTAGCACCTGACCCGGATATGGTTTGCCCCCATCATAAGCTCTGCAGAGGCGAACTGCTCGCGATTCCATTTCTTGGGCAGCCGCACGCGCACGATCGGCTGTCCCTGGGCGTCTACCGCGTTGGGATCAACTGCATCGCTCTTCTTCTTTGGATTTCCCGGAATCGAATCAGCTCCGTTGGGTTAAGAGAAGGGCGTCTGACGTGATGAAGGTATTGTTCCCGGAACCGGCGGGCAGAGGCTGAAAAGGGGCAGCGGTCAGGGCTTGCGTCCCCCTCCGGGAAGCGCGCGTGCCAGGCTGAGGAAACCGACCCCGGCGAGGGCCGTTTCCCAGCCGAATCCCGGTATCCGGGCGGTTGACGGCGAGGGCTGTGCCGGCGATGGTGACGACGATGGCGACGGCGAGGGGGCGGACGTTGCCGGGGTCACCTGCTCCGTCGGAGCGGGAGAGATGGCGGACACCGGCTCGATGACGGCGATCGTGCCACCGGCCACCGCCATCCCGCTGTTGTCGAGCTCCTTCACGGTCATCACGGTGACCGGCACGTTCCCCGCGGGAACCGTGCCCTGCACCGTGATCTCGATGGCGATATCATGGTTCGTCGTGTACGAGAGGACGAACCCGGGCAGGAAGAACACCCTCCCCTGCCCGTTCTCCCGGTCGGCGGGGATGCCGTCCGAGTAGACGACCGAGCTCCACCGGCCGCCGGTGAGGTCGGTCTCCATCTGGAGGTTGTGGCCCTGGGAGAAGGTCCTCGATCCCGAGGGGATGACCGAGATCCGCACGACCGCCGTGAGCCCCTGGCCCGGGGCGAGGGGCACCGACGGGGGGGTCAGGGTCGTCCCGGACAGGACGAGGGTCGCGGCGGCGGGGCTCGCGAGGAGGATCACGAGGGCGAGGGGCACGAGATAATGCAGCCCGGCTGATAGTCTCCGCTTCACGGGGCACCTCCCGATGGAATGGATGGGGGCTGCGACTGATATATAGGTTGGGATCGGGTCCCGGCCAGCGGATCGCGGCGGCCGGCCCCGTCTTCACAGCCCGCCCTGGGCGAGCCTCCCCACCCGTGCGGCATAGAGGTGGGTCGCGTACCCGAGGAGGGCGGCCACGCCCGAGACGAGGAGGATGGCCGCGTAGATCTCGGGGCCCGCGTTCCCCACCGAGGCGCGGACGATGAGGTTCAGGGGGTTGTCGGGCACCGACACGACGAAGAGGATCACGATGACGAGGGCCGTCGAGTAGATGAACTGGGCGGCGGTCCGCTCGCGGTACTTGAGGGCGGTGAGGGCGGAGAGGAGGATCAGGATCAGGGACGCGACCGAGACGAGGACCAGGATGGGGACGGGGTTCCCGAT
>DATIYO010000182.1:0-21782 GCA_035517575.1 Methanomicrobiales archaeon
GCCCCGTCTGGCACCTACGCCGTCCAGCAGATCGCAGGAAAGCTGAGTGTCACCGGTTCGACCACCCTCTTCCCCATCGCCCAGGCGGCAGCCGAGGCCTATATGGCGATGAACCCCAGGGCCGATATCCAGGTCTCCGGCGGAGGGTCGGGGGTCGGGATACAGGCCATCGGCGCGGGCACCACCGATATCGGGATGTCCTCGCGGGACATAACCAGCGCCGAGATGGCCAAGTACCCGAACCTCGTTCCCACGGATGTCGCGACCGACGCCGTGGTGCTTATCGTCAACCCCGCGAACCCGGTGTCGGCGCTCACCCTGGACCAGGCCCGCGGGATCTACAACGGCACCATCCAGGGCTGGAACGGGGTCGGCGGCACCATGACCTACCCCGTGGTCATCGGTCGGGACAGCGCCTCCGGGACGCGGGTCTACTTCAACGACTTCGTGATGAAGGACGAGAAGTACCGGTCCGACATGCGGGAGATGAACTCGAACGGGGCCGTGGCCCAGGCCGTGGCCCAGACCCCGGCGGGAATCGGCTACGTGGGGCTCGGGTTCATCACCCCCGATGTGAAGGCCCTGAAGCTCTACAATGCGAAGGGCCAGGCGATCGCCCCGAGCATCGCGACCGTCCTTGACCACACGTATCCCATCTCCCGGCCGCTCTACATGATCACCCAGGGCCAGCCGACCGGGCTCGCAAAGGACTACATCGGCTTCATCCTCTCCCCGGACGGGCAGAAGATCGTCGAAGAGCAGGGCTTCGTGCCCCTCCAGCACTGACAACCCCTCCCTTTTCCTGAATGACTGAGGGGAGAGACAGGTTGAACCAGCCGGCGAATATCACGGGACATCCCAGGGGGGATGTACCCCGCCCGGGCATGGATCTGCCCAGCCCGCCAGCCGCCTGCTCTCTCCCTGCAGAGACCGCCCAGGGAAACCCTCTCTCGTTTCTCCACTCCCGGAAGAAGGAGAGGTCGATCGAGGCGCTCCTCTTCCTTGCATCCCTCGCCGCCATCATCTCCGTGGTCTTCATCCTGGCCTACCTGTTCCTCGAGGCGTACCCCATCTTCCCCGTGGCAGGGATCTGGAACTTCATCTCGGGAAGTACCTGGTACCCAACCGGTAACCCGCCGGAGTACGGCACCCTTCCCCTCATCGCGGGGACGTTCCTCGTTACCCTCGGCGCCATGGTCATCGCCATCCCGCTCTCGCTCGGATGCGCGATCTTCATCGCCGAGATCTCCTCCCCCCGGATGAGGAGCGTCCTCAAGCCTGCCATCGAGCTCCTGGCTGGGATCCCTTCCGTGGTCTATGGTTTCTTCGGCCTCGTCGTCCTGACGGAGGCCCTCCGGGTCAGCTTCAGCCTCGAGTCCGGGCTCACCTGGCTCGCCGGGTCCATCCTCCTCGCGATCATGGCCCTCCCCACCATCACCTCTGTCTCCGAGGACGCCATCAGGGCCGTCCCGCACGAGTTCCGCGAGGGGAGCCTGGCCGTGGGAGCCACGCGCTGGCAGACGATGAGCCGGGTGGTGATCCCCTCGGCCTTCTCGGGGATAAGTGCCGCCATCATCCTGGGCATGGGGAGGGCCATCGGGGAGACGATGGCGGTGCTCATGGTGACGGGGAACGCGGCGGTCATCCCCTCCCCGATCTGGAACGTCTTCTCTCCCATACGGACGCTCACGGGCACGCTGGGGATCGAGATGGGGGAGGTCTCCGTCGGGGGCGCGCAGTACCATGCCCTCTTCGGGATCGCCTTCCTCCTTCTCATCATCACCCTCCTCGTGAACCTGGCGGCGGCGGGCATCATCGGGAGGATCCGGAGCGGACCCGTACCGGTCGCCCGCTGCGAGGCTGACGGGAGCGTCCCCCTGCGGAACAGGATTGCCCGGGCGATAAGGGACGGCCTCTCGAAGCTCCGCCTTCCTGTTGCGGTTCTCCTGGGGATCCTCGCCATCCTCGTCATCGGGCTCTCGGCAGGCCCCCTGGCAGCGGGAGCGGTACTCGCCGCGGCCGGTGCCCTTGTCCTGGTCAGGAGGAGGATCTCCCCCCGTATCGCCGAGAAGATCGCCTTCTCCCTCCTCGTCGGTGCCGCGGTCCTCGTCGTCCTCATCCTCGGGGTCATCCTCTGGAATATCATCGCAAACGGCCTCCCCGCCATCTCCTGGAATTTCCTCACGGGCGTGCCCCAGAACGTGGGGAGGAGCGGGGGGATCTTCCCCGCCATCGTGGGGACCCTGTACCTGGTGGCGGGGGCCATCGGCATCGCCCTTCCCGTCGGGGTCGGGGCCGCCATCTACCTGATCGAGTACACCCCGGGAGGTCGTCTCGTCGGGCTCATCAGGACGGGCGTGGACCTCCTGAACGGGACGCCCTCCATCGTCTTCGGCCTCTTCGGTTTCGCGTTCCTCGTCCTCTACCTCCATTTCGGGGTCTCCCTCCTCGCGGGGCAGGTCACCCTCGCCCTCATGGTCCTCCCGACCATCATCCGGACCACCGAGGAGGCCCTGAAGTGCGTCCCGCAGGGGCTCCGGGAGGGGAGCCTCGCGCTCGGGGCGACGCGGTGGCAGACCGTGAGAAGGGTGGTGATCCCCCCTGCCATGCCAGGGATCCTCACGGGCGCCATCCTTGCCGTGGGCCGTGCAGCGGGGGAGACCGCCCCCATCCTGTTCACCGCGGTGGTGTTCTCCCAGCGGTTCCTCCCGTCGTCTGTCTTCGATCCCGTCATGGCCCTCCCCTATCACCTCTTCATCCTCGCGACGAGCGTCCCGGGCTCGAGGACGAACCAGTACGGTACCGCGCTCGTCCTCCTCGCCCTGGTCGTCGGGATCTACAGCATCGCGATCTGCCTCCGCAACAGGTTCCAGAAGACCGTGAGTTGGTGACCCGTGGAAAACAGTGCGTCCATCATCGAAACCCGTGACCTGAACCTCTGGTACGGGGAGAAGCAGGCCCTTTCAGGCATCACCATGTCTGTCGAGAAGAACCGGGTCACGGCCCTCATCGGCCCCTCGGGCTGCGGCAAGTCGACCCTCATCCGGGTCTTCAACCGGATGAACGACCTCATCGGCTCCTGCCGGGTCGAGGGAAGCGTCCTCATCGACGGCGAGGACCTGTACGGCCCCTCGGCGGACGTCGTCGCGATCCGGAAGAAGGTCGGGATGGTCTTCCAGAAACCGAACCCCTTCCCCAAATCCGTGTACGAGAACGTCGCGTACGGCCCCCGGATCCACGGGGTCTCGGACCGGAAGGAGCTGGACCGGATCGTCGAGGAGAGCCTCAGGCACGCCGCCCTCTGGAACGAGGTGAAGGACCGGCTCCACGACATGGCGACCGGCCTCTCGGGCGGGCAGCAGCAGCGGCTCTGCATCGCCCGCTGCCTCGCGGTCGAGCCCGGGATCATCCTGATGGACGAGCCCTGCTCGGCCCTCGACCCCATCGCGACCGCAAAGATCGAGAACCTCATCGAACTCCTGAAGAGGGATTACACCGTGGTCATCGTCACCCACAACATGCAGCAGGCGGCCCGGGTCTCTGACTCGACCGGGTTCATGTACCTGGGAAAACTTATCGAGTTCGGGGAGACAACGCAGATCTTCGAGAACCCGCGGGAGGAGCTCACCTCCAACTACGTGACAGGAAGGTTCGGGTAGGCGGTCGCATGGTCGAGAAGTTCCACACAGAACTGGAGATGATGAAGGAGCACACCCTGGAGATGGGCGCCCTGGCCCGGGGCATGCTCCAGATGTCGGTCCGGGCCCTCACGAACCAGGACCTGAACCTGGCGTCGTGGGTGATGAACCGGACCGACAGCCTGAAGGGCTGGGACGAGTCCATCGAGGACGAGGCCCTCAGGCTCATGGCCCTGTACCAGCCCATGGCGCAGGACCTCCGGGCCATCGCCTCCACCCTGAAGATCATCACCTACCTCACCCGGATCGGGGTGTACGGGAAGGACATCGCGGTCGTCGTGGAGAAGAGCCAGGGCATGCCGACGGTCCGCGGCTTCTTCAACATCCCCCGGATGACGAAGATCGTCTGCACCATGGTCGACGAGGGGTTGAAGGCCTATGCAGAGGAGAACGTCTCCCCCCTCGATGCCATGGGAAAGCGGGACGACGAGGTCGACGCCCTCTTCCTCTCGACCCTGAACGGCTGCATCTCGGCGATGACCGACGACCCGAAGAAGATCCCCATCTGCACCAACTACATCCTGATCGCCCGTTACCTGGAGCGCAGCGGGGACCATGCCTGCAAGATCGCCGAGAAGGTCCACTACATGGTCACCGGTGAGCGGATCGATATCCAGTAGGACACCTGCGGGAGGGGGGGCCGTCCCCTCTCCTCTCCGACGGGACACCCACCCCTGCCGCGATAGAATGAAATAACGGCATCCCCATACTACATCATGGACACCGGGAGGGTGTGTCGGGTATTCCAGCTCTTCTTTTCGTCCAGCCTCTGACCATGATGCCACTCCCCCCGTTCAGGCTACCCCGCGGGAATTTCGCCCATGCCCGCACAGTCCGAGTGCCCGCAGGAGCCGTGGTGAGCAGGCCATGAAGGGGGACGCGGGCCGGCTCCTCAGGCGCGACCTGATCCACGAGAAGGTGCGCGGGGGGGTCACCTACCTCATCAGCGAGGACTACTCCTACAAGACGAGCGCCTACTACCGGATCCTCACCCTCGAGATGGAGGGGAAGGAGACCGTGCCCGCCACCTCCGACCTCCTCGACGCCTTCATCGTCCCGGTCTGCCTCGCGAGGGCAGGGGAGGCGGGCATCCCGGTCTGCGACTGGGGGATCTCCGACGAGCGGGCGCCGCTCCCCTCGATCCTCTACGGGATATCCTACTTCGCCGACCCCTCGGAGTACAGCCTGGTGCGGGACATGGAGACCGCCGGCCAGGTCATCAAGTACATCACGGGGAGCGGGAAGTACCCCTTCTGCTACCAGCCGATCCACGAGGAAGACGAGATCGTGCCCTGCGTCGCGATCTTCGGCCGGACCGCGGACGCGCCCGGGCCCCTCGCCGACCTGGCCGCGCGGGTCTACCGGCTCTTCCGGATCCCGCTCATGGAGGTCATCTCGGTCTTCAACGGCGGGTACCGGCTGTCGGCGGTCACCCCGGTCCGGTACTCCACCCTCTCGCGCGAGGAGAAGGGCATCCTTGAGGAGATCCTCACGGGGGAGTGCCGGTGAGCCGGCTCGGGCTCTTCGTGGACCGGCAGACCCTCGGGAACTCGGAGCAGCTCACCGCGCTGATCCGGCTCCGTGACTCGGCCGAGGAGATGGGGCACACGGTGTACTTCATCTTCCCCACCGAGATCGCGAAGATCGGGAAGGTCGACGGCCTCTTCATCCGGAGCCGGACCGACCCCCTGAACATCAGCTTCGTCGCGGCGAAGATGGCCGAGCTCCGGGGCATCCCGGTCATCGACGACCCGCGGTCCATCCAGGTCTGCTCTGACAAGGTGAACATGTACCTCCACCTCATGAAGGCGGGGGTCAGGATCCCCGAGACGGTCTTCGTGAGAAAGGACGAGCTCACCGAGAAGGCCGCCGCGGGCATCCTCGAGCGCCTGGGCTCGCCCCTCGTCCTCAAGGAGCCCTCCACCTCCTTCTCGCTCCGGGTCGAGCGCGTGAACACCGTCAAGGAGTTCCTGAAGACGGGGAGGCGCTTCATCAAGCTCTCGGACTGGATCGTCGCCCAGCGGTTCATCGAGAGCGACTTCGACTGGCGGGTCGGGGTCCTCGACGGCGAGCCCCTCTACGCCTGCCAGTACATCATCCCCCAGGAGACCTTCAAGATCCAGGCCACGGTGAACGGCCACATCGTCTACTGCGCCGTGAAGAGCCAGCCGCTCGGGGAGGTCCCCCGCCCGATCCTGGACGCCGCGGTGGCAGCGGCGAGGGCCATCGGCAGGGGCTTTTACGGCGTGGACATCAAGGACCGGGACGGCACCCCCTTCGTCATCGAGGTGAACGACAACCCTTCCCTCGAAGCCGGCGAGGACGAGCACTCGCCCGGCCTCTACCGCCGGATCATCGGGCACCTGCTCGGGGGCGGTGACGGGGGCGGGGAGCGCGGGATGGGATCCGGCCCGCCCTCCTGAGATCCATGGCGCCCGTCCCCGCGATACCGGTCATCGTCCTCCTCCTCGTCTTTCTCGGGATCGCCGTACGGGGGATCGGCCGGTTCCGGCTGAAGATCTGGCAGATCATGCTCGCCGGCGCGGCAGTGGTCCTCCTGACGGGCCAGATCGCGCCCCTGTCGGCGATACGGGCGATCAACCCCGACGTCATGGTCTTCCTCTTCGGGATGTTCGTCGTCGGGGTCGCCCTCCGCGAGAGCGGGGAGCTGCTCCGGCTCGCGGGAGGCATCTCCCGAAGGGCGGCGAACCCCGACCAGCTCCTCGCCCTCCTCATCCTCTCCTTCGGGTTCCTCTCGGCGGTCCTCATGAACGACACCCTCGCCATCATCGGGACCCCGCTCGTGCTCCACCTCGCCCGCGCGAACCGGGCCCCGCCGAAGCTCTTCCTCTTCGCCCTCGCCTTCTCCATCACGACGGGGAGCGTCATGAGCCCCATCGGGAACCCCCAGAACCTGCTCGTCGCCCTCGCCGCGCCGGGCGGGAACCCGTTCATCACCTTCGCGCGGTACCTGGCCGTCCCGACACTGGTGAGCCTGGCCCTCGTCTACCTCTTCCTCAAAGTCGCGTTCCGGGAGCGGTCCGGGGGCGGGAAGCCGGAGGTGAGCGAGGAGCCGATCCGGGACGACCGGCTCGCCCTCCTCTCCCGCGCCTCCCTCGGGATCCTCGCCGCCCTCGTCATCGTGAAGATCGCCGGCTCTTTCATCGGCGTGGACGTCCCGCTCCCCCTGCCTGCCATCGCCCTCCTCGCGGCCCTTCCCGTGCTCGTCTTCTCGGGGCGGCGGGCCGAGCTCGTGCGGAAGGTCGACTGGGGGACCCTCGTCTTCTTTGCCGCGATGTTCGTCCTCATGGAGAGCGTCTGGGAGTCGGGGTTCCTCCAGCCCCTCGCCCAGGCCTTCGGCGGCGAGGCGGTCCGGATCCCCGTCATGCTCGGCCTCTCGGCCGTCGTCTCCCAGTTCATCTCGAACGTGCCCTTCGTCGCCCTCTTCCTCCCCCTCATCTCGTCCCCGACGGGGTCCCCCGCGGCCCTCATGGCCCTCGCCGCGGGGAGCACCATCGCGGGGAACCTCTCGATCCTCGGCGCGGCCTCCAATGTCATCATCATCCAGAACGCGGAGAAGGAGGGGGAGACCCTCGGCTTCGGGGAGTTCGTGAAGATCGGCCTCCCGCTCACGGCGCTCCAGCTCCTCGTCTACTGGTTCTTCCTCGGCGCGGCATGACCGCCGCGGCACGCCGCCGCTACTTCAGGCCGGTCCCCTTGAAGAAGGTGTAGGTGAAGGTCCCGCCGGCCTCGCTCGTGCGGTACAGGTCGCGTATCCCCTGCTCCCACTCCTCCCTCCCGATCAGCTCCCGCCGGAGCGCCTCCTCCCGCACCCCCTCGACCATCGCGGTGAAGGTGTTCCTCGTGAACCCCTCGACGAGTTCCGGGCGGGACGCATCGGCGTACACCGTGCGCGGGGAGACCCTGACCTCGCGGAAGCCTGCCCCCGTGAGGAGCGGGTGGAGCTCCCGGCCTACGGAGGCGTTCCCGCCCATCCCCCGCTGGACGGCGACCAGGCAGGAGATGGCCTTCCTCGCCGCCTGGCTGTCGGGGTGGAAGAAGGCCGAGCCATGGTCCCCCTCGATCGCGGTGACGGTGCCGCCCGGCCGGAGCACCCTCGCGAGCCTCGAGAGCGCGAGGCCCGGGTCGGGGAGGTGCTCGAGGACGAAGCAGACGAAGACATGGTCGAAGGCGCCGTCGGGAAAGGGGAGGGCGTAGAGGTCCGCCCGCCGGAAGGTGACGTTCGTCACGCCGGCCGCCCTCGCCCGTTCCGCGGCCCTCGCGAGGGAGGCCTCGGAGAGGTCGATGGAGGTGATCCGCGCCCCGGGGCTCCGCCTCGCGAGGGTGACGGTCTGGGCGCCGATCCCGCAGCCCGCCTCGAGGACCCGGCTCCCGTCGGGGTACGAGGTGTCGTGGTGGAGGAGCGCCTCGAGGGTCTCAGCCTGGTCGAGGAGGCGCTCCGCCTCCCGCCCCGAGTACCCGTGTACATAGCCTTCCGCAGGTTCCAGGCCCATATCCGGGAATTCCCTCCGACCTACCTGTTTTTGAGCGTGCGACGCGTGGGTATCGGCATCCGATGGTCGTGGTTTATATCCGGTTGATCCTTCCTTACCTTACATGTTTTCGAGCGTGCGACGCGTGGGTATCGGCATCCGATGGTCGTGGTTGATAACCGGTTGATCCTTCCTCACCTTACATGTTTTCGAGCGCGACGATGTCGGTGACGCCCGTGAGCCGCCAGAGGATGGAGCGCTCCTCGGTGGCGATGGTCTCGAAGGGCTCCTGGGGGAGGTGCCCGAGTGCCGCGAGGATGTTCCTCGAGAGCCGCTTCTTCTTGATCATGCCCACGAACTTCCCGCGGATCCGCTTCTTCTCGATGGAGTCCTCGACCTCCTCGAGCCGGCCCTGGAGGGTGACGAACATGTAGCAGGAGAGGTCATGGCTGTACCGCTCCACCTCGACGGAGACATAGGGGTTGGACCGGAAGTACTTGATCTTCTTCCCGTACCGGGTGGAGAGAAAGTACATGAAATTCCCGTCAAAGACATAGAGGAAGGGGGCGATGTACGGGTACTTCTCGCCGAGGAACGCGATCCGGGAGACGAACCCCTCGGTGATGAGGGCGTCGTAATCGTCCTTCTCCATCCTGGGGATTTTGACGATCTCCATGGAGACCAACAGCTTGGGTACCGCATCCACTTTCTTAAAGGTTCTGATGCGTCCCCGTTCCCTGTCCACCGCCGTGGACCCGGGAGGCACGGGCATCTCGCGCTTTTATCCCCTGACGGGTGCATGGTGTGAGAGGAGGGAGAAGGGGATGGACCGGGGAGAGGGCCTCACGGGCGAGCTCGCGGCACTCGAAGAGGCCGTGATGGCGGGGGCCGCACAGAGCGGCCTCACACCCACGGTCGTCCGCGGGTTCCGGAAATTCATCTCCCTCTTCTACGCGACACGGGGACGGGACCTCCCCTGGAGGAGGACCACCGACCCGTACTGTATCCTTGTCTCGGAGTTCATGCTCCAGCAGACCCAGGTACCGCGGGTCCTCGCCTGGTACCCGAAATTCCTCGCCCGGTTCCCGGATATCGCGGCCCTCGCGGCGGCCCCGAGGCAGGAGGTCCTCCGTGCCTGGCAGGGCCTCGGCTACAACCGGCGGGCCCTGGCCCTCCAGGACACGGCGCGGGTGGTCGTGGAGCGGTACCAGGGCTCCGTTCCCCTCGACCGGTCCGCCCTCGACTCGCTCCCCGGGATCGGGAGCGCCACCGCGGGGGCGATCGTGGTGTTCTCGGCGAACCGGCCCGAGGTCTTCATCGAGACGAATATACGGCGGGTGTACATCCATCTCTTCTTCCCCGACTCCCCGAGAGTCAGCGACCGTGAGATAGAACCGGTCCTCGCAAGGACATTGGATCGGAAGAACCCTCGGGATTTCTATTACGCGCTCATGGACTACGGGTCGCTCCTGAAGCAGGTCCGGGTGAACCCGAACACGAGGAGCGCCTCGTACGCAAGGCAGGGGCCGTTCCAGGGATCCGACAGGCAGGCGAGGGGGAGGATCCTCCGCCATCTCCTCACGAGGGGGGAGACGGGGGAAGGCGAGCTCGCGAACCTGGTACCCGTCGAGACCACGCGGCTGGAACGGATCCTCGACGGCCTCGAGAGAGAGGGGTTCATCGACAGGGCTGAAGGAAAGATACGGTGCAGGAACGACTGAAGGGTCTGCAGGATCGGGGACCCTCGGGCCATAACCCTCCGCTGAGAAAGGTTCTTTTGAGGGGTTACTCCATTCTCGTACCAGGAATGAGGAGACGGGGGGGCTGAGGGACGAAGTTTCTCGTGACCGGCGGGGCGGGCTTCATCGGCTCCCACCTCGCGAGGGAGCTCGTGAACCTCGGCGAGGTCGTCCTCCTGGACGACCTCTCGGCGGGCGGCCCCCCGCGGGTGCAGGATCTCCTCGACCGGGGGAGGGCGAGGCTCGTCCAGGGGAGCATCCTCCACCGGAACCTCCTCCTCGACCTGTGCAGGGACGCCGACTGTGTCTTCCACCTCGCCGCAGGTGTCGCCGCACGCCACTCGATGGCGTCGCCGCTCGACGTCCACGAGGCGAATGCCACCGGCACCCTCACGGTCCTCGCCGCCGCTCATGAAGCGGGGGTGAAGAAGGTGGTATTCTCCTCCTCGTCGGCCGTCTACGGGAATGCCCCGGGAATACCCTGGCGGGAGGAGACCTTCCCCGAGCCACTCACCCCCTTCGCGGCGGCGAAGCTCGCCGGTGAACACTACTGCGAGGTCTACCGCCTCACCCTCGGGCTTCCCACCGCGACCCTCCGGTATTTCAACGTCTACGGGCCCGCGCAGGACGCCCGCGGGGAGCACGCGGCCGTGGTCCCGAGGTTCGTCGCACAGGTCCTGGGGAGGAGGCCGCCCGTCATCCTCGGCGACGGGAGCCAGGTCCGCGACTTCATCTCGGTGAGGGATGTCGTGAGGGCGAGCATCCTCGCCATGCAGCGCGACGCCGTGGGGGTCTTCAACATCGGGAGCGGGGACGGCACCACCGTCCTGACGCTCGCGAGGGCGGCGATGGAGATCGGCGGCCTCTCCCGCGAGCCGGTCCTGGAGAAGCCCCGCGCGGGGGACATCCGGGAGTCGGTGGCCGATATCACGAGGGCGAGGGACGTCATGGGTTTCCGGCCCCGCGTGCACTTAGCCGACGGGCTTCGGGAGACCTTCGACTGGTTCCGGGCCCACCCGCCGTAGCCGGTCAGGCAGGGAAGCTACCCGCCTTGCGGGAGGCACGGCCCCGCTGGCACGCGAGCCAGAGCCCCAGCGAGCCGCCGAGGGAGACGAAGGCGAGCATCGGGCCGGTGTCTGCCATCCCGTCGGGGAGGAGGTGGAGGGGGAGCCCCCCGAGCCATGCGGGGGTCGCGATCCCCAGGACCAGGAGGGCGAGGGAGCCCCAGGCGAGGAGCCGACCGTCCCCCCTCGTCACCGACAGGAAGACCAGGGCGAGGACCGCGAGGAACACCCACTCGGAAACGGAGAGCACCTCGAGCGAGAAGAGCCAGCCGCCGAGCTCCACGGCGGCCTCCGTGGGGAAGGGGCCGAGGAACGGGTAGAGCCAGGTCACCGGCGAGAGCCACATCAGGTCCATCAGCTGGTGGAGGCCGACCAGGCCAGCGACGATGGCGACGGCACGGGACCGGCCGAACCGCCAGGCAAGGAGCCCCGCGAACGCGATGAGGGCGAGGAACAGGAGGGTATGGAGGTAGAGGCGCCCGTGCCCCAGGATGTCGCCGTACACCAGGTACCCGATGGGCTTGTCGACGAGATCGGGGAGGATGCTCCCGAGCGCGGCGAGCGCCACCATCCCCGGGTCGCGGGTCGATCGCACGAGGAAGAGCCCGAGAACGGCACCGATGCAGAGGTGGCAGAAGATGAGCATCCTCACCGATCTATCGGTGCCCGGTCGTTATGAGGATACGGGTTGGATCAGCCCGGTTCCGTGGGGGAACCCGGCGGTTCCCTCCCTTTTGCGTCCAGCGCCTCCAGCCGGCCGTAATGCCAGAGCGCCACCGCCTCGACCGCCGCGACCACGAGGAGAAGCCGCTCCATCGCGAGCCCGTCCTCGGCGGCAAGGACGATGGGCAACCCCGCGGCGGGCGCGATGGCACCGACGGCGAGCAGGGCGAGGAGGCCCGCCCCCCAGCGGAACCCCTTCCCCTGCATCGTGGGGGAGAAGAGGAGGAGGACGAGGACGAGCAGGAAGACCCATTCGGAGGGGGAGAGGACCTCGCCCATGACCGACCGCAGGAGGAAGTGCCCGGGGGCCTCCACCGGGATCGCCATCGCGGTTGATGCCGCGGCCGCCGGGATAGACGGGGCGGGGCAGGGACAGGACGCGGGGATCGCGCCGAGGAACGGGTAGAACCAGTTCTGGGGGTTCAGCCAGAGGAGGTCCACCACCTGGTGGAGGCCGACCATCCCCGCCACCACCGCGGGGACCGGCGACCGGAAAACCAGGAGGGCGATGATCCCGATCAGCCCGAGGATGACGAAGACGAGGAAGGTGTGGAAGAGGGCCACCTGCCCGAAGCGGCCCCCCCAGAGCACCTCGAGGGGCTTGTCGATGAGGTCGGGCAGGAGGGCCGCCACGGTCGCGATGGCGACCATCCCCGGGACCTTCGTCGCCCGGTACAGGTAGAGCCCGGCGATGGCACCGATGCAGAGGTGGGCGAAGAGGAGCATCCTGATATCCCGATTTCTCCCCATTCCCTATCAAGGTTCGTCAGGGCACGGGCAGACATCGGGGCCAGGGCCTGGCCTGGATTGAACCACGGGCGTCAGGACTGGCCCGGTTCCACGGTGCCGATGGGGGCGGGCCGCCGGCCACGGTTTTTATCTCTCCCCATCGATAATCACCTATAAGGAGCCGGATGGAACCCGAGGACTTGCTGAAGGAGTTCAACCATCTCTACCGGGCCAGCAGCCGGAGGATCGACGAGGTGGACGTGCCGGCCATGAAGTTCCTCATGGTGGACGGCACCTGCCAGGGGGCGAACTTCCACGAGTTCCGCGACGGGATCGAGGGCCTCTTCGCCATCTCCGCGGCCACGAAGGCGGCGATAGCGAGGACCCGCATCGGGTTCGAGTACGCGGTGATGCCCCTCGAGTGCCTCTGGTGGGTGAGGGGCCCGGGCGAGTACTCGGCCGGGAACCGCGAGGAGTGGAAGTGGATCCTCATGATCGTGCAGCCCGAGTACGTGACGAGCGCGCTCGTGCGCGAGGCCCTCGGGGGGATAGACCGGGGCAAGGTCCCCCCGAGCGTCTCGAAGGTCAGGTACGGCGTCTTCACCGAGGGGCACGCGGTCCAGACCCTGTACAAGGGGCCGCTCTCCGAGAAGTGGGGGACGATCAGCCGGCTCCGGGCCTTCATCGAGCGGAAGGGCTACGAGATACGTGGCCGGCACCACGAGATCTACATCTCGGACCCCAGGGAGATGACCCCCGACCGGATGAAGATGATCATCCGGCTCCCGGTCAGGTAGCGGCGATGCCGGGCTGCTCGGTCGTCACGAGCGATCTCTTCTCCCGGCACGACATGCGGGGCCACCCCGAGAACGAGGCACGGCTCCAGGGTGCGCTCGCGGGGGTCCCCAAAGGCATCCCGAGGTATCCGCCGGTGAGCGCAACGCGCGAGGACGCGGAACGGGTGCACACCCCGGGCTCCCTGGACCTCCTTGCCGATGCCTGCCGCGGGACCCGGACCTACACCATGCTCGATCCGGACACCTACGTCACCCCCGCCTCCCTCGACGTCGCGCTCCTCGCGGCAGGAGGGGCCATCGGTGCGGCCGAGCGGGCCCTCGCGGGGGAGAACTGCTTCGCCCTGGTGAGGCCGCCCGGGCACCATGCCGAGCGGGACCGCGCGATGGGGTTCTGCCTCCTCAACAACGTGGCCATCGCCGCGGCGCGGGCCCTCGGGGAGGTCGAGCGGGTCGCCATCGTGGACTGGGACGTCCACCATGGCAACGGGACGCAGCAGGCCTTCTACGACACCGACCGGGTCCTCTACTGCTCGATCCACCGGGGACACTACTACCCGGGCACGGGCAGGACGGACGAACGGGGATCGGGCCGGGGCGAGGGGTTCACCCTGAACGCGCCCCTCGATGCCGGTGCGACCATCGCGGACTATGACGCGGTCTTCCGCGAAATCTTTGCGCCGACGATCCGGCGGTTCCGGCCCGGGCTGCTCCTCGTCTCGGCCGGCCAGGACATCCTCTCCGACGATCCCCTGGGGGGGATGGAGCTCCTGCCCCCCGATCTCGGCCTCCTGGCCTCGCGGCTCCTCGAGGCGGGCGGACTTCCCCTGGCCCTGGTCCTCGAGGGCGGTTACGGCCCCTCGCACGGGGCGGCGGTCGCCGAGATCTTCAGGGTCCTCGGCGGGGGGGCCCCACCGGCCCCCAGGGGGTCCCCTTCGGAGACGACGGAGCGGGTCATCGGGGCGCTGAAGGGGTAGGGATGCCTCTGGAGCGGGGTTCCCGCCCACCCTTATACGGGATGCCTCCCTATCCTCCCATGGGAACCGTATGAAAGTCCGCATGGTCATTCTCCTCGTCTGCATCGGGCTGCTGCTCCTCCTCTGCGGGTGCACCAGTACGACCACCGGTTCGTCGGCGAACAGAACCCCGGCCGTGACCACCACGAGCCCGGGCCTCCCGAACCCCGCGGCGGTGTTCTGCACGGGTAAAGGTTACAAGTACGAAATACGGCAGAACACTGACGGGAGCGAGTACGGAGTCTGTATCTTTCCGGGCGGGAAGGAGTGCGAGGAGTGGACCTTCTACCGCGGGACGTGCAACGAGACGACGGGGAAGTCCCCCTGAAGAGCCGGCCCTGAGACCCGGCGACCAGATCTGGCCAGGTACCTTTTTTTCCAGCCATCCATGGCTTCCGATGGCCACCTGCCGTTACTGGCGGGGCAGCCCACGACTGGCGATCCGGATGCTCCACTGGATGAAGAATGCCGCGACGATCAGGACGACCGAGAAGAAGGTGCGGTTCAGGAGCTCGTAAGCCGCGGGCATCTCCTCTGGCGAAATCAGGAATCCGATGAAGATCAGGACGATGAAAGCCACCGAAGCGATGAACGGCGCATACCGCCAGCTGAGGGCGATGGTCATGAAGAGAGGGATGAAGTAGAAGACCCAGACGGCGAGACCCATCGGGGTGACCGCGTCGAGGTAGAAGATCACCGCCGACGCGATCACCATGTACATGACGATCTGGAGGTTGTTCTTCTGCCGCTGGAAAGGCAGGGTGGCGGGGCCGCCCTTCATGATCCTGAGGTTCGCCACCCGTTCGCATTAACCTTCGCGAGGGGGCGGTTCAGGCCCTTCTGACCTCGGGAAACGGGCCTGTCCCGGGCCGTTCCCGAGGGAAACCGGTGAATCGCAAAAAAAGGGAGGGGCCGCCAACCGGTCACGAGACGGTGATGGTCCCGATCAGGTTGGGGCGGTCGACGAGGAACGACTGATAATCTCCGGCGGTCGTGAAGGTGAACGAATAGCTGCCCCCCTGTTCGAGGGCGCCGCTCATGAAGATCATCCCCGGCCCGGCCGCTTGTGTCGGCTCGCTGCTGACCACGTGGGGGGTGAAGTCGAAGTTCGTCCAGGTCACGACGGTCCCTGCCGCGACGGTGGCCTTCTTCGGATAGAAACCCGTGGCATTGATCGCGATGGAGAGCGTGGGTGCGGGGGCCGGGGTCTGGTTCACCGTCGGCGCCGCGGTCGTCGCCCGGGTTACCGGCGGCAGGGTGGCCGTGGTCGTGACCACGGGCGCGGTCGTGGCCGGCGGTGCGGTCGTTGCGGGGGCCGATGCCGGTGTCGTGGTCGCCGCGGGGGTCTGCCCGACTCCCTGCGGCTTCAGGGTGCAGCCGGCGATCAGCACGGCGAGGATGACGGCGAGGGCGAGTATCAGGTATCCGGATCGGGGGATCGTGGTCCTCATGAAAACATCACGGGAATGACATTTCTCTGGTGCTATAAAGATGGTTTCGGTTATCTGACGCCCGTACCCCCCGCCACCCACCCCACCGCGCGAGCATCGTGCGGGAGGGGTCGACGGACATCCATTACCGGCCGGGGGCTTACCGGTTCCGAAGGATCGGCTGATTGCTTCCAGCGAGAGAGAAGAGAGCCCTGGAAGTGGTATCCAGCTCGTGGACGACGCCGTTATCCAGCATCCGGATCGGGGGGATGAAAAAGAGTTTCAGGAGCGGCGTCTCCCGGGAGAGATCCGACGAGCCCGTCACCCCGTAGTACGCGATGTAATAATCCGGGTGCTCGCGGGAAGGCCTCGAGACGGTGAAAAAGTATCCCGAGGTCGCCCCGCTCTCATACCGGGTCAACGGGATACGCCTGGTCGTCGAATCCATGGACTCGGGACCGAATTCAAGGAGGGTCTTCCTGTCGAGTTCCAGGGCCGTCTGCGCGATGGTTCCCCGGCCATCGAGGTAGGCGGCCAGCTTCTTCTGGCTGTCCGAAAAGCTCTTCCCGTCGGTGAAATACCAGGTCTCCACGATGAAACGATCACCGGTCCGGCTGTAGGTATACCTGACATAGGCCCAGTAATCCGAGAGCCTCGGGAACAGGGGGGCCGTGGTGGCGCTCGTCGCCGAAGAATAGGAGAGGGGACCGCGAAACTCGTAACTCACCGATTCGTTCGGCGGGTGGAGAACCACGTGACTCCCCATCTCCGGATAATCGATGGCGCCATAGGTGCAGGGAATGAGGAGACCGGCGAGGGCAAGATGCGGTGCATACGCCGGCCCCTGGGAGGCGAAAAGAGGAACGACGACAGCGAGGCCCCAGGCGAGAACCATCAGGGCGGCAAGTATCAGACCGTATTTCAGGACTTTTTTCCTCCTGTGGCCGGCGGCCATCGGGCACCCTCAGGTAATCAGAGCGGCGGGACTGGTATAAAGAGATAGTGGTTCTGTCCGGGGCTTACCCCATCCCCCACTGGGCGAGGGTCGTGTGGGACGGGTCGACGGACTTCCACTCCCAGCCGAGGGCCTCGATGATACGGCTGATGGGCTGCCTGATGGTCTTCTCGAGCATCGTCTCCCAGTCCACGACGAACTCGGGGGGCACCTGGTCGCCGTACTCGAAGCAGATGACGTCGGTCTTCGGGTACTTCGCCTTCACGGTCCTGATGTAGAGCCTCTTCGGCTTCGAGCCCCGCTTGAAGTCGCACTTCAGGTACAGGTTCGCGTACTCCGCGCCCCGCCGGTGGGCGTCGTTCGTCTCGTACTGGTCGAGGGCCTTCTGGATCCCGCCCGGGATGCCCACCTCGTCGTAGGGGTACTTTCCCGCCCTGAAGTTCCGGATGATCTCCCCGAGGTACGCCTTCACGTCGGCGAACCCCTCCCCCTTCAGGATCATCCCGATGACCTTCCCCTGGACCTCCTTCGTGATCTGGGGGTAGTCGGACCGGCGGAGCTCGAACCCGACGATGTCGATCTCGTCCACGTCCTTCCCCTCCTTCCAGACCAGGTGCCCCGCGTACCGCTTCTTCTTCCCCGCCTGGAAGAACCGGCGGTAGATCTTCTCGAACTTGATGGAGAAGTAGTGGGAGTCGGCGGAGAGCGTCTTTCTCGCGAACTCCCCGTAGCTCGCGTTCAACGCGGCCTCGATCTTCCTCGCGGTCGCGATGGTGTCCGCGATCTCCATCGGCGGGATCTGGACCATGCACGAGTCGGTGTCCCCGTAGATGACATGGTACCCGAGGGACTCGATGACCGCCCGCGTGTGCTCGATGATGGCCCGCCCGACCGAGGTCACCGCGGAACCGATCTCGCGGTCGTAGAGCCGGAACCGTGCATAGCCCGAGACGCCGTAGTAGGAGTTCATGATGACCTTGAGGACGTTCTGCTGCATGTCGTAGAGGACGAACTCGGGGGAGCCGAACGGGTACTGGTCGCGGAGCTTCTTCTTCTGCTCCCGCTCCTTCAGGAGCTCGGCGATGATGGAGCGGGTGAGCCCGTCGGGCTCCTTCCTGAACCGGATCCCGTTCGGCGCCCGGTACTCCCCGTCGGGCGCCTTCGTCTCGGGCGAGGCGTTGATGGTCATCATCGCCATCGGGTAGAGGGACTTTAAGTCGAGGACCACGACGTTCTCCCTGACCCCCTTCGAGGGCTCGAAGACGGTCGCCCCCTCGAACTCCTCGGCCGAGGCGAGGCCCTTACTCGGGAGCACGAACCGGCCGAAGGCCTTCCTCAGGATGTAGATGTCGATCACCGACGAGGAGTTCAGGGTGCGGTCCAGGGGGCAGCCGACGTAGCGGGCGATCTCGCGGTAGAACTCGACGATGTGGTTCTTCCGGTTGATCGCGACGCAGAGCTCGACGTCCTTCCGGTTGTACTCGACGAGCCGGGCGGGGTCCTCGCGCCAGAGCGCCGAGAGGGTGCCCGTGAACCGGATCTTCGTCTCCCCGACCTCGTCCTGCGCGACCGCGTCGAGCCGGTAGGACTCCTTCTGGCTCCCGTGCATCTTCTTGTACGCGTCCAGGAGGTCGAAGAGGGCGCGGCCCCGAAGCGCGACCCGCTCGGTCCTCTCCTCGAGCCGGGCGAGGGACGTCGGGGAAAGGCCCAGCCGCTCCATGCGGCCGATCACGTAGGGGATGTCGAAGACGAGGATGTTCCACCCCGAGACGATGTCGGGGTCCCGCTCGGAGAGGTAGCGGGCGAAGGCGAGGAGCATCTCCTTCTCGTCCCTGTAGACCCCGACCCGGGGCCCCCCGCCGGCGGTCGGGACGGCGGGAGCCTTTCCCCCGTTGGCGGGAAAGACGAAGCTCGTGTAGTCGTCGGCGAAGGAGTCCCAGCAGGTGATGGCGATGATCCGGTCCCGGTCGGCCTCGGGGAGGCCGCGCTCGTCCTCGCACTCGATGTCGAAGATGCAGACCCGGGCGGGGGCGTTCACCTCGGCGGGCCGGAGGGAGCGGTAGTCGGCCTCGCGGGACGGGGCCTCGACGCCGCCGGTGAGGCCGTTGTCGATCAGGAACCGGGTGGCGAAGGGGATGTCGGCCTCGTAGTGGTGGAACCGCTCCCTGAGGTCCCGCACGTCGGTCGGCCGGCGGGTGTACATCCGGCAGAGGCTGTCGCCGCGGATCGACCGGTACGAGCAGCCCTCCTCGACCTCGACCCCCGACGGGAGCGGCCCCCCCGCGACCTCGTCGAAAAGGGCGTAGAAGTAGGGCCGGAAGCCGGTCACTTCGAGGTGGACCGCCGAGCCGTTCCCCTCCCTCCCGAAGATGTGGATGACCGGCCCCTGGGGGCTGTTCGTGTACTCTACCTGGTTGATGGCGATGCGGAGGCCGGAATAATCGGAGAGGGTGCGGGCGACGGTGCGCCGCTCGAACCCGGGCCCGGCCGGGAGCGCGGCCCCCTCACCCATCCAGCCCCCGCGAGAGATCGGCGAGGAACGCGGCGGCCTCGCGGAGGTGCGCCTCCTCCCAGGCGTCGAGGGGCCACTCCTCGATCTTCCTCACGCCGTCGGGCCCGACCCGGGCGGGCACCCCGAGGGAGCAGCCCGAGAGCCCGTACTCCCCGTCGAGCAGGCAGGAGCAGGGCACGGGCGCCTTCCCGCCCTTCAGGACGGCCCTCACGAGCCGGGAGATGTGGTACGCGGGGCCGAAGATCGTCCCGCCCTTCCCCCGGATGATCTCCATCGATGCCCCCCTGAGGTCGGAGAGGATCTTCTCCCTCGTGCCGGTGTCCACGGGGTTCCGGAGAGGGTGGAAGAGGGGGACCTGGTGCTCGCCGTGCTCGCCGATGACGAAGCCCGGGCCGGGGATCTCCGAGATGGCGAGGACCCGGCGGAACCGGGCGCTGTCCAGCTGGCTCCCGAACCCGATGCACCGCTCGGGGGGGATGCCCGCCTTGCGCGCGAAGTAGTAGTTCAGGAGGTCCATGGGGTTCGTCACCGTGACGAGGACCCCCGTGAACCTATTGAGGAGCGGGAGGCAGGTCTTTGCGATGGGGAGGTTCACCCCGAGGAGGTCGGCCCGGGTCTTCACGTCGGGGCTCCGGGAGATGCCCGCGGCATAGATGCAGACGTCCGCGTCGCGGATGCCCGCGGTGTCGGTGGACACCCGGGTCCGGAGGCCGCAGTCCCCGATGTCCAGCGCCTGGGCCTGGAGGAGGGGGAGGTTCACGTCGTAGAGGATCAGGTCGTCCACGATCCCGTCGAGGGCCGCGACGAAGCCCGCCTCGCCCCCGATCTTGCCGACCCCGATAACCGCAAGCGTGCTCATCAACCCACTATGGGTACCATAATAATAAATAAACTCCAGAATCTCTTCCGATGATCAGGTCGCCGGCAGGGCTGGTCCGGGTGGGGGGGATCGGGCTCGCGAACCATCTCCTCCTCGCGGCCGGTATCCTCGGCACGACGGGCGCCTCCCTGGCCCGGATCCTCGACTCGGGCGCGGGCGGGGTAGTGACGAAGTCCATCGGGCCCGAGCCGCTCGAGGGCCACCCGGGCCCGTGCCTGGTCGTTCTCGGGGACGGGGTCCTGAACGCGATGGGCCTCCCGAACCCGTCGCGGGAGTTCGTCCAGGAGATCGCCCCGCTCGCGGGGAGGCCGGTCATCGCGAGCGTCTTCGGCGGCGACCCGGAGGAGTTCGCGGAGGTGGCGTCCTGGTTTGCCGACTGCGCCGCGGGGTTCGAGCTGAACCTCTCCTGCCCCCATGCCGAGGGGTTCGGGTCCGCGCTGGGGACCGACCCCGGCCTCGTGGAGGAGTGCACCCGGGCGGTGAAGGCCCTCGGGAGGCCCGCCTGGGTGAAGCTCACCCCGAACGTGGCCGAGATCGCCGAGATCGGGAGGGCCGCGGAGCGGGGCGGGGCCGACGCCCTCGTCGCGATCAACACCGTGAAGGCCATGCGTATCTCGGTCCCCCTGGGGAGGCCGGTCCTCGGGAACCGGTTCGGGGGGCTCTCGGGGAGGGCGATCTTCCCCGTCGCGGTCAGGAGCGTGTACGAGCTCTACGAGGCATGCCGCGTCCCGATCATCGGGTGCGGCGGGGTCTCCACCGCCGAGGACGTGGTCGAGATGATGATGGCAGGGGCGAGCGCCGTCGAGATCGGGAGCGCGGTGCTGGACGACGCGGGCATCTTCGGCACCATCGCCCGCGACCTCTACTCCCCCGATGGAAAGGACCCGGAGGATATCGTGGGGTGCGCCCATGGATGAAGGGCTCCCGCGGCCGGTCGCGATCACGGAGGTCGTCAGGGAGACCCCGCGGATCCGCACCTTCCGGTTCTCGGAGTCCTTCCCCTTCACCCCCGGGCAGTTCGTCATGGTCTGGGTACCGGGTGTCGACGAGATCCCCATGGCCCTCTCGGGGGGGAACTCGATCTCCGTCCAGGAGGTCGGCGACGCGACCGCGGCCATGTTCCGGCTGGGGAAGGGCGACCTCCTGGGGATCCGGGGCCCCTTCGGCGAGGGGTTCCCGGTCACGGGAAAGACCCTCGCCATCGCGGGGGGGATCGGGGCCGCCCCGCTCTTCCCCCTCGCCATGGCGGGGAAGGTCGGGGTGTTCCTGCTCGGGGCATCGACGGCAAAGGATCTCCCCTTCCGAAAAGTACTCGGCAGGAAGACCGACCTCCGGGTCGCGACCGACGATGGCTCCGAGGGGCACCGCGGGCCGGTGACGGGCCTCCTCGGGGATGTGGACCTCCGTTCCTTTGACCACGTCTGCACCTGCGGGCCCGAACCGATGATGGGGACGGTCCTCGGCATCCTCAAAGATGAGGGGATCCTGGACCGCGGCCGGTTCTCCCTCCACCGGTACATGAAGTGCGGTGTCGGGCTGTGCGGCTCCTGCGCCATCGACCCGTCGGGGCTGCGTGTCTGCCGCGACGGGCCGGTGTTCCGCGGCGACCGGCTCGAGGGCTCCGAGTTCGGGAAGTACGGCAGGGACGCGAGCGGCCGGCGGGTATACCCGTTACCTTCCCTGCGGAAGAAGTGAACGAGGGAGTCCGGATCGAGGGAGAAGATCTCGATCCGGATCTTCTCCGGCCCC
>DATIYO010000183.1:0-9349 GCA_035517575.1 Methanomicrobiales archaeon
AGGAGCCAGGCGATGTACGCCGCGGTGTTCTCGAGCTCCCTGTTCTTGATGTACTCGAGGACGAACCAGTTGTTCCCGAAGACCGGGTACGCCCCCTCGTCGATGATGGGCGTGTCCCGCATCTCCTCGTGGACATGGCGGGCGAAGAGCGGCGGCATCGCCGCCTCCATGACCGTCGTGTACCCGAGCCGGGCATAGGTGTAGCCGGTCTTATACGTGGTGGGGATCGAGAACCCGCCCTCCATGTGGTGCCGTCCCTCGGTGGGCCGGAAGGTGAAGAGCTTGTCCTCGGGCCGGTAGATCCGGCCGATGTTCACCTTGGGGCCGGCGACATGGGCGTGGACCTCGAGGGCCCCTGCCATGACCGTCATGCCCTTCGCGTCGATGACCTTCGGCTTCTCGACCTTGTCGACGATCTTCCCGTCCCGGATCGCGACGTCTGCCACGTCCCCCTTGATCTTCTGGGTGGGGTCGAAGACGAAGCCGTTCTTGATCAGGTACTCGGACATCAGGCCGCCCCCTTGAGCTCGCGGACCCGGTGGAGGACCTTCTCGAGGAACTGCTCGTCGGTGAGCATCCCCTCGGGCGGCTCCACGACCTTCCGCGTGTCGATGGGGACGTTGTCCATCCGGTACGCGTTCCCGCCGCACTCGATCCCGACGAAGGCCACGGGCACGTGGAGCTTGCAGATCTCGGTCGTCGGCGTGAAGTGCGGGTCGACGGCGACGGAGGGGAGCTTCGCGATCTTCTTCACCGAGCTGATCGGGAAGTGCGCCCCGGGGTCGCTCGCGATGACGAAGACCGCGTCCACCTCGCCCCGCCGGAGCAGGTCGTTGCTCGTGGTGTCACCCGGGTTGTACCGGGCGATGCCCCGCGAGAGGTCGACCGCGTAGGGGAACCCGAACTGCCAGCCCAGCACCTCGCCCGAGCCGGTCACGTTGTAGTGGCCCCGCATCGGCATGATGCTGTACTTCGAGAACTCGTTCAGGTCCTTCGTGAGCATGATCGCGGCATCGATGTTGTGGTTCTTCGAGAGGGTCTGGGTCACGCCCATGCCGAAGAAGATGATCCCGAACCGGCCGCTCTTCATGACCTCGGCGCCCTCGTAGATCTTCGCCTTCGGGATGCCCGCCACCGTGTCGGGGAGGGGCCGGCCGTGGAGGGCCGCCCGGAAGGCCTGGAGGAGCTCGTAGTCCCTGCCCTGCTCGACCTGGTAGTAGTAGTCCGCCATGTTCGACGTGTCGGTCGGTCGCGGGTCCACGACGATGACTTTCCGGCTCGCCTGCCCCTTCCCCGTGAAGAAGCCGCGGGGGAAGATGGAGTACCGGCTCATGTGCCGCGGGTGGGCGTGGGCCGGGTTGCAGCCCCAGTAGATGATGCGGTCGGCACGGTTCTTGATCTCCCCGAGGGTGCAGCTCGGGATGCCGACGTCCTGGACGGCGATGAGGGTCGTCCCGTGGCAGACCGTCGCGGTGTTGTCCACGACGGCGCCGGTCAGCTCCGCGATCTCGTGGCCGACGGACTGGGCCTCGCAGTTCGTGGAGGACCAGCCGTACATGAGGGGCTTCTTGGCCTTCGCGAACATCTGGGCCGTGAACTCGATGGCCTCGTCGTAGCTCACCTCCTTATAGCTGCCGTCGGGCTGCTGCATCCGGGGCCGCTTCGGCCGGTCGGCGGCCTGCGAGTGGTGGAACTTCTCGTTCCCGATGGCGCAGGCGTTCAGGACCTCCACGATCTTCTTCCCGTCGTCCGAGAGCACGACCTCGATGTCGTCGCAGAGGGTCCCGCAGAAGGGGCAGATCACGTCTGTTACCGTCTTTGTCAACTATATCACCTCGGGAGGATCTGCCCGGTAAGCTTTTTTCCTGAGCTCTCGAACGTGCAGATACCTTCACTTGCAGTCATTGTCAATGAAAACCCCCTCTAAGTTTCAGCCCGGCAAGCTTTCTGCACTAACTCGATCCCGAGGAGAACAGGCTCGTTCGGGGCGGGTTCGATCTCGACGGGTGTCCCCTTGAAGGTCGGCATGCCGGTTGAGTAGGTGTTCGGGTTCACGATGGCGTTCGCCCAGGGTCCCATGGGGATCCACCCGAGGCCCGGGTGGGGGCCCTGCGTCGCGTCGACCGCTTTCACGATGACGCTCCCGTAGGGGCTCGTGACCCGGACGTTCGTGTTCCGCCAGGCCCCGAGCTTCTTGAAGTCCTCGGCATCGAGCTCGATGATCCCGCAGGCGTCGCGATAGGAGGGCTTCTCCTTGCCCCCCTCTATCGCGACCCCCTGCTGGATCGTCCGCCCGCTGATGAGGTTCAGCTGGATCTTGGCCATGTCACTCCTTCCTCACTTCGCGAGCGCCTTGATCGGGCTCGGGCCGAGGGCGTTCACGGTCTTCACCACGTCCTCGACGACCTTCGCCCACTTCGCCCCCTCGGACGCCGAGACAAAGGTCATCCGGAGGCGCTTGTCCTCGATGCCGAGGTCCTTCAGCACGCTCTTCAAGAGGAACATCCTTTTTGCGGCCTTGTAGTTCCCCTCCAGGTAGTGGCAGTCGCCGAAGTGGCACCCCGATACGAGCACGCCGTCAGCCCCGTCCATGAACGCCTTCATGATGAAGAGCGGGTCGACCCGGCCCGTGCACATCAGGCGCACGATCCGGATGTCGGGCGGGTACTGGGTGCGGGCGCTCCCCGCGAGGTCGGCCCCCGCGTAGGAGCACCAGTTGCAGACGATCCCGAGGATCTTCGGCTTCCAGCCGTCTGGTCCGGCCATTACTTCGCACCTCCCGTGAGGAAGGCATCAATCTGCGCAACGACCTGCGGGGTCGCGAAGTGCTGCATCCAGATCGCACCGCCCGGGCAGAAGCCCCCGCAGGTGCCGCAGCCCTTGCACTTGGCCTCGGTGACCTGCATGACCTTCTTCCCGTTCTTCTCGACGAGCGAGAGCGCCGAGTAGGGGCAGAGGTTCACGCACATGCCGCAGCCGGCGCACTTCTCCTCGATGCACTGGGCGAAGTAGGGCTCGAGCTCGACCTTGCCCAGGTGGATCGGGATGGACGCCGCCGACGCGGCCCCCTCGGCCTGCGCCACGGTGTCGGGGATGTCCTTCGGGCCCTGGCAGACCCCGGCCACGAAGACGCCTGCCGTCGTCGTGCCGCAGGGGTTCAGCTTCGGGTGGGCCTCGAGGAGCCACCCGTCCTGGGAGCAGGACACGCCGAAGAGCTTCCGGGTCCGGTCCGTGTCCGCCCCGGGCTGGACGGCGGCCGCGAGGACGACCATGTCCACCTCGAGGTCGATGGGCCGGTTGAGCATCGTGTCCTCGGCATAGACGTGGAGGTTCTTCGTGACCGGGTCCTCGAGGATGTTCGCCACCCTGCCCCGGATGAACTTGGCCCCCTCGTCCTGGATCCGGTAGTAGAACTCCTCGTACATCTTGCCGAAGGACCGGATGTCCATGTACAGGAGGTACGGGGTGGTGCCCGGGATCTTCTCGATGATCTGGTGGGCGTGCTTCAGGGAGTACATGCAGCAGAACCGGGAGCAGTAGGGCTTCCCGATGCCGGTGTTGTCCCGCGAGCCGGCGCAGAGCACGAAGGCCACCCGCTTCGGGGTCGCCCCGTCGGACGGGCGGATGAGGTGCCCGCCGGTCGGGCCCGAGGCGCAGATGAGCCGCTCGAACTCGAGGGAGGTGACCACGTTCTCGAACTGCTGGTAGCCCCACTCGCGCTTCTTCTCGACGGGGAAGATGTCGTACCCGAGGGCGAGGACCACGGTCCCCACCTTGAGCTTGACGAGCTCGTCCTTCATCTCGAGGTCGATGGCCTTCTTCTCGCCGCATGCCGTGACACAGAGCCCGCACTTGATGCAGGTGTCGAAGTCAACGGTGTAGAGGAGGGGCACCACCTGGGGGTGGTAGATGTAGATGGCCTTCCTGGGCTTCATCCCCATCTCGAAGGGGTTCGGCTTGATGACCGGGCAGACCGGCTCGCAGTCGCCGCAGCCGTTGCAGCCGCCGCCGACGATCCCCTTTGCCTCGGCCTCGTCCGTCGAGAGGACCCCGCGGGCCTTCTTCCTGAGGGTGACATCGAAGTTCCCGATGAACCCCTCGACGGCGTCGACCTCGGTGTAGGTCATGAGGTTGATGTTCGGGGCCCGCCCGACGTCGACCATCTTCGGGGTGAGGATGCACTGGGAGCAGTCCAGGGTCGGGAAGGTCTTGTCCAGCTGGGACATCCGCCCGCCGATGGTCGGGAGCTTCTCCACGAGGTAGGTCTTGATCCCCGCGTTCGCGAGGTCGAGGGCCGCCTGCATGCCGGCGATGCCCGCCCCGACGACGAGGGCCGACTTCTCCACGGCCACGCTCTTCGGGGTCAGGTCCTGGAGGAGGGCCGCCTTTGCAACGGCGATCCGGACGGCGTCCTTCGCCTTATCCGTCGCGGACGCCTTGTCATGCATGTGCACCCAGGCATTCTGCTCCCGGATGTTGGCCATCTCGAACCGGAAGGGGTTCAGGCCGCCCTCCTGGGTCGCCCGCCGGAAGGTCGGCTCGTGGAGCCGGGGCGAGCAGGCCGCGACGACGGTGCCCGTCAGGTGCTTCTCCTTGATGGCCTTCTCGATGAGCTTCTGCCCGGGCGTGGAACAGACGTACTGGTAGTCCTCGGCATGGGCGACCTCGGGGAGGGTCTTCGCGTAGGCGACGACCTCCTTCACGTCGATGGAGCCCGCGATGTTCGTACCGCAGTGGCAGACGAAGACGCCGATCCTCGCCTTCTGGGGCGCCTGGGAGGCCGGGGGTGCCTGGGTCTGGGGTGTCTGGGGAGTCTCTTTCTTCGGGGTTTCCTTTGCCTTTGCCTTTGCTTTGTCAGCCATCTTCGCACCTCACAGGATCTTCTTTAAGAAGGGGTCGACCGGGATGGCGTGCATGTCGAGGGCCAGGTCCGTGGGGCTCATGCCCTGGGCGAGGCCGAGGAGCTCGTTGTAGTGGAGCACGGGGAGCCCCCACATCTTCCCGAACTTCTCCTTGATCTCGATCTGCCCGCGATCGAACTCGAGCTGGCAGAACGGGCAGACCTCGGTCACGGCATCGACCTTCGCCTCGTGCAGGTTGATGAGCTTCTCGTTCGTGATGTCCAGGGAGTGGGCGAGGTCATAGCCCCGCACGCCGCCTCCCGCACCGCAGCACTGCATCTTCTTCCGGTACTGGACGGGCTCGGCGCCGAGGGCGGCGACGAGCTCCTCGATCCACATCGGGTTCTCGGTGTCGCCGAGGTGCCGCTCCTTCTTGGGCTTGATGAGGTGGCAGCCGTAGTGGACGCCGATCCGGGTCCCGGTCAGGGGCCGGGTGACGCTCTCGCGGATCCGGTCCGGCCCGCAGATCTTCGGGTCGGCATAGAGCTCGATGAGGTGGTACACGTCGATGGTGCCCTTGAACTCCATGGTGCCCTTCTTGGTCGGGTCCAGGGGGTCGGGGACGGTCTTCAGGACCTCGTTCACCATGTCGCGGAGCTCGTCATGGTGCTTCAGCTTCTCGTTCACCTCGTAGATGGACTTGTAGCACCCGTTGCACTCGAGGGCGATGTCCATCCCCATCTTCTCGGCGATGACGACGTTCCGTGCCGCCATCGCGTACCAGACGTTCAGGTCGATGGAGCCGAAGGCGCCCGGGGCGGGGCAGCAGCTCGCACCCTTCATCGGGTGCAGGTTGATGCCGAGCTTCTTGCTGCAGGCGATCCCCGCGGACTCGCATCCCGGGTACCGGTTCGGCGCGATACACCCGAGGAAGAGGGCGTAGTCATGTCCCTTGGCCTCAGCCATGCTTCTCAGCCTCCGCGACGATCTTGTCGGCCTGTTCCTTCACGTGCCAGTGGTCCAGTATCTGCCGGATGCCTGGGAGGAACTCGGGATACTTGTGGGTCGTGGGCGGGTCCTTTTCGAGCCCGAGCCGGACCCGTACCGCACGGTTCACGTCGTTGTTCGGGACACCATGGCCGGACTGGTAGATGAGCTGCACGGTCTTCAGGAAGTTGACCGGGACGATCCCCCTCTGGTACGCGAAGTTGCGCATCGCCATGATCACGTCGGTCGGGGCGATGTCGCGGGGGCACCGGTCGGTGCAGCTGTAGCAGGTGGTGCAGAGCCAGAGGTCGGGGTCGGTGAGGGCCTCGTCCTCCAGGCCGAGCACGTTCCTCCTCATGAAGAGCCGGATGCGGTAGGAGGACCGTGGGGCCGAGACGCACGAGCCCGTGCAGGTCCCGCACTGGAAGCACATGTGGTTGACCGTGCGGGCGAGGTCGTGCACCTTCTTCGTGAAGTCAGGATGACTGTACTCCCGGTAGTAGTACCGGTCCTTGAGCTTCTCCTCGAGTTTCGGGTCTGTGTAACCTTTTGACGTTGCCATGGTGATACCTCACGCCTTCCCGAGCATCTTGACCTGCACCTCGCCCGGCTGGACGTCCTCCTTCACCCTGGAGGTGCGCTTCGTGAAGAGCTTCTCCTCGATCTTCTTGAACAGGTCCGTCTCCTTGCCCTTGAACCGGATGCTCTTCCGCTGGAGCACGATGATGTCCTCGCCCGGGCACGCGGCGACGCAGGCCCCGCAGAACATGCAGAGGTCCTTGTTCACCGCGATCTTCGCCTCCTGCTTTCCATGGAGATCGGCCGCGGGCGGCGGGGTGGGGAGGTAGATGGCGTTGCAGGGGCAGATCTCGACGCAGGTCGAGCAGCCGGCCGGGCACTTCTCGGGGTTGAACTCGATATCGCCGTCGAAGATCTTCTCGACGGTGATCGCCTCGGTCGGGCAGTTCCGGCTGCACCAGGTGCAGGTGCAGCAGAGGTCGTTGTCGATGTCGACCTTGCCCTGGATCTTGTCGCTCTCCACCGTCCGCTCGACGGTGATGCACTCCTCGGGGCAGGCCTCGACGCAGACCTTGCAGGCGTCACACTTGCTCTCGTCCCAGGGGAGGCCGGTCTTTGCGTCCCGGACGGCCTCGACCTTCCCCTTCTCACCCGTGAAGGGCTTGCGCTTCACGGTGATGGCGGGGCAGAGGTAGCCGCAGATGCCGCAGACCGTGCACTTCTCCATGTCCACCTTGAAGTCGATCTTGGACTTGATGGCCTGCTGGCGTTCCTTGCCCTCCTTGCTCGCGCCCTCGAAGAGCGGGACGTCCCTCCTGATGGCGTCCCTCGGGCAGACGTCCTCGCAGACCGTGCACTTCACGCACTTCTCGTCGTCGATGACGGAGACCTGGTCGTACTGGGGGAAGCCCTCCTTCTCGATGATCGGGTAGCGCTCCACCCCGTCGATGGTGAGGGAGAGGGCCGAGAACGGGCACATCGTGGGGCAGACGCCGCAGTAGGAGCACTTCACCTCGTCGATCTCGACGGGAGCGGCATAGTCCACGGCGCCCCGGCGCACGGCTCCGACCGGACCCCACTTGATGGCCTCCTCGGGGCATGCCTCGATGCAGATGCCACAGCCGGTACACCGGTCCACGTTCAGGGACAGGTTGTTGGTGGTCTGGAGGAGCTTCTGTTCCTGGATGACCTTCTTGCCATCCTTCTGGAACTCGATCCTCTTCGAAAACTTCGGGTACAGGGTCATTTCTCACTTCACTCCGTCACATAGACAACAGTTGGCTTTGTTCCCGCCTCCCAGCGTCCTTTCAACCGGATAACGTCGTACGGGCATGCCTCGACGCAAACGCCGCATCCGGCGCAGAGCTCGGACTTCACGTCCAGCGTGACGGCTCGTCCGTCCCGCACCCGGTAGATCTTCTCCTTTGTCACGGGATCTACCGTATGGAGCTCCAGGGCGTTTACGGGGCATGCAACCACACAGTTGTTACAACCGGTACACCGGTCCAGATTCACGTGTACTGCGAATGCCATGTTTTGCACGCACCAGCTCTGTCGATTTGAAAATCGATCATCATCAGGTGGTCGAAGCCGGTAATTAAATCTTCTGAAAATTCGCCGGCACCCGATCCCTGAGGGGGGTCCCCGCGAGAGCCTCCCAGAAGACTACCGGTATTTTTGATTTCCGGGCCTATTAAATATATGCAATGGTGGTCTTTCCACTCCAGTTCCTGCCCGGTTTTCCGCAAAAAAAGAGATCAAATGGCAACATTCTTTACGGGAACCGGTGAAACTGTGGTGAAAAGGGGTGAAGGATTTTGGAGATAAATGGCGTGAAAATCGACGATACCTACGCAGAGGCGTTTCCGATCTTCGTTTCCCGCGTTATCGTGACCGCAGCAACCCGGAACTGGGCGTTAAAGGCCGCGACTGAAGCCACGGGCTTTGCGACCTCCTGCATCGGTTGCGCGGCAGAAGCGGGCATCGATCATTACATGGGCCCCTCCGAGACCCCGGATGGCCGGCCGGGCTACGCCATCCTCATCTGCAACCCGAAGAAGGACAAGCTGAAGGAGCAGCTCATCGAGCGGATCGGGGAGTGCATCCTCACGGCTCCCACCACGGCCGTCTTCAACGGCATCACCGATGCGCCCGAGAAGCTGCCCGTGAAGCTCCACTTCTTCGGCGACGGGTATGAGCACCAGGTGAAGGTCGGGGACCGGTCCTGCTGGGCGATCCCGATCATGGAGGGCGAGTTCGTCACCGAGGAGGAGTTCGGGGTCGTGAAGGGCGTCGCGGGCGGGAACTTCTTCATCATGGGCGAGAACCAGATGGCGGCCCTCGCGGGAGCCGAGGTGGCGGCCGAGGCGATCGAGTCGGTGAAGGGGACCATCCTCTCCTTCCCGGGCGGGATCGTGGCGAGCGGTTCGAAGGTCGGCTCCAAGAAGTACGCGAAGTTCATGAAGGCCTCCACGAACGAGGCGTACTGTCCCACCCTGAGAGAGAAAGTCCCCGACACCAAGGTACCGGCCGGGATCGGGGCGATCTATGAGCTCGTCATCGACGGCGTCGACGCGAAGGCCATCGAGGCGGCGATGCGGGCCGGCATCAGGGCGGCCTGCAAGGTACCCGGCGTCAAGGTGATCAGCGCCGGCAACTATGGCGGGAAGCTCGGTCCCCACCAGTTCAAGCTCCATTCTATCCTCTAACTTTTTTCCGGAAAACCCTCGGGATTGAGATCCCTCGGGAAAAATCGAAGATTTTATCTTTGTGAACGGTTATCTTGTTAACGATAATTCCGTTCACAAACCGCCCGCCCGTCTGCAGAGGAGATGAGGTCTTGAAACGGATCGCCGATCCCTACGTCATCCACTACCCCCAGATCGTCGGGATCTCGGACCCTTCCGGCACCCGCGTCGAGCTGGTGGAGTTCTTCGACTGCGTCGGGGGGGCCATGTGGGCGAGGTACCACTACGAGAAGAGCCCCCTCGTCCTCTCGGCAC
>DATIYO010000184.1:0-8473 GCA_035517575.1 Methanomicrobiales archaeon
CCGGTTCTCAGGGGGCCGGGACCCATCTTTTTATATACTTTTTATAGCATTTTATATACCATGAAAGGCAGACCCGAGGACTCCCTGAAGATCGAGAACATCGTCGCATCAGCGAAGGTCTCCGACTTCCTGGACCTCCCCACCCTCGCCGCGAAGATCAAGGACGCCGAGTACAACAAGAAGCGCTTCCCCGGGGTCGTCCTCAGGATGCAGGACCCGAAGATCGCGGCCCTCGTCTTCGGGAGCGGGAAGGTCGTCCTCACGGGCGCGAAGTCCATCGACAGCCTCTCCCGCGGGCTCGAGATCCTCGGGAACCAGCTCCGGGCGCTCTCGATCGACATCCCCGAGTCCCTCACCTACAAGATCCAGAACATCGTCACCTCGGCAGACCTCGGGTCCCCCATCAACCTGAACAAGATCGCGGTCGGGTTCAACCTCGAGATGATCGAGTACGAGCCCGAGCAGTTCCCCGGCCTCGTCTACCGGCTCGACGATCCCAAGGTGGTGGTCCTCCTCTTCGGGTCCGGGAAGCTCATCATCACCGGCGGGAAGAAGCCCGAGGACGCGAAGAAGGCGGTCCAGAAGATCCTCTCTGACCTCACGAACCTCGGCCTCATCTGACCCTCCCCCGCGGGGGAGGATCCCGCCTTTTACTCCGGAAGCAACGGGGTTTCGCTTGCAAATAGAATGATTTATATATTATTTAATAATATTTTATAGATTAGTTTTAAACAATTATATTCATCCCAACTGGTGAGGTGGCATGCGTCCGGAAAAGGTCATGTATTTCACGGAGAAGGAGGAGGAGTTCACCGAGCTCCTCATGGGCCTCGGCCTGAAGAGGAACGTGGCAAAGGTCCTCGTCTATCTCGCGAACACGAAGGAGTCCACCTCGCGGGACATCGAGCGGGGCACCGACCTCCGCCAGCCCGAGGTCTCCATCGCGATGCGCTTCCTCACCGAGGTGAGCTGGGTGAAGAGCCGGGAGAGCCGGGCCGAGAGCAAGGGCCGGCCCGTGAAGATCTACGAGCTCGCCCGGCCCATCACCGAGATCATGGACTCCATCGAGAAGGACAAGAAGCGCGAGGCAAAGACCCAGCTCGACCTGATCCAGAAGCTCAGGGAATACATCTCATAGGGTGAAGACCCCGCTTCCCGCGGTCTTCCCCACGATCACCTCCGTTTTCCCCGTCATCCGCGTGAAGAGCCCGGACGATACCACGCCCGGGAGGGAGTCGAGGTCCGCCTCGAGCCCTTCCGGGTCGGGGATCTTCCGAAAGCCGCAGTCCAGGATGAAGTTCCCGTTGTCGGTGACGACCGGCCCGTCCTTCGCCGAGCCCTCCCTGAGAACTGGGGTCCCGCCGAGAGCCCCGATGCCGCGGGTGACAGGGAGGAGGGCGAAGGGGAGCACCTCGACGGGGACGACCCCGCGGAGCACCCGGGCGCACTTTTCCTGGTCGACGACGATAACGAGGCGCCCCGCCGCGGCGGCGACGACCTTCTCCCGGGTGAGGGCGCCCCCCCGCCCCTTGATGAGGCGTTTCCCGGGATCGACCAGGTCGGCCCCGTCGATGGCGAGGTCGGGGGCAGGGTGGTCCTGGAGGGTCGTGAGCGGGATGCCGAGGGCGCGGGCCCGGATCTCCGCCTGGAACGAGGTCGGGATGCCCGTCACCGCGAGCCCCTCCCCGATCCGCTCCCCGAGGCGCTCCATGGCAAAGAGGACGGTCGAGCCGGTGCCGAGCCCGACCACCATCCCGTCCTCCACGAGCCCTGCGGCGGCATGTCCCGCCGCCCGTTTCCCCGCGTCTCCCCGCGCTTTCATGAGGAGAAGTCTCTCTGCCCGCCCATATGAACGATACGGTCCCTTCAGCGCGGCGGAGGGAAAGGGGTCAGGGTCTATCCCCGGACCCTCTGACCTTGAAGAGGCGCCTCACGGCCGCGTCGGCGGGGTGGGCGGTGCAGTCCAGGGTGATGGGCGTGATGGAGATGTTCCCCTTCCTGACGGCATGGACATCGGTCCCCTCCTCCGCGTCCTCCACGAGGGGCCCGTTGATCCAGAAGTAGGGGCGCCCCCGCGGGTCCAGGCGTTTCTCGACGCCCGTCTGGAAGAGCTTTCGCGAGAGGCGCGTCACCTCGTACCCGCCCCGGATCTTCGAGGGGATGTTCACGTTGATGACGTCGGCCCCGGCGGGGAAGCCCTGGTCGAGCACCTCGCCGACGATCTCCCGGACGATCTTCTTCACGCCGGTGAACCGGTCCCCGTACCGGCGGGGGTCGTCGAACTTCTCGCCCTGGTCCTCCACCTGGAGGGAGAAGGCGATGGCGGGAGTGCCCTGGTTCGATGCCTCGAGAGCCGCCCCGACGGTCCCCGAGGTCATGATGGACTCGAAGGAGAGGTTCTCCCCGATATTGATCCCCGATACCACGAGGGCGGGCTCGAGCCGGAGGGCGTAGAGGCCGAGGATCACCGCGTCCGTCGGCTTCCCTCCCACGGCGATCCCCTTCACCCCCTGGAGGTCGACCTCGTGGACCCGGATGGGCTCGAAGATGGAGATGGACCGGCCCACGGCGCTCTGCTGGGAGGCCGGTGCGACGATGGTCACCTCCGCGATGCCCGAGAGGGCCTCGTAGGCCGCCCAGAGCCCCGCCGAGTAGATGCCGTCGTCGTTCGTGAGGAGGATCCGCGGTCGCATCCGATCGTAGTTGGGGGGTATGGCACAAGAAGGAATCGATCGTCACCCTCAAGGGGGGGCGGCGCCAAGGAGTACGGGATGAAGGTCCTCCTCGCCGAGTACGCGAGCTTCCATGACCCGGCCCTCGCCCCCGAGGGCGCCGCCATGCTCGGCGTCCTCGCCGGTTCCTTCCGGCGCATCGGGTACGAGGTCGTCACGCCCCGCCCGGGTGACCTCGACCGCGAGATCGAGCGCCTCGCCCCCGACTGCGACGCCGGCCTCGTCATCGCCCCCGACCACCTCCTCTTCGGGTACACGCGCCTCATGGAGGAGCACACCCGGAACCTCGGGTGCAGCAGCCTCGTCACCGCGGTATGTGCCGACAAGCTGCACACGGAGAAGATCCTCGGGAGGCACGGTGTCCCCGTCCCCGATGGCGGGGAACCGGGCAGGCGGGTGGTGAAGCCCGTCAGCGGGTGCGGGTCGGCGGGAGTCCGCCTGTCGGACGAGCGACCGAAGGAGGGAGAGTTCGCCCAGCGCTTCATCGAGGGCGATCACCTCTCGGCGAGCCTGGTCGGGTCGATGAACGTCGGCGAGGCATGCCTCTACTTCACGGGGAGGCCTCCTCTCCTCCTCGCCCTGAACCGCCAGCTCATCGAAGTCGAGGACGGCGCCTTCCATTACCTGGGCGGCGAGACCCCCGTCGACCACCCGAGGTCAGAGGAGATCGTGGCGGTAGCGCGGAGGGCGGTGACCGTCCTCGGCTGCCAAGGCTATGCGGGGGTGGACATGGTGGTCGGCGACAGGGTGTATGTCGTCGACGTGAACCCGCGCATCACCACGTCGATAGTCGGCATCGCCGCGGTGATGGAGGAGGAGATAGCGGGAATCCTCGTCGACGCCTCCCACGGGGGCGGCCCGGACGAGGTCCACCTCCGCGGCCGGGTGCGGTTCACGAAGGACGGCCAGGTGACCCGCCTGTGATCGGCATCGACGTGGGCGGGGCGAACCTGAAGCTCGTGGACGGGAAGCGGGTCACCCTCCAGTACTGCCCGCTCTGGGAGGACGCCCCCCTCGGGGACCTCCTCGATGCCTACCGGAAGGCCCACCCCGATCCCGACGCGTCGGTCGTGATGAGCGGGGAGCTCGCCGACTGCTTCGCGACGAAGCTCGACGGGATCCGCTGGATCGTCGAGACCGTAAGGGGGGTGTACCCCGACGCTTTATTCTACGGGGTCGACGGCGCATTCCACAGGGATCCGGTCGGGGAGCTCGCCGCCGCGAACTGGCTCGCCACCGCCGATTTCCTGAGGGTCAGATACCCCCGTGCGGTCCTCGTGGACGTCGGGTCGACCACGACCGACATCGTGCCCCTCACCGAATTCCCGAAACTCCTCGGCCTCACCGATCTCGGCAGGCTCCAGCGGGGCTACCTCCTCTACACCGGCCTCCTCCGAACCTCTCTCGCGACCCAGCTCCCGTCGGTGGTCCTGAAGGGAGTCGCGACCCCGACCTGCGCCGAGGACTTCGCCATCGCTGCCGATGCCCACCTGGTCCTCGGGCACATCTCCCCGCGGACCTACACCTGCGACGCCCCCGACCGCGGGGAGAAGAACGTCGGGGCCTCCTCAGGAGGCTCGCCCGCCTGGTCTGCGCGGACCTCGACGAGATCGGGCCTGAAGGAGCGATGGAGATCGCGAGGCAGTTCTGGGAGGTTCAGAGGGACCGGATCCGGGCCGCGGCGGACCGGGTCATGAGGGAGTGCGGGGTGGAGAACACGGCCGTCGCGGGGATCGGGTCGTCCCTCGTCGCCCGCGAGCTCGGCGGGCTGGACCTCGCGAGGGAGCTCGGGACGGTCTCGGACGCCCTCCCCGCCTATGCCGTGAAGGAGGTCGCGCTACGAGGCGCCGGCTCCTGACCGCGCTCCTCCTCGCGGGCTCGCTCGCCCTCTCAGCGGCGCTCTTCCTTGCCGGAATTCCGGCCTTCTTCCTCGTCCTCTTCATCCCCCTCTTCCCGTTCCTCGGCAGGGGCGGGCGGGTGGTGCGGTGCCCCGTGTGCGGGAGGGAGGCCGAGCGCGGCGAGGACTTCTGCCCCCGTGACGGGAGCCCCCTTCGGCCTCCGCGAGACCAGGTTTGAGAGGTTGAGGAGGGAGATCGGGAGGGGGGTGCCGAGGAGGTCGGTGGCGGGCACCGGCCGCCGCGCCCGCGAGGCATAGAGCCGGATGGTCCCGCGGTCGACGACGAGCCCGAAGGAGGCGAGGATCCGCCCGGTGTGGTGGAAGGGGTGGATCCGGGAGAGGGCGATGGCGAGGTCAACGACGGGGATCCCGAACCGGACGCCCTCGTAGAAGGGCTCGCGGGCGTACCAGAACCCCCCGCAGGATTCGCACCGGAACCGGCTGACGAGCACGTGGATGTCCCTCCTCGTCCCGTCGACCTCCATCGTCGCGAAACGCTTCTCCTTCCGGTCGTGGCGCTTCACCGGCCCGCCGCATTCGGGGCACGCGGGGAGGTCGGTGAAGGCGACCCCGTCCATGGCGAGGATGGTCGACCGGATCAGGTCCCCGAGCATGGGAGGGATGGCGATCCGCTTCACGCGCTCCCCCCGGGGACAGGTAAATCCCCTGGACTGAACATTCTCAATAATATACCATAACTCTTTATAACCAGGGCCAGCGCTTCCACTACTAATAATCGTTTTTCACGTAAAAAACACTATCGTTATATCCCCACGGGCCGACCCTGTACTGTCAGAGGTTTTTCCATGGATGTGAAGTACGTTCCGACCACGTGTCCGTACTGCGGTACCGGATGCGGGTTCAACCTGGTCGTGAAGGACGGGAAGGCCGTGGGGGTCGCCCCCTGGCACCGGAACCCCGTGAACGACGGGAAGCTCTGCCCCAAGGGCAACTATGCCCACGAGTTCATACACAGCGGGGACCGGCTGACAAAGCCCCTCGTCAAAAAGGGGGACAGGTTCGCCGAGGCCAGCTGGGATGAGGCCTATGACCTCATCGCAAAGAGCTTCAGGAAGTACAAACCCGAGGAGGTGGCCTGCCTCTCCTCGGCGAGGGTCTCGAACGAGGAGAACTACCTGATGCAGAAGTTCGCCCGGACGGTCCTCAGGACCCCGAACGTGGACCACTGCGCCCGGCTCTGCCACTCCTCGACGGTGGTCGGGCTCGCCGGCGCCTTCGGCTCGGGGGCGATGACCCAGTCCATCGCGGACATCGCCCAGGCAAAGTGTGTCTTCATCATCGGGAGCAACACCTTCGAGCAGCACCCGCTGATCGGGCGGAGGGTGATCCAGGCGCGGATGAACGGCGCGAAGGTCATCTACGCCGACCCGAGGTACACGGCGACCGCGAGGCAGGCCGACCTGTACCTGCCCTTCTACTCGGGGACCGATGTCGCCATCATCAACGGCCTGATGCAGCAGATCATCAAAAACGGCTGGGAGAACAAGGAGTTCATCACGAAGCGGACGAAGGACTACGACAAGCTGAGGCTCCTCGTCATGAAGGCCGAGTACTCCCTGGAGAACGTCTCGAAGGTCTCGGGGATCCCCGAGAAGGACCTCGCGACCGCGGCCGAGTGGATCGCGAAGTCCGAATCGACCGCGGTCCTCTACTCCATGGGGATCACCCAGCACACGACCGGCGTCGACAACGTGAAGTCGGTCGCAAACCTCCAGCTGCTCACGGGGAACCTGGGGAAGCCGGGCGCGGGGGTCTGCGCACTCCGCGGCCAGAACAACGTCCAGGGCGCCTGCGACATGGGGGCGCTCCCGAACGTCTACTCGGGATACCAGGCGGTCACCGATGCCGCGAACCGGAAGAAGATGACCGACGCCTGGGGCACCGAGGTCGCCGAAGGAAAGGTCGGTTACACCGTCACGGATCTCGTGAACGTCCTTGCAGACAAGCCGGGCACCGTGAAGGCGGCATACATCATGGGCGAGAACCCGATGCTCTCCGACCCCGACCTCCACCACGTCGAGAAGGGCCTGAAGAGCCTCGAGTTCCTGGTGGTCCAGGACATCTTCCTCACCGAGACCGCGGCCCTCGCGACGGTCGTCCTCCCCGCGGCCTGCTTCGCCGAGAAGGACGGCACCCAGACGAACACCGAGCGGCGCGTCCAGCGCTGGAGGAAGGCCGTGAACCCGCCCGGCGAGGCGAAGCCCGACTGGCAGATCCTCTCCGAGCTCGCGGGGAAGATGGGATTTGCGAAGCAGTTCCCGTACAAGAGCGCCGAGGAGATCTTCGCCGAGATCGCGAAGGTCACCCCCTCCTATGCGGGGATGAGCTATGCCCGGCTCGAGAAGCCCGAGGCGCTCCACTGGCCCTGCCCGACGCAGGAGCACCCGGGGACGCCCATCCTCCACCGGGAGAAGTTCGCGACCGCCGACGGGCTCGGCGTCTTCACCCCCATCGAGTGGAAGCCGCCCGCCGAGGTGCCCGACAAGGAGTACCCGCTCATCCTCACGACGGGCAGGTGCCTCTGGCAGTGGCACACGGGGACGATGACCCGCCGGTCCGAGGACCTGGAGCGCGAGGTCCCGACCGGCTGGATCGAGCTCCACCCCGAGGACGCCCAGGCGCTCGGCGTGGCGAACGGCGAGATGGTCAGGGCGGTCACCCGCCGCGGGCAGATCGACATCACCGCGAAGGTGACCCCGGACATCAAGAAGGGGGAGACCTTCATCCCGTTCCACTACGTGGAGTGCGCGGCGAACACGCTCACGAACAACGCCCTCGACCCCGTGGCCAAGATCCCCGAGTTCAAGGCCTGCGCGGTGAGGGTAGAAAAGATCCCGGGAGGGCAGTGACATGGCAGCGAAGGGAGAGATGTTCTATACCTGGTCGGCCGAAAAGGCGATCCAGGAGAAGGGTGAGCTCGGCGGCTCGGTGACGACACTCCTCAAGTTCGCCCTCGAGAACAAGATCGTGGACGCGGTCTTTGCCATCCGGAAGGGCAAGGACCTGTACGATGCCCAGCCGGTACTCATCACCGACCCGAAGGAGCTCATCAACACCGCGGGCTCGCTCCACTGCGGCAGCCTGCTCGTGTCCAAGCTCGTCAAGAAGTACCTGGACGGCGCCGAGAAGATGCGCATCGGGATCACCGTGAAGGGCTGCGACGCGATGGGGCTCTACGAGCTCGCGAAGCGCAAGCAGGTGAACCTGGACAACCTGGTCATGATCGGGGTGAACTGCGGCGGGTCCGTGGCGCCCTTCATGGCGAGGAAGATGATCACCGAGAAGTTCGGCGTCGACCCGGACAAGGTCCACAAGGAGGAGATCGACAAGGGCCAGTTCATCATCGAGTTCGAGGGGGGCCACAAGGGCATCTCCATGGACGAGCTCGAGGAGCACGGCTTCGGCCGGCGGACGAACTGCCGTCGGTGCAAGATGAAGGTCCCCCGGCAGGCCGATCTCGCCTGCGGGAACTGGGGGGTCATCGGGCCTAAGGCCGGCGAGGCCACCTTCATCGAGATCTGCAGCGAGAAGGGCGCGGACCTCTTCAACAAGGCGGTCCAGGCCGGCGCCCTGAAGGCGGAGAAGGCCCCCGACGCGGGTATCGCGATCCGGGGCAAGGTCGAGAAGGCGATGCTCGGCCTCGGCAACAAGTGGCGGGAGAAGGACTTCAAGGGGCTCGGCGAGGGGAACGCCCGGCTCAGGACCATCATGACCGAGACCTCCCGGTGCATCAAGTGCATGTCCTGCATCAGCGCCTGCCCCATCTGCTACTGCGTCGAGTGCAGCACGCGGAAGCCGTACCTCGTGCCGCCCGGCCAGGTGC
>DATIYO010000185.1:0-16294 GCA_035517575.1 Methanomicrobiales archaeon
AAGGCGATGGTCGCGGCGTTCCGGACCCGTCTCCCCCCGCCCGGGCACGCGGCGAGGGAGACCGCGAAGCAGTCCAGGGCGAGGGCGACCGCGACGACGAGGATGGTGGGGAGGTCCATGGGTGGGAGGAAGGCGCGATGGCGGTACGTCGTTCTTCAGGTAAAAAGGGATGATGGTCCGGCTGGTCGGGCCGGTATCGGCTGGTTCAGCTGCTCTTTCCCCGCTTCCCGAGCTCGTGGTCGATCATGTAGAGGAGCACGGCCCCCTTCTCGGCCGAGGCGAGCTTCATCTTGAAGACGATCTCGCTCGCGTTCGCCTCCTCCTCGACCTGCTCCTTCACGAACCACTGGAGGAACCCCGCCGTGGCATGGTCGCTCTCGGACATCGCGAGCTCCACGAGGTCGTGGATGAGGGCGGTGACCTTCTGCTCGTGGGCGAGGGCATGCTCGAAGGCCTCGAGGGGCGTCCCCCAGTCGGCGGGCGGGGCCTCGATCGCCTCCATCGCGATCCTCGCCCCCTGGTCGACGAGGTACCCGAAGAACTTCATCCCGTGCGCATGCTCCTCCCCCGCCTGGACCTGCATCCACCTCGAGAACCCCTTCAGGTTCATGGACTCGAAGTACCCCGCCATGGAGAGGTAGAGGAACGCGGAGTAGAACTCCCGGTTCATCTGGGTGTTGATGGCATCCCGTACATTGTCCTTGATCATGGTGTGCCTCGTATCCCGGTAAAGCGGTGGTTGTATTTATAACTGGACGTGGCCGGTGGGGAACGAAAGGGAAAAAGGGGGGGCCGGCCCCGCCTCACCGGAAGCCTTCGAGCATCTTCCGGATCTTCGCGGTGCGATCGGCGGGGACGGCGGGCTGCCTCGGGAACCGGCCCTCGAAGGTCGGGAGATCTTTCTCGAGGAACGTTCCGAGGCCGATGGGCGCGGGGTTGTTGTAGTCCCACTCGAGGATCCGCTTCATGGCCTGCCCTGCGTCGTGCGGGTCATGGTCCCTGAGCTCGTAGACGTACCTGTCGTACACGTCGTGGACGTCGAAGTAGGTGGCGCAGATCTGGAGGATGTCCACGAAGGAGAAGCCGTGGTGCCGGACCGCCTCTGCCATCGTCTTTTTCAGGAGCGGCTGGTTGCGGGTGTAGCCCCTCGCGATATAGGTCGCGCCGCTCGCGAACATGAGCTCCAGCGGGTTGAAGGGGTACTCCAGCGTCCCCGCGGGGGTCGACCTCCCCTTGAACCCGAGGGGCGACGTCGGGGTGTACTGGCCGGTCGTGAGGCCGTAGACCCGGTTGTTGTGGATGAAGAGGGTGAGGTCGATGTTCCGCTTCGCGGCGAAGATCAGGTGGTCGAGCCCCTCGGCATAGGCGTCGCCGTCCCCCGCGCAGCCGATGACGGTGAGGTCGGGGTTCGCGAGCTTGATACCCGTCGCCACGGGGAGCACCCGCCCGTGGATGGCATAGAAGGTGTTCACGTTCAGGTAATCGGCCATCTTCGCGTGGCAGCCGATGCCCGTGACGAGGACCACCTCGTCGAGGGACTTCCCCGCCTTCTCGAGCTCCTGGAAGAGGGCCTTTAACGCGAACTGGATCGAGAAGTTCCCGCACCCGGGGCACCAGGTGTTCTGGGCCTCGGTGATGAGCTGCCTTTCGGTCATGGGAGCGCCTCCCTGGCCCGGGCCTCGAGTTCGTCCACGGCGAAGGGCCTCCCGTTGTACATCCGGATCCTCCCATGGACCGGGATGGGCAGGCCGGCGATCAGGCGCTCGAGCTGGCCGGTCGCGTTCTGCTCCACGGCGATGACCCGGCTGGCCCCCTCCAGGGCCGCCCGGACCCTTTCAGCGGGGAACGGGTTGAGGACCACCGGCTGGACCACCCGGAGCCCGAGGGCGTCGGCCACCTCGCGGCAGGGCCCGGCCGGGGAGCCCCAGGTGAGGAGGGCGTCGCCGGCACCCTTCTTTCCCGCGACCGTGACCGCCGGCATCCCCTCGAGGTCCCGCGCGAGCCCCTCCGCCTTCCTCAGGATCTTCTCCTGCATGCGGGCCGACATCGCCGCGTCCTCGGTGGTGATCCCTGCCTCGTCGTGGGCATAGCTGTTCGCCTTCACGATCGCCTCCCGCGCCGGCGGGAAGGCGAGGGGCGACACCCCGGTATCGGTCACCGCGTACCTGCGGTAGGGGACCGCCCCGTCCCAGGCGGGGAACGGGAGATCCGGTAAGCGGGGGACCGTGTCGAGGTCGAAGTTGTACCCGTGCTCGGCGAGATTCTTGTCGGTGAGGATCACGGAGGGGACCTGGTACCTCCACGAGAGGGCGAGGGCCGCGGAGGACCAGTAGTACAGCTCCTCCATGTCCCCGGGGGCGGTGATGAACCGGACGAACTCCCCCTGGCCCGCGTTCGCCGCGAAGTGGAGCTCGGTCTGGCAGGAGTAGGTCGGGAGGCCGGTGGAGGGGCCCGGCCGCTGCCCGAGGACCACCACGACGGGGACCTCGGCCATCCCCGCGAGGGAGAACCCCTCGGTCATCAGGCAGAACCCGCCGCCCGAGGTCCCGACGGCGACCCGCCTCCCCGCGTAGGCGAAGCCCGCGGCCATGAGCATGACCGCGATCTCGTTCTCGGGGTGGACGACGGTGAGCCCGAGGTCGGGGGGGACCCCGGCGAGGAAGTGGAGGAGGTTCGAGGTCGGGGTCATGGGGTAGGCGACGTACGCCTGGAGCCCGCCGGCGAGGAGGCCGAGCCCCGCCACCTCGTTCCCCGTGAGGACGGGGAGGACCGGGCCGTTCCCGGGGAGGGCCTCGATCCGGGCATCGGGGACGGGCTTCACCCCCGCGTACGCCTTCTTCGCGATGGCGAGGTTCGCCTCGAGGCCCCGCGGGATCTCCTTCCTGAGGGTCGCTTCGAGCGCCTCCCAGGGGATCGAGGCCGCGGCGCAGAACCCGGCGACGATGCCCGTGTTCCGCGCGATGTCGGGGGCGCCCGCCTCCTTCGCGATCTGCGAGAGGGGGATCCCGATCCCCCCGGCCTTCACCGCGTCGGAGTTGAAGATGGCAACCGTCGTCGGGGACCTCCGGTGGGCGTGGAGGTCCAGGGTCTCCCGGTTCATCGCGAGGATGAAGTCCACCCCCGTACGGTGGGAGTAGATCCGGGCCGGCGCGGCCCGGATGATGGAGAAATTGTGCCCTCCCCGGATGAGGGACGGGTAGTCGTAGTACATGAAGACCCGGTACCCGAGCCCGTTCATGATCCGCGCGAGGATGATGCCCGCCTTGTTCAGCCCCTCGCCCGCCTTACCGCCGATGAGAATGGAATGCTCCGGCATGAAGCCTCCTCCGTATAGTGCATACCTCACCCCCCTGATAAGGGTACCGTCCGGCGGAGGGGACGGATCCGCGAAGATCGCCGTTCCCGGGACCCGGTCAGCTGGGGGGGTTCCGGAACAGCCCCGGCCTTCCTCCCGATGAAAACAAAGGAGATCGCGTGTTTTGCCAAAAAGCCTGCCGCAAGAAACGGGTTTCCATGAGCGTGCTATGGCAGTATATAAATGCTTCTATTTGATAAAATGCTGAATATCCAAAATTTTTATAGACAGATATGATTTTTGTTGAGATTCAAAATAGGAATTAATATATACTATAATGTTGTAGTAGCATGTGCCAGCGGTGGCAGTGTTGCCACTGACACCTGTTCATGGGTCCCTGACCCATCACATGTGCGGCCGCAGCACGCACCCTGGGTGTGAAGGAGAGTACCGGGATGCCGGGCCTGTACCGCGTTCATGGGGCATATCGGGGATCCGGAAGGGTTCAAAGCGCACCAGGGGAGCCCTTCGGAAGGTACCCGGACGCGGCCTTGCCCCCCGTCCCGGAGGCGGGGAGAAACAATGCTTTCGAGAACCTCCGATCTATCATCTCCGCGACCTGTCTTCCCCTCGCCATCTCCCTATTCGTCGCAGCCGTGGGCGCCACGGGCATGGTTCATCCTGTCCTCCTCACGCAGATGCTGGTCGTCGCCTGTGGTGTCCCCTGCGCCGTCCAATCTCTCAACCGAACTAGTCACGTCCTTCCGGCTGGCATGGTAACGCACAAACCTACCACCTCCGCATCGAAACATCAGGAATATCCGCCATTTCCCTGGAGTGACCGGGGCTCACTCCATGGCGCTGCCCTCATGGCCTCCGTGCCCGTGCTTTCAGGAGCGTCCCCTGAAGGTTCGGCCGCACGGGAGAAAACCGGGGCAACTTCAGGCCACGGGGGCAGCAGGACCACTGCGATCGGGCAACTCTCGGTGATTCCCTCACCTTACGAGAAAGACCAATCCTTCATCCATCCTCCTTACATTTCAGAATTGCACGAATAATCTCCCTTTTTCGGCATATCCCGCTGGAGTCGGTATCCCATCCGCGATTGGTTCATCAGCCGCCCGTCCCGTCAGGGAGGCCAGGGTCAGCTCGTGAAAAAAGGAGTGAGGCAGGGGGGTCAGGAGTCCAGGATCGCCTCGGCCTCGTCGCGGTAGGCGTCCATGACATAGGGGATGCCCGAGATCCGGGCGGCATCCTCGGTGAGGGCCATGATGTCCCTCCGGCTGATGGACGGGATGGAGAAGTTCCTCGAGCCCGCCATGAGCTGCTGGAGGCCCACCCGGAACCGCTGGGCGTAGGTGTAGATGCCGATCGCCCCCGTCGGGATCTCCTTCAGCCGCGCCCCGTACTTCGCCCGGAGGTCCTCGTACGAGATGAAGATCTCCTCGACCGTCTTCCCGTACTTCGAGACGGTGTTCGGGAGGGTTCCCTCCTTTGCCCAGACCCCGATGTTCTTCCCGACCATGCCCGGGATCATGAGCCCGCGGCCCATGCAGACCGCCTTCACGTGCGGGCTCCCGAGGGCGAGCGCCTTGAACACCGCGTCCTCGGAGGAGAACCCGCCGGCCATGGCGATGTCCGGTACCCGCTTCCCCCTTTTCGCGAGCCGGTTCGCGAACTCCATGGCGAGGCACTGGAGGTAGAAGGTCGGGATCCCCCACTCGTTCATCATCGGCCAGGGGCTCATGCCCGTCCCGCCGGGCGCGCCGTCGATGGTGAGGAGGTCGATCTTCGCCTCGGAGCCGAAGCGCATCGCCATCGCGAGCTCCACGGCGGAGTACGCCCCGGTCTTCAGGGTCACCCGCGAGAACCCGAGGTCCCGTAACCGGTCCACCTCCTCGAGGAGGCCCTCGCCCGAGACGAAGCCGAGCCGGGAGTGCCGCTCGAACTCATGGAAGGTGCCGGCCGCGAACCCCTTCTCCACCTCGGGCAGGGTCGGGTCGGGGAGGACCAGGTAGCCCCGCTTCCTGAGCTCGATGGCCCGCTCCAGGGTCTTCACCTTGATCTCCCCGCCGATGCACTTCGCGCCCTGGCCCCACTTGAGCTCGATGGTGTCCAGGTGGTGCTTCGAGGAGACGTACTCCGCGGTCCCGAGCCGGGTGTCCTCGACGTTCATCTGGACGAGGATCTCCCCGTACCCCTCGTGGAACTTCCGGTAGGTCTCGATCCGCCGGTCCATCTCGGGGGACTTCGCCACCTTCCCCGTGTGGTCGAGGACGAGGTCGGGGTCCACCCCGCAGACGTTCTCGCCGCAGACCGCGGTGATGCCCGCCATGGCGGCGCCGATGGCGAAGTGCTCCCAGTTCTTCCGGGCGATCTCGGTCGAGCCGAGGGCGCCCGTGAAGATCGGGATCCTGAGCTTCACCTTCTTATCCCAGCCATAGGAGGTCTCCGTGTCCGCCGAGTAGAAGACCGCCGAGTCGGGGCCCGCCGCCGTGTCCGCGGGGAGGCCCTTCGCCCCCCGGGCGTACCCCTGGATGTTCAGGTGGGAGTAGTCGACAGGATAGTCCTTGTCGGCCCCCGCGGTCATCTCCCCGAAGGGGCCCGGGTAGAGGACCTCGCGGCCCCGGAAGCTCGAGAGCCAGATGTCGCACATCCCCTTGCAGCCGTCCAGGCAGCGGGTGCAGATCCCGGACATGGGAACCACGTTCCTCGACCGGTTCGAGGTCCCCAGGGCCTCGTTCGAGTTGGGCCTCCTCAGGTTCATGTGATCACCTGTTCGCTCCACGCATAAAGGGCTTCTCGCGGGCCGGCCGGGGTGATCCTCCGCGGGACCGGCCTCCCGCAGATCTCCTTCTATAACGGATTTGTGGTCGAACGTAATCCTCAAATAAGCCCGCCGACCAACCTTCGCCTATGCACTGGAGGATAGCCGTTATACCTCTGCTCGTCGTCCTCGCCGCCCTCATGGCGGGCTGCGCAACGACCGGGCCGGGACCGACCTCGACCCCGACCCCGACCGCGGCAGCGACCTCACCGGTGACCACCGCGGGGACACCGGTCCCCGCGACCACCGTCCCGCTCGTAGCCGGGCCGACCGTCACCGTCCCCCCGAGGTTCGACGTCGCGATCGACGTGCTGCGGGACTCAAACACCTATACCCGGAAGATCAACGTCATCTTCCAGGGCGGTCTCGGGCAGTCCGCCACCCAGAGGGTCGATGTCACGGACACCCACGACGACGGGACCACGGAGACGAAGTCCATCACGAGGCCCGAGTCGGGCTCCATCGAGCGGGGGAGCACGGTGACCTTCACGGGGACCTCCGTGGACCGTATTCAGGTCACGGTCACGATCAACGGGGTCGCCTACCAGATCTACGACAAGGTCCTGCCCCTCCAGACCAGGCCCTGACCCTGCGATCCCTTTTTTTCCCTGGAAATTACCCGTCCTTCTTCTCGGGCTCTCCGGATCTCTCCACTTCCTTCCGGCCTTCGCCCTCCCTGGCGTCCCTGCCCTTCCCGGGACGGTAGGGTATGAGCCCGCCCTGGACCTTCCTCCCTGCTGCCGGCGGTGGGGATCCGGTGGCTGGCGCCGAGAAGACGATCTTCCCCTCGGCCGAACCGTCGCCGCCCTCGCCGGAACGGGGCCCGGGGGAGGAGCCGACCTCCCTCGCAAACCCGGCGAAGCGGCGGATGACGGAGCCCTCCGGGCTCTCGTCGGATGCCCGCGCCGACCCGACCGCGAACTCGCGGCAGGCCAGGAGGACGAGGAAGGGGAGCATGAGTATCCAGTAGTGGAGGTACTGCCGGATGAGGAGCGTCCCGAGGAAGAAGATGATGAAGAGCCCGAAGGCGTACTCGTCGTCGGTCCTGAGGCCCCGCCGCCAGATGCTCGTCCCGGCGAAGAGGAGCGTGGGGAGGACCATCATCACCGAGGCGAGGAGGTTTGCGGTGAACGCGAGGACGTTGTCGGGCTGGTACGCGGGGACCTCGACCAGGTTCCCCGTGACGTACGAGGGGGCGATCCCGAAGGTCCAGTTGATGGCGCTCCGGGTCGTGTCCGGGCCATAGGCGAGGTAAAGGGCCCCGAAGACCGCGAAGAAGACCATGACCGCGGGGACGAGGAACTCGACGTACCCGAGGATCCGGCGGTCCCCCTTCACCTTCGCGAGGAAGAGGAGGGGCGGGATGGCGAGGAAGGCGTACTGCTTGAAGCCCATGGCGAGGCCGAGGCAGAGGCCGGCCGAGGCGAGGTGCTCGTTCCTCCCGAGCATGAAGGCGAGGATCAGGAAGAGGACCGCGAACTGCTCGGAGAAGAGGAAGTAGCCCTGGACGAAGACCGCGGCGACGAGGAAGAGGAGGCCGGCCGAGAAGCCCGAGATGTTCCCGTAGTCGTTCCTCCCGATCCAGTAGATCAGGATGGCGCAGATGACGTTCACCGCGGACATGACGATGATGTCCACGCTCCCCGCGGGCGCGAGGAGGTCCATCAGCGAGACCGTGAAGAAGAGGAGGGGCGGCTTCGGGTCCACGAAGTCGATGTAGGGCTTGAAGCCCCCGATGATCACCTCGGCCATCGAGTGGAACCGGTCGGCGTCGAAGGTGAGCCAGGCCGAGCCGCTCCCCGAGACGAGGTACATGAGGACGGCTATCAGGGCCGCGACCCCGGTGTAGCAGAGGAGGACGACCGCGAGGTCGACCGCCGCGCTCCGGTCTAGCCCCGGTTTCTTACCTGCCAACGGAGGAGCACCCCTTCGCCAAGTTCCACCAGCTCCATGAGACGCAGGTTCACAAATTCGTTGTCATCCAGGAATCCCGGCCCGTCCACGGGGGTCGGGGCCTTCGCCCCCCCGATGACCAGGTTCCCGACAAAGGTGTAGAACTCGTCCACGAGCCCGAGCCGGAAGAGCGAGGCGATCAGGGTCCCGCCGCCCTCCACCATGCATCTCCGGATCCCGCGGTCGTGGAGCCGCTCCATGAGGAGGGGGAGGTCCACCTCCTCGTCCCCCGCGACGACCACGGTCGCGAGGTCCCGATACTTCGCGGACGCCGCCTCCCCCGCCCGGGCCGAGACCGCGATGATCCGTTCACCGGCCCCCTTGCGGAGGATGTCGGCATCTACAGGCGTCCTCGCCCTGCTGTCCACGACGATCCGGACGGGGTTCTCGGCCTTCCCTGCCCTGGCGCGCTCCCGCTTCAGCTCGTCGGACTTCACGGTCAGGGAGGGGTTGTCGGCAAGCACCGTCCCGATCCCGACCATGACCGCGTCGCTCCCCGCCTTCAGCCGGTCGACCCTCTCGCGGTCCTCCTGCCCGCTGATCCGGACCTGCCTCCTCCCCACCGTCGAGATCTTCCCGTCGGCGCTCATCGCGAGGTTCACGGTGACCCGGGGCCGGCGGTCACCGCTTCCCATCGGGCTCACCCGGGGACGGCTCCAGGTCCTTTGCCTTCTTCATCGCGGCCTTCGCCTCCCGCCTCCGCTTGAGCGCGAGGAGGGCCGAGCCCTTGTTCCGCCAGGCCGAGGCATTGCCCGGGTCGAGGGCGATCGCCTTCTCGAAGGCCGCGAGGGCCTCCTCGTTCCTCCCGAGGCCGAGGAGCGTGCCGCCCTTGTTGTTCCAGGCGGCGGCGTCCTCGGGGCTGATCTGGAGGGCCCGCTCGACCGCGGCGAGGGCCTCCTCGTGCCGGCCCTGGGAGCCCTTCACCGAGGCGAGGTTGTTCCAGGCATCGGCGAGGTGGGGGTCGAGCTCCACCGCGGTCTCGAAGGCATGGATGGCCTCGGGGATCCTCCCCATGCGGTAGAGGAGCCCCCCGCGGCTGTTCCAGGCATGGGCGTCGCCGGGCCCCTTCTCCACCGCCCGGTCATAGGCCCGGAGCGCCTCCTCGGCCTTCCCCTGCGCCTCGAGGACGGCCCCCATCCCGAGGAGCGCGCCCGGGTCGTCCGGGTCGGCGGCGAGGATCTTCCCGAAGGCGGCGAGGGCATCGTCGAGCCGGTCCTCGCGCCGGTAGGCCCAGGCGAGGTTCGTGAGGGCGACCCGGTTTCCGGGGTCGAGCCCGAGGGCCTTCTCGTACGACCGGAAGGCGTCCTCCTTCCTCCCGAGCATCTCGAGGGCGAGGCCCTGCGAGGCCCAGGAGACGGGGTTCCCCGCGTCGATCGCGATGGCCTTCTCGAAGGAGGCGAGGGCCTCGGCATGGTTCCGGATCGCGAGGTAGGCGTACCCCCGGTTATGCCAGCCGCCCGCGTCGGCGGGGTCGATCTCGAGGGCGCGCTCGAAGGAGGTGATGGACTCCACGAACCGGGACAGGGCATAGAGGGCGAGCCCGCGGTTGTACCAGGCCCCCTGGTGCCTGGGGTCGAGGGCGAGGGCATGGTCGAACGCGCCGATGGCCTCCTCCTCCTTCCCGAGGTCGCGCAGGACGAGCCCGAGCCGGTACCAGGCGTCGGTGTTCGCCGGGTCCGCGCCGAGGCCCCGCTCGAGGGCGGCGACCGCCTCCCCGTGCCGGCCCTGCGCCGCGAGGAGGGACCCCATCCGGTACCATGCCCTGCCGTCACCGGGGTCGATCTCCGCGGCATGCCCGAAGGACTGGACCGCGTCGTCGGCCCTCCCCAGCTCCTCGAGGACGGCCCCGCGGTCGAACCAGGCATGCCCGAGGGAGGGGTCGAGGGCGATGGCCCGGTCGTACGAGCCGAGGGCCTCCTCGTCCCTCCCGAGGGCGTGGAGGAGGAGCCCCCGGGTGTGGAGCGCCCCGGTGTGGCCCGGGTCGAGCTCGAGGACCCGGTCGAGGGACGCGAGGGCGGCGTCGTTCGCCCCCCGCTCCTTCTGGATGAGGGCCTGGTTGTACCAGGTGGAGGGGTTCCCCGGCTCGATCTCGAGGGACCGCTCGAAGGAGGCCTCCGCCTCCTCGCGCCTCCCGAGCTCGAAGAGGGCGCTCCCGCGGTTGTTCAGGGCCGCGGCGAACCGGGGGTCGGCCTCCAGGGCCCGGTCGAAGGCCTCCACCGCCTGCGCGTACTCCCCGCGCTCGGAGAGGATGCAGCCCTGGTTGTACCAGGGCCTCGGGTCCCGGGGGCTGAGCTTCGTGGCCCGGTCGAAGGCCCGGAGGGCCTCGTCGACCCTGCCGAGGTGGTAGAGCGCCCCTCCCGCGTGGTACCACGCGTCCCCGTTCCGGGCATCGATCTTGAGGGCCCGCCGGAAGGACTCGACCGCGTCCTCGTGCCGCGCGAGCCCGTCCTGGGCGATGCCCAGGTGGAACCAGGCGGCCGCGAGGGAGTCGTCGAGGACGAGGGCCCGCTCGAAGGCCGCGACGGCCTCCGCGGCACGCCCCAGCCGGGCGAGGGCCGCCCCCTGGTGGCACCAGGCCGCCGGGCTCCCCGCATCGAGGGAGAGGGACCGCCCGAGGGCGTCCGAGGCCTCCTGGAACTTCCCTGCCCGGAGCAGGGCGGCCCCCAGGTTGAACCAGATGCCGGCATCCCCGGCCGCGAGGGCGGAGGCACGCTCCTGGTCGGCCACCGCCTCGGGTATCCGGCCGAGGGCCGCGAGGGCGACCCCCCGCCTCGTCAGGGTCGCCGGGTCGTCGGGGGCGAGGGCGAGGGACCGGCCATAGGCCTCCACCGCCTCGCCAAACTTCTCCATCCCGGCGAGCACGGAGCCCTTCTCCGACCAGCCCCGCGGGTCGTCACCGGCGATCCCGATGGCCCGGTCGAGGGCCGCGAGGGCCTCCTCCGGCCGGGAGAGCGCGGCGAGGAGCCGCCCCTTCCTGAGCCAGGCCTCGGCGTTCCCCGGGCTCCGCTCGATGGCCCGGTCGAGGGCCTCCAGGGCCTCGTCGGGCCTCCCGAGGCCGGCGAGGACCGCCGCCCGGGCGAGGAGGGCGTCCTGCCCGCCGGGGTTGATCTCCAGGGCATGGTCGAGGGCCGCGAGCCCCTCCTCCGCCTTCCCGAGGGAGACGAGCGCCTGCCCCCGGCGCAGCCAGGTCTCCCCGGAAGACGGGTCGTACCTCACGGCCATCTCGTAGCAGCCGGCGGCCTCTTCCGTCCTCCCCCCGGCCTCGAGGGCCAGGCCCTTCCGGAACCAGGCCGCACCGTTCTCGGGGGAGATCCGGATCGAGGCGTCGAACGCGTCGACCGCCTCCCCTGTCCTCCCGAGCCGGGCGAGGGCGAGCCCCTTCCGGAACCAGGCGTCGCTCTGGTCGGGGTCGAGCTCGAGGACCCGGTCCAGGCTCTCCAGCGCGTCCGCGTCCCTCCCGAGGGCGATGAGGGCGATGGCGCGGTGGAAGTGGGCGTCGGCGTTCCCGGGCGAGAGATCGGCCACGCGGGCGAAGGCCTGCCCGGCCCCCTCGGAGAGCCCGCGCGCCTCCCTCGCAAGCCCCATCCGGTACCATGCCTCGGCCCGGTCCCCCTGCAGGGCGAGGGTCTTCCCGAGGGACTCCTCCGCCTCCTCGTACCTCCCGAGGTCAGAGAGGGCGCTCCCCCGGGCGAACCAGGACTCGGCGTCCCCCGGATCGATCTCCAGGGCCCGGTCGAAGGCCTCCACCGCCTCCTCCCTCCTCTCCAGGCGGGCGAGGGCGATCCCCTGCGAGCGCCAGGCCCCCGGGTAGCCGGGCCTGATATCGGCGGCCTTCCGGAAGGCGTCGTGGGCATCGTCGACGTGCCCGAGGAGGAGGAGCACCTCGCCCAGGTGGAACCAGCCGTCCGCGTCCTCGGGCGAGCGCTGGAGGCTCTCGCCGAAGGCCTCTGCCGCCTCCCGGAGGTGCTGGAGGGCGAACTCGGCCGCCCCGAGGCCTGACCAGAGCGCCGGGTCGGCCTGGTCCAGGGAGAGGGCCGTCCGGTAGGCCTCGGCCGCCTTCCCCGGGTCCCCGAGGGCCGCCTCGAGGGCCCCCTTCCCGGCCCAGGCAGGGACGCTCGCGGGGTCGAGCCCGATGGCCTGGTCGATGGCGGCCATGGCCCCGGGGAGGTCCCCGAGGGACCTCCTCACCCGGGCGAGCTCGCGCCAGGCCCCGGCGTTCCCGGGCTCGCGGCCGATGACCTCCTCGAGGGTGGCGGCGGCCTCCCCGTCCCTGCCGAGGGCATGGAGGGTCGCGCCCTTCCCGAGCCGGGCATCGGTGAGGGAGGGGACGAGGTCGAGGGCCCGGGCAAAGGCGGCGACGGCCTCCTCGCCCCTGCCCAGCCGGGCGAGGCTCCTCCCCTTCGCGTTCCAGGCCTCCGCGTTCCTCCCGTCGATCTCGAGGGAGCGGGAGAGGGCGTCGGCGGCCCCCGCGTCGTCGCCGCTCCCCGCGAGGGCGAGGCCCTGACGGAACCAGGCCGTGCCGTCGCCCGGTTCCAGGGCGAGGGCCTTCCCGTACGCCCCGGCGGCCTCCCCGGACCGGGAGAGGGCGAGGAGCGCGTCGCCGTATCTCGACCAGCCGGCCGCGCGTTCGGGGGCGAGGCCGGTCGCCTTCCCGTACGCCTCGGCTGCCTCCCCGTGGTGCCCGAGGCCGGCGAGGAGGTCGCCCATCTTCACCCAGCCGTCGAAGCTCTCGGGCATCAGGGTGAGGAACCCCTCGAGGGCGTTCAGGGCGTCCTCGGGCCGGCCCGCCTTCTCGAGCGTGAGGCCGAGCTCGAACCAGGGCTCGGGGTTCGCGGGCTCGGCCCCGATGGCCTCGCCGAAGGAGGCCGCCGCGTTCCCGAACTTCCCGAGCTCCTTCTCGCAGGCGCCCTTGAGCATCCAGAGGCCGGGGTGCGCGGGGTCGATGAGGAGCCCCCGCTCGAAGGCCCGCACCGCCTCCTCGTGCCTCCCGAGGCTCATGAGGGCCTTCCCGAGGGAGAGGTGGACGGGGACGCTCAGGGGCTCGAGCCCGATGGCCCTGTCGAAGGCGGCGACGGCCTCCTCGTACCGGCCCAGGTGGGCGAGGGTGGTCCCCCTGCCCTGCCAGGCCCGGACATGGGCCGGGTCGAGGGCGATGATCTCGTCGAACACCGCGATGGCCTCCTCGTAGCTCCCCGAGGCCGCGAGGGCGAGGCCCTTCCGGTACCGGGCGTCGGTGTTCCCGGGGTCGAGCTCGGTAGCCCGGGAGAGAGACCGCACCGCCCCCGCGTAGTCCCCGAGGGAGAGGAGCGCGATGCCCTTCTCGTAGTGGGCGGCCGCCCGGCCCTCGTCCCCGGCGAGGACCCGGTCGAGGGAGGCGACCGCCTCCCGCGGCCGGCCCGTCCGGGACTCCATGACCCCGCGGTGGTACCAGGCGTCCAGGTTCCCGGGCTCGAGGTCCACCGCCCGGCCGAGGGCCTCGAGGGCATCCCCGGGGTGTCCCAGCGCCTCGAGGGAGAGGCCGCTCTCGAACCAGAGCCTCCCGTTCTCGAGCCCGAGCTCGAAGGCGCGGGTGAAGGCCTCGAGGGCCTTCTCGTTCTCCCCCGCCTTCCGGTGGACGAGCCCCATCTCGTACCACCCCTCCGCCTCCTCCGGGTCGAGCTCGACCGAGCGGCCGAGGGCCTCGAGGGCCTCGTCCGGCCTCCCGAGGGCGGCGAGGGCGACCCCCTTCCGGAACCAGGCCGGCCCGTCGTCGGGGGAGAGGGCGATGGCGCGGTCGTAGGCCTCTACCGCCTCGGCATGCTGCCCGAGCCGCCCGTGGGCGAGCCCCTTCTGGTACCATCCCTCGGCGAGGGACGGGTCGATGTCGAGCGCCTTCTCAAACGCGCCCGCGGCCGCGGCGAAGTCCCCGAGCTCCATCCCGGCGAGGCCAAGGTTGTACCAGGCCGGGCCGTGGCCGGGGGCCGTCGCGACCACGTGCCGGAAGGCCTCGGCCGCCTCGGCCGACCTCCCGAGGCCGAGGAGGGTCCCGCCCTTGTTGTTCCAGGCCTGGACGTTCGCGGGCTCGATGGCGAGGGCCTGGTCGAAGGCCGCCACGGCCTCCTCGAGCCTCCCGAGCCCTGCGAGGATGCAGCCCTTGTTGTACCAGGCGGGGGCGTGCCGCGGGTCGCGCTTCAGGGCCCTGTCAAAGGCCCCGAGCGCCTCCTCCTCGTTCCCCGAGAGGGAGAGGCTCATGCCCATCCAGTACCAGGCCTCGCCGCTCGACGGGTCGAGCCTGACGAGCCGCCGGAAGTACCCGATGGCCTCGTCGTGCGCGCCCTCCCGGGAGAGGATCTTCCCGGTCTCGAAGACGGCACCCGGGTGGTCAGGCTCGAGCTCGAGGGCCTTTCCCAGCGAGGCGACGGCCTCCCGTTCCCGCCCGAGCTGCCCCTCGACGAGGCCCTTCTCGTACCAGGCCTCGGCGTCGTTCGGCGAGAGGGCGATGACATGGCTCAGGGACTCGAGGGCCTCGTCCGGCCTCCCGAGGTCCTTCTGGGCGATCCCGAGGAGGGTCCAGGCCCGGGGGTTCCCGGGGTCGGTCCGGCGCGCCCCCTCGGCCGCCGCCGCGGCCTCCTCGTTCCGGCCGAGCTCGTGGAGGTCGAAGCCGAGGAGGAGCCAGGCCTCCAGGTTCGCCGGGTCGAGGGCCGTCGCCCGCTCGAAGGCCGGGACGGAGTCGGAGTACCGGCCGAGCCGGTGGAGGGAGACCCCCATGGTGAACCAGCCCCGCTCGTCGGCAGGGTCGATCTCCACCGCGACCCCGAGGGCCTGGGCCGCCTCCTCGTTCCGGTCCATCTCGGCGAGGGCGACCCCCTTCCCGTGCCAGAGCCGCCCGTCCCTCCCCTGTATCGCGAGCCCGCGCTCGAAGGACTCCAGGGCCTCGGCGTGCCGCCGGAGGGCCGAGAGGGAGATGCCGCGGTAGTACCAGGCGTCCGGCGCCGTCGGCTGGATCTCGAGGGACCGGTCGAGGGCGGCGACCGCCTCCTCGAGCCGGCCCAGGGTGTGGAGGGCGACCCCCTGGTGGTACCAGGTGGCGGCCGACCCGGGCTCGAGCTCGGCGGCCCGGGCAAAGACCTCGACGGCCTCGTGGTGCATCCCCAGGGCATGGAGGGCGAGCCCCTGGTGGTAGAACGCCTCGGCGTTCTCGGGATCGGCGGCGATGGCCCGGTCGAAGGCGTTCACCGCCTCGTCGAACCGCTGGAGCCGCTCCAGGGCGAGCCCCCGCACGAACCAGGAGGGGCCGTGGTCGGGGAGCCTTCTCACGGCCTCGTCCAGGGCCTCGACGGCCTCGGCCGGCTTCCCCGACCGCTCGAGGGCCTTCCCCTTCTGGAACCAGGCCTCCCCGTTCGCCGGGTCCAGGTCCAGGGTCCGGGCAAAGGACCCGATGGCCGCCTCGTCCCGGCCGAGCTCCATGAGGGCGAGCCCCCGGTTGAACCAGGCCCCCGCGTGCTTCGGGTCGATCTCGAGGGAGTGCTCGAAGGCGTCCACCGCCTCGGCGTTCCGCTCGAGCTGGAAGAGGATGGCCCCCTTGTTGTTCCAGGCCCGGGGGTTCGCGGGCTCGATGGCGAGGGAACGGTCAAAGGAGCCGACCGCCCCCTCGGCGTCCCCGAGGTCCCCGAGGATGCAGCCCCGGTCGTACCAGGCGCCCGCGTCCTTCGGGTCGATCTGGAGGACCCGGTCGAAGGCCTCCAGGGCCGCGTCGAGGGACTTCCGCTCGTGGAGGAGGGAGCCGCGGTGCTGCCAGGCCTCCTTCCGGTTCTCGTCGAGCTCCAGGGACCGGCCCAGGGCGTCCAGGGCCTCGTCGCCCCGGCCGAGCCCCTGGAGGGCGACGCCCTTCTCGTACCAGGCGACCGGGTTTCTCTCGTCGAGGGCGAGGGCCCGGTCGAAGGAGGCGACCGCGGCCTCGTGCTCGCCCGTCTCGAGGAGGGAGAGGCCCTGGTGGAGCCAGGCCTGCGGGTTCTCGGGGTCGTAGAGGAGGGCGTTCCCGAAGGCGGCCACCGCGTCCCCGTGCCGGCCGGCCTTCGCGAGGCAGATCCCCTTGTGGTACCAGGCGTCCACGTCCTTCGGCTCGATCTCGAGGGCTTTCTCGAAGGAGAAGACCGCGTCGCTCGCGAACCCCTCCTCCTCCTCGCAGATCCCGCGGTGGTACCAGGCGGGGAGGTTCCTCGGCTGGATCTGGAGCGCCC
>DATIYO010000186.1:0-5520 GCA_035517575.1 Methanomicrobiales archaeon
AGCTGATCTTCACGTCGAAGGGGACGGCCGGCTGCACCGTGGTGGGTATCGTGGTCGGGTGGGTCGGGGTCGGCGGGGGCTGGGTGGTGGTCGGGGTGATAACCCGCGGGGTGAAGTTCGGGGGGTCGGAGAAGAAGAGCGAGAACTCGTACCTGGGGGGGAAGAGGAAGTCCATGATGCTACCCCCGCGGGCTGTCATTTTTCCGGGGAAGTCCGCCCATTTCGCGCAGGTACCGGCGTCGTAATCCAGGTAACAGTTCAGGTCGCACCTGTCCTGGCAGAGGTCGTGGTACTTCTGGGAGGTGAGGAAGGACAGCCTGGAATTTGCCAGGGACTCCGAGCAGTAATCATAGCACCGGTCATGGTCCACGCAGCCCTGGGCGGCCTCGCATTCGAGGACGTTATGGTAGGTGCAGGTCCCCCCGTCCGGGAGCTCGACGTGAACGTCCGGGACGCTGTGGCACCGGTCCGCCGGGCAGTCGCTCCCGCAGGCTCCCCGGCAGAGGCCACCGCTTTGCAGGTTCGTGTTGATGAGTTCGGGCGCCCCCTGCTCCCCGATGGGACAGGGGCCGGCGTACGCGCCCCGGTGGTCCGGGTGATAATCGCCGGGCAGGGGGATCAGGTCGCCGAGGGATGGGAGATACACACTGGAACCGGTCCCCTGCCAGTTCCACCCGGTGAAAAAGAGATTGGGAAGCTCCTGGGCATGGACCGCGGGAACGAGGAACCCTGCGCAGCCTATCGAGAGCACGAGGACCGCGAGCCTGCAGGCCGTTACCCTGGAAATAAGGATGCCTGCCATGGTCATGCCTCCCTGGTGAATACCACGGAGAAATCCTCGGTGAACAGGGCGTCCCCGCTGGGGTCGTACCGGAGAACCGGGCTGGGGGTCCCGGAGCTGGAATAGAGCCGGTACTCTCCCTCTGCGGTCTTCTCCCATCGCCCCGCCGCGGTGGAGCCGGTCGCCGGATCCCGGAGGATGGCCGTGCCATTGGCATCGAACCGCATGGTCAGGTTGGCCGGGATGATCTCCCAGGTACCTATGATGGGGTCGTTGTTGTCCCTGAAGATCCCGGAGACCAGGTTCGTGAAGAACGATGTTATTCCCCCGAACAGGCCGGGGCTGGCGGAGGGCTGGCCCTGGATCGCCGTTGTCGTGGGAATCGTCGTCGGGGGAGGTGGAGATGCTTCCGGTGTCGGTGTTTCCCTGGCCGGAGGGGTAGGGGTCGTTGCCGCCGGTGTCGTTCCCGTTTCCGGGGGCGGTGGGGAGATTGTTGCAGTCGTCGGTACCGTTGTCGGCAAGGGGGGTGATGGCGTGACGGTGGGTGTCGTGGGGGCCGACTGCTCAAAGGTGATGGAGAGCGTCTCTTCATCGCACGACGGGGGGCTGTCCGAATCCCAGGCCATCACGGTAAATGGCGGGGAGATCCTCACGGTTTCCGACGGGGGGAGCATCGGGGCCGTGCCCGAGATCACGCCGCTCTCGGAGAGATGGAATCCCAGCTCGTACTGCTGTCCCGGCAGCTGGGATCCCGGCTTGACCGCCCAGTGGTACGGGGGTATGCCATTCGTGGCTTCCAGCTGGAATGAACCTGCCTTTCCGGGTATCCATGCGGGGAGAACCGTTCCTTCCCCGGGACCGGCGGACGGGTTATTTACCGCGTAACGGGTGATCGTGATGTTATGGAGGCCGGAACAGGCTGGCAACAGGCCCGCCGCGGGCCCCGTTATCAGGAAGAAGAGGGTTCCCGTGATAAGAACGAACCATATTCCACGTTCTCTCATCCAGCCCCGCATCAGATGATCTGTTAATAGTGGTGATGGTTCGGGATGGATATTGAATCTACCCGGTCAGAAAAATGGAATTCGAGGCAGTCTCACCCGGATGAGCCGGAAACGGGACGCCCCGCCGGCTCACTGCCCCCTCACCTGCGCCTCGAGGAGGGCCTGGATCTCCTGGAGGTCCTGTTTCTTGGTGAGGATCCGGTTCTTCATGACGAGCGAGATGCGGGCAAGGACCTCGGGGTCCCCCTCCTCCACCTTCTCGACGATCTTCAGGATGATCTCCTCGGGGGTCATCCCTGTATCACCCGGGCTTTCTCCCTGAAAATTAAATGTGCCCATTACTATATGAATATATCTCTTCTATAATATGAAGTTAAGGGCGTATTTATCGAATTTATTCTATAATAATGTGGTATGCTCGTCGAATCGGGGGTCCGGGGCATTCCGGCAGGGAATAGCAGGAGAACGTGGAATCCGAATCAGGTAATGCCCAACCGTCCCTGATGACGCCAGGCACAAAATGCTTCCGGCAATCAGGGCCGGTCCGCAGATGTTCCGATGTCAGCATCAGACGATGGCAGGCAGGCCCTCGATGTTGCCGGGCCCGAGGTCGGCCGGCAGTCGGGCGTGGAGTTCCGGTCTCACCATCAGACCATGCCGAGCAGGTCCTGGATGTCCCCGAGCACGAAGTCCGGCCTGCAATCCGGCGGGTCCCGGCCGGGGACGTTCCGGTCCCCGTATTTTGCGTATGCCGTCTTCATCCCGAGGGCCTGCGCCGGTGCGATGTCCCTGCGAATGCTGTCCCCGACGAGCAGGGTCTCGGAGGGCCGGGTCCCGAGCTTCTGCAGGGCGAGCAGGAACGCATCCGGCGCCGGCTTCTTCGCGCCCGTCATGTCATAGGAGATGACATGGTCGAAGAAGCCGTCGAGGCCCACCTTCCGGAGCCTCGCGAGGGCGTTCCCGTTGTGCGCGTCGGTGACGATGGCGAGCGGGAGGCCCCGCCGCTTCAGGTCCGAGAGGGTCTCGAGGACGCCAGGGTAGGGCTCCAGCACCCGGACCTTCTCGGCCTCGTAGATGGCGCAGCAGCGGGAGAAGGCCTCGTTGCAGTACAGCGACTTGTCGGCGAGGAGGTTGTCGCGGACCTTCGGATGGGCTTCGGGGTCGGAAACTCCGGCTGATTGAACCTGCCAGGAGAAGGTGCCGCCGCAGGCCGAAGGGAGCCGGCCCTCGCTGGGCGGGGCAGGCGCATTCGGAGTGGAGGAGTTCCCACGGGGGATCGGGTCTCCTTCGGGTGGAATGTCGGGGCTCTGGTCTGGAACCCGGTTCTTCGTGGAACCGCATTCCTCGAGTAACCCGCAGAGATCGAAATAGTCCCGGATGTTCTCGTGGCTCTCGAAGCCGTGGGGCGAGTCGAGGAAGCACCGGAAGAGCGCCTCCCAGTCGTCCCTGCCGAGGTATTTCGCGACCTCGCGGCAGGCGTGCTGCTTCGCCGCAACGAAGTCGAAGAGGGTGTTGTCCATGTCGAAGATGATGGCGCGGATCTGTCCGGCTCCCCGGTTCCCTTCAGAGGTCACGGTATCCGTTCCTCCCTGAGCCGGCCCGAAGGACAAAGATGGTGATCTTTTCCCGCCGGATATCCAGGATGACCCGGTACGCACCGGCCCGGAGTGAAGAGAGAGGGGAGTCCCGCGATCGTTTCACCGACCGCTCGGGGTCATCCTCCTCAGCCAGCCGCTCCAGGGCCGTGAGGATCCTCTGGCTCACCCCTTTCGATAATTTCCCCAGGTCCCTGAGGGCCCGGGAGGTATAGACGAGGGCGGCGGGCATTCAGGACAGCCCGAGCTTCTTCTTCACCTGTTCGTGGGTATAGGTCCGGCCCTCTTTCAGGTCCTGGAGAGCCTCCTCGATCCCCTCGATCTCCTCGTCGGTCAGGGGCTCGTCGTCATGGTAGGAATCGATGAGCCGGTCGATGACCCGGTCATAGGACTCCCTCGGGTGAACCTTCAGCTTCTCGAGCCGGGATTTCGTCTTCGGGTTGACCCGGAGCGATGACGTCTGCATACAATGATCTACACGTGTGGATATATGAATATTTGGCACCCCGCAGCCCGATGGAGGTGGGGGTTTACCCCGATCCGGTGATGGTGAACCTGGCCGGACCAGGGACGCCATGAACGTCACGAAGGACGTCCGGCATCAGAGGGAATCCAGGTAGGGCGTCCGCGACCTGCTTTTCCGGTCAAAATCGATCTCGCGGATATCGCCGTAGTCTGAAGGTTCGGAGGGGGCCGGCCCGGGTTCGGGGACCTGTTCTGCGGTGCTCGAGAAGAGCGCCTCCATGTCCCGGATCGCCTGCGGATCGCCGGTGGAAACGGGCGGCCGGTCCTGCGACGGGGCAAGCTCGTCCCGTACCTGCTCCCGGGCAGTGATCCGGCCCTCCTTCAACTCGCTCAGGAATTCCCTGACCCTCCCGACCTCCTCCTTCGTCAGCCGGGCACCGTCCTCGTACGAGTCGATGAGCCGGTTGATGAGCTGGTCGCTGGATTCCTCCGGGTACGTCCGCAGCCTGTCCAGCCGGTTCTTCGTCTCGGGGTTCAGCTCCAGGAGGAATCGGTCCATGCTCATACATCGCCTCTAAAACGTATACCTCTTCCCCTCCTCGGGCACGAGCACCCCGTCGAAGTTCTCCGCGAACCACTCGGGATGCTCGGTGTGGACGGGGATGATCACCTCGGGGGCGATCTCCCCGATGGCCCATGCCAGGTCCGCCCCCGAGGCATGCCCCGAGGCATGGAAGTGCCGGTCCATCTCGGGGACCAGGTCGCCCGCCGCGTCCTTCACCATCGAGAACCCGCAGGGCTCGATCCCGAAGAACCGCAGCCACTCCCAGAGCCTGCGGAAGTCGATCTCCATCTCCTCGTTGAACGGCTCGCAGGAGGAGTAGAGGTAGCGCCCGCCGGCGGGCCTGATGTCGAGCAGGTGGTTCATGTCAAAGAAGGAGAAGCAGAGGATGAACCGGCCGGGGTCGTCGTGGATGGCCGCGTGGGTCACGTACCGGCCGGCCGCGAGCTTCTTCACGAGCTCGATCTCCCATTTCCGCGAATCATGGTCGGTGATCTCGTCATAAACCCTGATCCCTTCCCACCGTTTCACGCCGTCGACGGTGTAGAGCGCATAGAGCATGTACAGGTCCCGGGCGGTCACCACGAGTTCCCGGCCGGCCCGGGCGGCGATGTCCCGGAAGGCCTCGAGCCGCTCGAAGTTACGGGCCGAGAAGTCGGCGATGACGAGGCCGGGATAGCCCTCGACAGCCCCCCGGCAGGTCTCGCACACCGAGTCCTCGGTGACTCTGTTACCGTCGGCCGGCCCGGGGTCCGACACCCGGGTACCCTCGGTGATAAGGACGCCAGCACCTTTCGCTTGCGCGATGAACTCCCGGGTCTTTGCCTCCCGCCTGCCATGGAGCCGGAAGTCGCCGGTATACGCGACGGTCTTCTCACCCTCGAGGATGAAACCGCAGGCGCCGTAGAGGGAGTGGTCCACGTCGTATGCCGATACCCCGAAGGGGAGCGGGTGGTCCCCCATGGTGCAGCACCGGCCCGGCGCGAGCTTCTTCCTCGCCCTCGGGCTGTCCTGGCCGGGCTTCCAGGTGAAAAACCCGAGGAACTTCTCCGCGGGTGGCCGGGAGAAGCAGAACTCCCTCCCGAGGTAACAGCCCTTCGTGTCAGACTCCAG
>DATIYO010000187.1:0-4749 GCA_035517575.1 Methanomicrobiales archaeon
CGAGTAGAAGTACGGCGTCGTCGCGGGGAACTCGGCGGCGCAGGTGTCCACCATCTTGTAGGTGGGCGCACCCACGATGTTCTCCACCTCCTCCCAGGGGAGCCCCGAGAGCTTCACGATCTCGGCGTTCGGGAACCCGTACTCCTTGGCCTTCCGGATGACCTCGGGGCTGCACCCGCCCGGGAGCTGCCGCTCCATCTCGACGACGTTCCGGATCTTCTCGAGGAAGTAGGGGTCGATGAACGTGAGGCCGGCGATCTCCTGGAGGGTGAAGCCCGCGCGGAACGCGTCGAAGAGGCACCCGAACCGTTCGTCGGTGGGCCGCTGGAGGATCATCCGGATCTCGTTCGGGTTCGTGTGCGTCCGCATGTCGGTGTCGAGGGAACGGAGGGCCTTCTTGAACCCCTCCTCGACGGTCCTCCCGATGGCCATCACCTCGCCCGTCGACTTCATCGCCGTGGTGAGGGTCCGGTCGGCGGTCTTGAACTTGTCGAAGGGCCAGCGGGGGACCTTCACGACGACGTAGTCCACGGCTGGCTCGAAGGAGGCGGGGGTGCAGCCGGTCACCGTGTTCATGATCTCGTCGAGCCGGAGGCCGATGGCGATCTTCGCCGCGACCCGGGCGATGGGGTAGCCCGTTGCCTTTGAGGCGAGCGCCGAGGACCGCGAGACCCGGGGGTTCACCTCGATGACCCGGTACTCCCCGTCCTGGTACGCGAACTGGATGTTGCAGCCCCCCTGGACCCCGAGGGCCCGGATGATCTTGATCGCCGCGGAGCGGAGCATCTGGAACTCGTCGTCCCGCAGGGTGAGGATGGGGGCGACGACGACCGACTCCCCCGTGTGGATGCCCATCGCGTCCACGTTCTCCATCCCGCAGACGATGACGCAGGTGTCGGCCGCGTCCCGCATCACCTCGAACTCCATCTCCTTCCAGCCGACCACGCTCTCCTCGACGAGGACCTGGTGGATCCGGGAGCGGGTCAGGCCGACCTCGGTGATCTTCCGGAGCTCCTCCCGCGTGTGGGCGACGCCGCCGCCGCTCCCGCCCAGGGTGTAGGCGGGGCGGATGATGGCGGGGAGGCCGACTATCTTCTCGGCCTGGTCGAGCTCCGCGATGTTCCGGAGGATCATGGACCGGGGTACCGGCTCGCCGATCGCCTCCATGAGGTTCTTGAACTGCTCCCGGTCCTCGCCGCGGTAGATGGCGTCGAGGGGCGTCCCCAGGATCTCGACCCCCGCGAGCGCCCCCATCTCGGCGAGCTCGGCGGTCATGTTGAGCCCGGTCTGCCCGCCCATACCCGAGAGGATCCCGTCGGGGCGCTCCTTCTCGATGATCTTCGCGATGGTCGCGGCCCGGAGGGGCTCGATGTAGATGATGTCGGCCATCTCGGGATCGGTCTGGATGGTCGCGGGGTTCGAGTTCACGAGGACGACCGTGACCCCCTCCTCGCGGAGGGCCTTGCATGCCTGCGACCCCGAGAAGTCGAACTCGGCGGCCTGGCCGATCTGGATGGGCCCCGAGCCGATCAGGAGGACCTTCCTGATGTGCTCCTTGCGGGGCATCAGGGGATCCTCCGGAACATCATCCCGAAGTAGTGCTCCTCGGTGTCCAGCGGCCCGCCGTGGGCCTCGGGGTGGAACTGGACGCAGGTGATGCCGAGGTCACGGTCCTCGAACCCTTCAAGGGTCCCGTCGTTCACGTTCGCGTGGGTGACGGTGCAGCCCTCGGGCAGGGTCTCGCGGTCGACGACGAAGCCGTGGTTCTGGGTCGTGATGTAGATGGAGCCGTCGTGGTACCGGACCGGCTGGTTGACCCCGCGGTGGCCGAACTTCAGCTTGTAGGTGTCGGCCCCGAGGGCGAGACCGGTGATCTGGTTCCCGAAGCAGATCCCGAAGATCGGGATCTCCCCGACGAAGTCCCGCACGCACCGGACCGTCTCGGTGGCCCGCTTCGGGTCGCCCGGCCCGTTGCTGATGAAGAGCGCCTGCGGCCGGCAGGCCTGCACCACGTCGTGCGGGGTGTTGTACGGGAAGACGAACAGGTCGGCACCCCGGTTGCCCATCGAGACGAGCTGGTTCCGCTTGATCCCGAGGTCGAGGACGGCGACCCGCTTCCCCGGGCCCGGGATCCGGTACGGTTCCCTGCAGGTCACCTCGGCGATCAGGTCGGTCTCGGTGATGAGCGGGACCTTCTTTGCGGCCTCTACGGCGGCAGCACGGTCATCCTCCCCGACCAGGAGTGCGGCCCGCATGGTGCCCTTCTCCCGGCACTTGATGGTGAGCCGGCGGGTGTCGACCCCCGTGATCCCGAGGAGGCCGTTTCTCTCGAAGAACCGGTCGAGCGCGGGACCCCCCGACGGCGCCCTGCAGATCTCCCGGACGACGCACCCGAGGGCCTTCACCCCGCCGCTCTGGAAGTTCCCCTCGTCCACCCCGTAGTTCCCGATGAGGGGGTAGGTGAACATCAGGATCTGGCCGTTGTACGAGGGGTCGGTGAGGGCCTCCATGTAGCCCGTCATCGTGGTGCAGAAGACGAGCTCCCCTGCCGTGGAGCCCTCCACCCCGAAGCCCTCCCCGACGACCGAGTCCCCGTCTTCGAGTCCCAGGACCGCCTTCATGGGTTTCCATACAGAATGGTGAACCTGACGTATTAACGATGCGGATATGGCACGGTCGGCACGTCCTCGGGTGGCGGTGTTCCTCGGGGAAAAATCGGGGCAGGCGAGGAACGATGGGCCGGCTACCGGCCCGGGCCCGTGTCCCCGGGCAGGTACCGCTTCCCGCCCCCGAAGGAGACGAGGGAATCCCCCTCGAGGACCGAGACGGGCCCGTGCCCCCCGCAGATGATGCACCGCCTCCCCGAAGGGCGTGCCTCCCTGTCCCAGGCGGTGGCGAGGGCGAGGAGACCGGCCCGTTCCCGCCGGGCCAGCTCCCGGTCGACGTTCACCGAGGTGATCAGGTTCACGGCGAGGGAGTTGAAGGAGCGCCGCTCGGGGGTGAGCCCCTCCAGGTTGATCAGGCTGTCGCCGGTGAAGAGGACCCCGAGCTCCCGGGAGGCGAGGTAGACCTGGCCGGCCGTGTGCCCGCCGAGGCCTTCCAGGACCTCGAAGGCATGCCCCCCGAGGGTGAACCGGGCGAGAACGGGGAAGCCGCCCGTGCGGGAGCCCGACGGCTCGCCGAGGACCTCCACCCTCGACGGCGGCGTGAACCCGGAGAAGAGGTTGATGAGCGTCGTGTACACCGTCTCGAGGATGAGCCCCTCGCTCCGGGAGCCGAAGGCCCGGTCCGCCGCCCGGATGCAGCCGAGGGCGGCCCGGCTGAGGCGGGTCGCGACGGGGAAGTGGCCCGCCCCCCCGCAGTGGTCGGCGTCGGCATGGGTGACGAGGACCGCCGAGAGGTCAGCGGGGTCCCAGGGGCCGAGCCGGGCGAAGGCCTGCAGGAGGTCGGCGTGGTAGATCCCGTAGCCGGTGTCCACCATGAGGAGGTGGCCGGGCGAGGCGAGGAGGAAGACGTTCCCGCCGCAGGGGGGCTGCAGGCAGGCGAGGAGGAGGTCGTCGGCGAGGGGGATCTCCTGGACGTCGGCGTAGAAGCCCTCCCCGCTCGTCTCCCGGAGGGTCTTCCCCGTGGCGAGGATGCTCGAAAAGACGGTCCTCGGGTCCTCGCCCCGCCGCTCCAGCTCCTGGACGATGTGGTTCACGTCGTGGAGGAGCCGGAGGAGGAAGGCCTCCTCCCCCCCGCCGAGGAGGGACCGGAGCTCCTCGGCGAACCGGAGGTAGAAGACCGTGTCGTCGAGGCCGTCCGAGCCGGCCACGGACTCGAGGACCTCGACCCGGTACCGGGACTTCAGCCGGTCCAGGAGCTGGGACGCCGCCGACCGGTCCTCGAGAGTCATCGCCATGACGAGGCGCACCTCCCCGCCGCCCGAGTCGTCGAAGTCTGCAAAGGCGATGTTCGCCCCCGCGGCGGACGTGTGGCCGAGGAACTCGTGGAGGGTGCCCGGCCGGTGGGGGAGGTGGACGGCGAGCCTGAGGAAGCCGGGGGAGGGGAGGGAGGCCTGGAGGAACCCACGCTCCCGGAGGCCGCCCACGATCCGCTCCACCATCCCCTCCTCGGCCGTCGCCTCGAAAAAGACCGTGCAGGGGTCGATCCGGCGGTCGTAGTGGACCCGGTTGATGTTCCCGTTGCACCCGGTGATGACGGCCGCCGCCTCCTCGAGGGAGCCCGGCTCGTCCGGCACCCGGGTGATGAAGAAGAACCTCCGCTCCATGGTTCCCCCGGACCGGTAGGCGCGATCAGGATATGATGCCTTCCCTTCCCGGCCCGCCCCGGGAGCCCTCCTCCGACGGAGGAAACAGGACGATATCCATACTTTTATGGGGTAGAAGAGTGATAGCAGGATGGTATTTCTCGCTCCGGATCGGGTTTCCGGGCATCGCCCGCCGCTTCGGGCGCAGAAATAGGATCGATCGGAGGTACACCATGGTGATGAAGTACAGGTTAACGCAGTTCATAGCTCTCCTCGTCGTCTTCGCGCTCGTCGCATCGGTGCAGGCGCAGGCCACGACCACGACGACGGCATCGAAGAGCGGGTATATCATCGTCGGGCTCTATCCGCACGCCGACTTCTCCGCAGACCCGGTATTCGGGTCGGTCCCCCTGGTGGTGGTGTTCACCGATAAGTCGGGCGGCTCCACCCCCCGGACCTACCTGTGGAACTTCGGCGACGGGAAGACCTCGACCGACATG